>JADFMD010000075.1 GCA_022564055.1 Gemmatimonadota bacterium
TCGGCTCCGACCTGGACGCCGCGACGCAGGCGCAGCTGGCTCGAGGCGAGCGCACCGTGGAGGTGCTCAAACAGGGTCAGTACCAGCCCATGCCGGTGGAGAATCAAGTCTGCGTGATCTTCGCGGCCACCGAGGGGCATCTCGATAAAATCGAGGTTCGGCATGTGAGGCGTTGGGAGCGCGGGTTCCACGACTTTCTCGGAACCCAGACCGACGGCGTGTTATCGGGAATCCGGGATGGCGGAGCGCTCACCGACGACATCACAGCCGACCTGGTCGCGGCCATCGAGGAATACAACAAGATCTTCGCGGCCGAGGTGGAGGCGGAGAATCCGACCGAAGAGGCCAAGGCGGGGGCCACCTCCTGACGCCCCGAGAGGGAGGTGAGCCCAAGGTCGTGAATGATCGAACGACGTAACGGATCCCAATGAGTACTGAGCGAGCGAGCGACTAGACAATGGCGGGCTCGAGAGATGTAAAACGGCGGATCAAGTCGGTGGAGAACACCCGGCAGATCACGCGAACCATGGAATTGGTGGCCACTTCGAAGCTGAAGAGGGCCACGGACCGGGTTCGTGCGGCCGCGCCGTACAACGACGCGTTGGCGTCGATCGTCGGGAGCTTGAATGCGCCGGAACTCGCCGAAAAATTTCCGCTGCTCCGACGTCCCGAGCGAGTAGAGCGAGCCGCAGTGCTGCTCCTCACGGCGAATCGGGGGTTGGCGGGGGGGTTCAACGCAAACCTCATCAAGGAGGCCCGCCTCCTTCTGGAACGGCTCGCCGGGGAGGGAATCGAAACGGCCCTCCACATCGTGGGCAAAAAGGGCATCGCGTATTTCCGCTTTCGCGGGTATCCCATCGCGTCGACGCGTGTCGATATCGGAGACCATCCCTCCATGGATGACGCGGAATCGGTGATCGCGGGACTGCGGGACGAGTTCGCCGCCGGCCGGACGGACGCCGTGCACATCGTGAGTTCGGAGTTCATCTCGGCGACGTCGACGCCGCCCAGGGTCACGCACTTGTTGCCGATCCAGGGACGGAGCGCGTCGGGCGGACTCGACAACTTCATCCTGACCCCGAAGGCCGAGATCGTTCTGGAGAGGCTGCTCCCGGCCTACCTCCGCAATTCGACGTACCGGGCGCTGGTCGAAAACATGGCCGCCGAGCAAGGGGCGCGGCGCAGCGCCATGAAGAGCGCTACCGACAACGCGGGCGACGTGCTGGAGTACCTCACGCGTTCATATAACCGAGCCCGTCAGGGTCAAATCACCCAGGAGATCGCCGAGATCGTCGGTGGGGCGGCCGCCCTCGAGTAGGCGCACAGGCCGAACACGGACTGGAGATAGAAATTCATGGCAGCAACGAATATTGGAAGGGTCATCCAGGTCATCGGGCCGGTTTTGGACGTTGAGTTCGACCCGGAGCACCTGCCCGACATCTACAATGCGCTGTCCCTGAAGTCTACCGGGGACGGGGGGAACGACGTCGACCTCGTGGTCGAGGTGCAGCAGCATATCGGACGAGGCATGGTCCGGGCCGTGGCGATGACGTCGACTGACGGTGTGACCCGTGGGATGGATGTGGTCGATACAGGTAGCGCGATCTCGGTGCCGGTCGGTCCGCCCGTGCTCGGGCGGATCATCAACGTGCTTGGGGAGCCCGTAGACGAGCAGGGACCGATCACCGCCGAGGAGGGTGAAGTGGAGCGCTGGCCCATCCACCGCCCGCCCCCCGAGTTCCACGAGCTCGAGCCCAAGACGGAGGTCTTCGAGACGGGCATCAAGGTCATCGACCTCCTGGCTCCCTACGTCAAGGGCGGTAAGACCGGCCTGTTCGGCGGAGCCGGCGTCGGAAAGACGGTCATCATCATGGAGCTCATCAACAACATCGCCATGGAGCACGGCGGACGCTCCGTCTTCTGCGGTGTGGGTGAGCGGACGCGTGAGGGCAACGACCTCTGGATCGAGATGAAGGAGTCGGGGGTGCTCGAATCCACCGCCCTGTGTTATGGGCAGATGAACGAGCCTCCGGGTGCCCGTCTGCGGGTAGGCCTGAGTGGCCTGACGATCGCGGAGTACTTCCGCGACGTGGAGAAGCAGGATGTTCTGCTCTTTATCGACAACATCTTCCGCTTCACCCAGGCTGGGTCCGAAGTTTCGGCGCTGCTGGGCCGTATGCCCTCGGCGGTGGGGTACCAGCCGACGCTGGCCACCGAGATGGGCGAACTGCAGGAGCGGATCACCTCCACTCGCGAGGGCTCGATCACGTCGGTCCAGGCGATCTACGTGCCGGCCGACGATCTCACCGACCCGGCGCCGGCAACGGTGTTCACCCACCTGGATGCCACGACCGTGCTGTCCAGGTCGATCTCCGAAAAAGGGATCTACCCGGCGGTGGATCCGCTGGACTCCAGCTCCCGGATCCTCGACCCGCAGTTCCTCGGTGAGCGCCACTACGCGGTGGCGGCTGAGGTGCAGCGTATTCTGCAGCGGTATAAGGACTTGCAGGACATCATCGCCATCCTGGGCATGGACGAGCTCACCGAAGAGGACAAGGTGCTCGTGAACCGCGCCCGCAGGATCGAACGCTTCCTCTCGCAGCCGTTCCACGTCGCCGAGACGTTCACCGGAATTCCCGGACAGTACGTGAAGCTGGACGAGACCGTGGACTCCTTCGAGCGCGTGGCGGCGGGTGAGTTGGACCACCTGCCCGAGCAGGCGTTCTACATGAAGGGCGGGATCGACGAGGTCATCGCGGCTGGTGCGGAGCTCGCGGGCTGATGTCGGAACTACAGGTCCGCGTGGTTTCGCCCGATAGGGTGGTCTTTGAGGGGCCGGCGGCATCGCTGGTCGCGCCGGCGTGGGACGGTAAGGTCGGCGTCCTGCCGGGCCACGCACCGATGATCGCCCTTCTGGGCTCTGGGGAGTTGTCCATCGATCTTCCGGAGGGTGGCAGCGAGCGGTTCTTCGTGGCGGGCGGAGTGCTCAAGGTCGAGGGCGACGATCTGATCATCCTCACCGAGTACGGGGGCACTGAAGCCCCAGAGGAGCTTCCCGCCGGCGCCCAGCTCGACGTGGGCGAAATTTTGGAAGCCATGGAGAGCGCCGGCTGACGGCACGTTAGCCCCAGCGGCGCAATAACCCATGAGGCTCGACCTCCACGTTCATTCGACGGCCTCGGACGGCTTGTTGAGTCCGGCGGAGGTCGTCGGCCTTGCGGCCGACGGCGGGCTGGATCTTTTGGCGCTCACCGACCACGACACCGTGGCGGGGATCCCCGCGGCTATGGACGCAGCTGCTGAACTCTCCATTCGGATCATTCCGGGCATCGAAGTGAGCAGCACACATGAGGATGCGGAGTACCACATCCTCGGATACTTCGTCGACCCGCAGGCGGACTCGATCCAGGCGCACGAGCGGCACGCCCTCGAAGGCCGGGAGAGCCGGATGGACGAGATGGTCGCTCGCCTTCGCGGCCAAGGGCTTCTGATCGAAATGGCCGATGTTCTCGATGCCGCGGGTCCGGATCGGTCGGTTATCGCACGACCCCATCTGGCGCGTGCGCTCGTATCGAAGGGGTACGCGAAAGCCGTGCCCGACGCGTTCGACCGACTGATAGGCGACGAACATCCGGCGTTCGTGCCTACGCGGCTGGCAACACCCGAGGAGGCGATCCGGTTGATCCTCGATGCGGGAGGGATTCCGGTGTGGGCGCACCCGCCCATGGATGCCCTGTACGAGTTATTACCGGCTTTCGTCGAAGCGGGGCTCCAGGGCCTGGAGGTTTATCGGCCTCGGGCCACCCCGCGTCGCATCAGAAAGCTGGAGCGGGCGGCCGAGGCGGACGGGCTCATCATGACGGGCGGCTCCGACTTTCATGATCCCGAGCGAGGGTACCCGCTGGGTTCCTTTTTCGTCACGGAGGAGGAGGTTGGGGCGCTGATCGAGGCAGGTGGGTTCTAGAGCGTCTGGGACCAGCGTACCGGTCTCGGAACCAGCGTACCGGTCACGCGGCTCCGCCAAACGGCAGGAGGAGTGCCCGCACGACCTCGCCTGGGTCGGGTGCAGCCATGACTGCGCCGATCGCCGCTGATCCGCACGCCCCCGTCTCGGCGACGGCCTTGGCTCGTTCGGGGGTAATACCCCCGATCGCAACGACCGGGATGGAGACCGCTTCCACCACGCGCCGGAGTCCTTCGATCCCGATGACGTCTCCGGCGTCGGACTTGTTCGCCGTCGCCCATACGGTGCCGACCCCCAGATAATCGGCTCCCTCGGCCTCCGCCCCTACGGCGCCGCTCGTGGTGTCCACCGAGTATCCGACGATGAAGGCGTTTGCGAGCGTGCCGAGTACGCTTGCCGCGACGGCGCGGGCGTCCGCGACCGGAGGATCGTCCGGGCCGAGGTGTACGCCATCCGCGCCGGCCGCCAGCGCGACGTCCACGCGGTCGTTCACGATGAAGAGTGCACCGGCTGCGTGGACGATCGGCTTGAATGTTTGGGCCGCCTCGAGCAGTTCACGGGCGGTGGCGCCCTTGAGCCGAAGCTGGATGGTGGGGGCACCGGCGGCGAGCACCTCCCGCACAACCTCGAGGAGTGCCCGTGGCCGCGCCAACGCCTCGTCGGTAATGATGGTGAGACGTAGCCGGGTGGCGAGATCGAGGCTTTCCATGGAACGCCAGCGGGCCTTCTATCGTTTGGCGACCGCGCTCCGCCTCCCGCGGGCGACCTCACGAGCGCGATTATGTTCTTCAAGGCTGTTCGTGAAGATATGGGTGCCGTCCGCCCGCGCCACGAAGTAGAGGTAACGCTCGTCGGCTGGATAGAGCGCTGCGTGGATCGCTGCCTCGCCAGGTGCGGAAATGGGCCCTGGTGGAAGGCCCCGTTGCGTGTAGGTGTTGTAGGGATTATCGGCAACCGAGTCGATGGCCGCGTAGAGGAGCCGGTCCCGGCGTCCCCCGAGTGCGTACAGAACCGTTGGATCGGCCTGGAGCCGATAGCCCAACCGGAGACGGTTGTGGTACACCGCGGAAATCGTCGGCATCTCTTCGACACGCCGTGCCTCGGCCTGGATGATAGAAGCGAGCGTGACCAGTTCATTCTCGGACATCTCCAACGCCTCGAGTCGGGCACGACGCCCGGCCGTCCAGGCCCTCTGGTACCGCCTGACCATCGCCTCGATCACGACATCCAGAGCCACGCCTCGGGCGAAGCGATAGGTGTCCGGAAACAAGTATCCCTCGAGTCCGGGTCCAGGCACGCCCCAGGGCAAGTGGGCATCGGGGTCTGAAAGCCAGGCCCGAACCGAATCGGCGGGGCGCTCCACCGTCTCGGCGATGCGGGGCGCCATGTCGGCGATCGTAAACCCCTCCGGGATGGTCATTCCGAAGGTCATCATCCGTCCCGACGTCAACTCGTCGAGAATTTCTCCCCAAGGTGCCCCTGGCTTCAGCGCGTAGCTGCCCGCGCGGATTCGCCGGTCGGCTCCGGTCACACGCGCGTAAAGCCGAAACCTTCGCTTCGCAACCACCACGCCCCGTGTGACCAGCGTGTCCAGGACCGAGTCGAATGTGGTGCCGGCGGGCACGGTCACTTCGATGGTCCGGGGAGCGTCCACCGATCCGCAGGCGGCCATTCCCAGCACTGCGAAGCCCGCAACGATGAGGGTCGCAGTGGTGAGGAGTGCGGAGGGCGGTCGCTGTCGTACTGCCCTCATGAGCGCGACCTCGCGTCGAGCCAACTCTGCAGAATGAGAACTGCCGCTGCGGCGTCCACCCGGCCCTTGTCCTCTCTTTTCTTTTTCGGAAGACCGAGTCCGCGCACGGCGCGCTCCGCGGCCTTGGAGGTGTAGCGTTCATCCACGAGATGAACGGGGACACCCGAACGCTCCGCGAGTTTGCTCGCCGCTTCGCGTACGGTGCGGGTCCACTCGGTATCCTTCCCCGAGGGCGCCAAAGGAAGACCCATCACGATTCCCTGGACCTCATATTCCTCCGCGAGGTTCTGGAGTCTGGCGAGGGGCATACGTTTGCCGGCTCGCCTCCGAAGCGTGGGCAGTGGTTGGGCGATCGAACCCGTGGGATCGCTGACCGCGACGCCCACGCGTCGTTCCCCGAGGTCGATTCCCAGGACGCGCATATCCCCCCGTGCAACGGTTTCGATAGTTTGCCAAATGAAGCCGTACCACGTCTAGCCCAATATATACCCTTACCGAGGTGAGACGTCGGAGAGAAATTGCGCGGGCCCGGGGGACGCAGGACCGAGCTGGACGGGTCCTCAGTCGATCGGGGCCCGGAACAGGCCGAAGTCGTCACGGTCGCAGTACTCCGTGGGCTCGGTGCCGGGTAGGAACATCTCCAGAATCTGCTCCTCCTGGGGGCACCACTGCGAGGCGAGCTTCCCGGTAGTAGCGTCGATCAGCCGCGTCACCAGCGCGTCGGGGATCTCCCACGGCTCGGGGATCGGGAGCAGGGGCTCCCGCAGTTCCCGGTCGAGTGCGTCCGGATCCCCGTAATACACGCGCCGCATGAAATTGCCCCACACCGGCGCGGGGGCGCCGGCGCCGGTCGCGTTCGGCCAGATCTCTTGGGGAAGGTCCAAACCGAACCAGACTGTCGCGAGCAAGTTCGGCGTGAAACCATTGAACCAGATGTCCGTGCCGTCGTTCGTGGTTCCGGTCTTTCCACCCGCCGGGATTTCGTACGGGAGCCCCGCCGCGATTCTGACGGAATTGTACCCGGTTCCACGATCCACCACACCCTGAAGCAGGGAGATCATGATACGGGACACCAGCGGGTCGAGGACCTCCGTACGCTCCGGCTGGGGGTCCCACAGAATCCGTCCCTGAGCGTCCTCGACCCTGAGGATCGGGAAAGGCCGCACCTTGGTGCCCTGGTTCGCGAACGTGGAGTAGGCCTCCGCCATCTCCAGGGGCCTCACCTCCACCGCTCCGATGGCCGTCGAGGGGTACCGTTCGATCTCGCTTCGGATCCCCATACGCCGCGCGGTCTGGGCCACGCTCTCGAGCCCGATCTCCTGGGCCAACTTGATGGCGATCAGGTTCTGAGATCTCATCAGGCCCGTGCGAAGGGTCATCGGACCCTCGAAACGGCCCGAATAATTGGTGGGCCTCCACTCCGTTCCATCCGCCTGCATCGTAACGTACGGGCCGTCGATAATCACGTACGTCGCGGGAATACGGCTGGCCAGGGCGGCAGTGTATACGAAGGGCTTGAAGCCGGAGCCGGCTTGGCGTAAGGCCTGCGTCGCGCGGTTGAACTTCGAGAGGCCGAAGTCACGGCCACCGATCATCGCCCGCACCGATCCGGTCCACGGGTCCAGGGCGACGAAGAGCCCCTCCACGTACGCGACGGAATCACCCAGCACCACCCCCGCCTCGAGGGAGTCCCGGTAGGCATCATACGTGATGTGCTTGAAGCCGGGCCGGGCCTCGATCCCCGCCCATCCCTCCTGCATGGACTTCTCGGCGGCCCGCTGCATGGGCACGTCGAGTGTCGTGTAAATGTTCAGCCCGGCTGTGTAGAGTTTGCTTCCGAAGCGGTCCTGCAATATCTGGCGGACCCACTCCTCAAAGTAGGGTGCCACACTCCCGCCCGCGACGGCTCGTTCGGTGGGAAGCGGGGCATTCGCGTAACGCTCGAATTGGTCGGCCGGAAGCACGCCGTGCTCCACCATACGCCGAAGCACGAGTCGCCTCCGACTTTCGGCGTTCTCGGGATTCACGAACGGACTGTACGCTCCCGGACGGTTTACAACGGCCACGAGAAGGGCGGCCTCCGCCGGGTTGAGATCAGCGGCGTTCTTCGCGAAGTAGTTTCTCGCGGCCGTCTGGATTCCCCACCAGCCGTGCCCGTAGAGGATCTCGTTCATGTAGCCTTCGAGGATCTGATCCTTCGTGTACGCACGCTCGAGGGCGAAGGCCACTTGCAGCTCTTTGAGCTTTCGAATGATGACCCTCCAAAACACCCGACGCTCGGAACCGACCCGGGTCTCGAACATGTTGCGGGCGAGCTGCTGCGTGATGGTGCTCCCTCCGCCCTGGATCTGGCTCTGGCCGGTGAGCACGCCGACGACTGCTCGCGCGAGCCCCCGCGGGTCGATGCCTCGGTGGCTATAGAACCGCTTGTCTTCCACCGCCACAAACGCCTGTGACACGTACTCGGGAAGTGCGTCGATGGACACGGGCGTCCGGCGCTCGACCCCGAGCTCGGCGAGCAGGCGTCCATCGTGACTGTAGAGCCTGCTGGCTTGTTGGGCTTCGAAGGTCTGGATCTCCGCGATCGAAGGGCAATCTGCGCAGACGTTCCGCCACGTACCCCAGGCCGTCCCGGCGCCGAGCCCAAGGAGAAGAAGCGTCGCGAGCCCCAGGAAGCGGGGATCCCACAGCATTTTAATTACGGACATCGATGCTCCCGTCGTTTCGCGGCCGTCCCCGATTTCCGGTCTCCGAGGGCGCCCACTCGCCCCACGCTGTGGATAGACACCGTCCGAGTACCGATCAGACGCCCGGAGGGTCCATCCAACCCGATGCGGTCTCGACCGTTCGACCCTTGGCGTCCCCAGGGGCCTCCCCAGGCCGCACCCGTTCCGTCTCCATCTAGGGCGATTGCACCTTTCGTGCCACTGATGGACCCTTGACCTTGGTCGTGGTGTCCGTCAACGTCACTTTTTCGGGTCGGTCCGAACGCTCACCCTCGGCCGCCCGTCTGCCTCACCCCCAACCGGAAGCCGAACTTGAAGCATACTCCTCGACGGGTAGACAAGCCGTGGGGCTACGAGCTGATCTGGGCCGACACGAGTGATTACGTAGGAAAAATCCTGCATATTCGCGCGGGTGAGGCACTTTCACTGCAGTACCACGAGCGGAAAGACGAGACCATCCATCTCCTCTCGGGTGAAATGCGTTTCTCTGCAGGGAGCTCCGAGGCCGACCTCCAGGACATCGATTTGAAGGCCGGGGAGAGCTTCCACGTTTCCACGGGAACCCTGCACCGCATGGTCGCGATAACGGACTGTGACGTGTTGGAGGCGTCGACACCCCACCTGGACGACGTGGTTCGTTTGGAGGACCGGTATGGAAGAGTCCCCACCGATGCGTGAAATTCCCCCGCCAGTCGGAAGAGTCCGGAGAGGATCAGTCGGTGATCCGAATCGGGGTGTGTGGGCGGCACTGGCTCTTCCGGTCCTCCTCACGGGTTTGGCCTGCGGGAGCTCGGTAGACAGCGCGCTCGTAACCTCATCCGATCCACGCCTCGCGGAGATCGCGGTGCGCATTCTACCCGGCCTCGCATCCCGTGCGGGAATGGAGCTTCGGGACCCGGTCCGGGTCGAGCGCCGGACTCGCGTGGAGCTGGAGCGGTACTTGGAGTTCAAGATAGACGAGGAGTTTCCGGAGGGGCGGGCGGAGTTGCTCTCGGAGGCTTATTCGCTCTTGGCTCTCGTTCCCCGTGATTTGGATTTGCGGGGTACGCTCAAGGCCCTCTACCTGGAGCAGATCGCGGGTTTTTATGATCCCGACTCCACGACGCTGTTTGTACTCGACGACCAGCCTGCGGAGGCGATCGAGTCGCTCTTGGTGCACGAATTGGTTCATGCGATCCAGGATCAGAGCACTGATCTGGACGCCATCACGGCCCCTGGCCTGAACAACGACCGCCGGGTGGCTGCGCAGGCGGCGATCGAGGGGCATGCGACTCTGGTCATGTTCGATTTCCTGATGCAGGGGCGGGGGCGGCGCGCGTTGGACCCTTTGGATGTACCGGATTTCTCCAAGCGGTTGGGCCCGGCGTTGGACGCTGCGCGAACTCAGTCTCCGGCGCTTGCGCGAGCTCCCCTCGTGTTGCAGGAGTCCGTGTTGTTTCCATACAGTGGCGGCGTGACGTTCGTGGAGTCCCTTTGGAGAGAGCGAGGGCACCGAGCGCCGCCGTTCGGCTCCGACCTTCCCCGCTCGACGGAGCAGATACTCCACCCAGAGAAGTTCATGCGCGGGCAGCGGGACGTGCCTCGAAATATCGAAGTGTCGGTGGAAGAGGGGTGGACCCGCCTCTACGAGGACACCTTGGGCGAGCTGGAGCTCGGGATTCTCCTGGAGACGGTCGGTGCCTCTCGCAGCTCCGCGTTCGGCTGGGGGGGAGATCGTTACGTACTCCTCGCCGACGGCGGTGGACATCGCTCGCTCGTTTGGTTCGCTGTCTGGGACACCGAGGCGCAGCGCGATGAATTCGCCCGTGAGCTGGAGCCGCGTTTGTCGGCTTTCCCCAAGGAAGCGTCGCTGACGGCGATGGAAATCGGGGGCCTCCCCGGGACGCGGCTGTCGGTGGGAGCCGTGCCTGAGGTTACGGCGTCCGTGGTGAACCCATGAAGCCTCTTGAAGCATTGGGGTGCGGCCGCGGATGACCGACAAGGTAACGCCGTTTTCTGTCACCATCAGCGGGGCGTCGGGACCCTACCGGGTGCTCGTGGGCCGAGGGCTGCTCGATTCGTTGGCCTCTCTTCTGGAGGAGTACGCGCCGGCCCATCGATACGCCCTGGTCTCCGATTCCAACGTGGGACCGCTCTACGGAGAGCCCACGATTCTTCGGCTGAAGGATGCCGGGCTGAACGCCGAACTCTTCACCTTCGAGGCCGGTGAACGAAACAAGAATCGCACCACCTGGTCCGATTTGACCGATCGTCTCCTCGCGGCCGGATTCGGCCGGGATTCATGCTTGATCGCGATGGGGGGAGGTGTGACGGGGGACCTGGGGGGCTTCGTCGCAGCGACCTACATGAGAGGTATCCCGGTGGTACAAGTTCCGACCAGCCTGGTCGCGATGATCGACGCCTCCATCGGTGGGAAGACCGGAGTGGACGTCGGGGCCGGCAAGAATCTGGTGGGAGCGTTTCACGCCCCGAATCTCGTGGTGGCGGATCCGGACGTCGTGGCGACGCTCCCGCGGGCGGAGCGGGCCCAGGGGATGATCGAGGCCGTCAAACACGGCGCGATCATGGACGAGGCGTACTTCACCGAACTGGAACGGGAGATGCAGGCGATTCTGGACGGAGAAGCCGCCCCGCTCGAGAGGGCGGTGGCGCGGTCGGTGGAGCTGAAATCTGGCGTCGTGTCGGAGGATGAACGGGAGGCCGGCCGGAGGGAGATCCTGAATTTCGGGCATACCCTCGGCCACGCGATCGAGGCGGCGTGTTCGTTCCGTGTGCCCCACGGGACCGCCGTCGCGTGCGGAATGATCCTCGAGGCTCGCCTCGGAGTCTCGCTGGGGGTGACCGGGCCCGACGTCGTTGAGCGACTGGAGCGGGTCGTGGAGAGCGTGGGACTTCCGAGCGGGATCCCGAAGGGGGCCGCACCAGGCGACATCATGACTTATCTTGCCTCGGATAAGAAGGTTCGCCACGGAAGGGCACGCTTCGTATTACTCTCTCGAATCGGGGCGGTCCACGTCGCCGACGATTCGTGGAGTCAACCGGTCGACGAAAGCACCGTGGTGGACCTCGTCAACGCCTTCGTTTCGAGAGGTTAGACGTGAGCGCGTCGGATTCGGGTTCCCTACCCAAAAAATCGAAGAGGGTCGATTCGGTCCGAGGACGACCGGCCGATCTCACGGTGGCGGCGGCCCTCGCGTCACGTGCCACGACGGACCCGGAGGGCACGTTTCTCATCCACCGAGACCAGACCGTCACCTTCGGCCAGATGGAGACGCGTTCGGAGGCTCTGGCTGCGTCGCTTTCCGGTCTCGGTATCGAGCCTGGAGATCGAGTGGCCGTCGTGTTGCCGTCATGGCCGGAGTTCGTCATCTCGATGTTCGCCGTCGCCAAGCTCGGGGCCGTGATGGTGCCTTTGAATCCGAGACTGACCGCCGATGATTTGCGATATACGCTCCGTCATTCGGAAGCGACCGTGGCGATTACGGCGGAAACCGTAGGAGACCTCGACTTCCTCCAACTGTTCGAAGATCTATTGGTTCAGCTTCCGGAGCTCCAGTACCTCATTACGGTGGGTGAGGAGGACCTCTGGTACGATGACCGCGTCTTTCAGTTCGAGGATCTTCTTTCGGCCGGGGGGGGGCGGGATTACCCTGCGAACTCACCGCCCGTGGCTGACGACGTTTTCGCCATCGTCTACACCGCCGGAACGACTGGGAAGCCCAAAGGCGTAGAGCTTACCCACGCCAACCTCTTGCAGATAGCCGGGAGCACTGCGGACGCTCTTGGGCTGGATCGAGATGATTGCGTGGTGGGCATCATGGCTCTGTTTCACGTGTTCGGGCTGGGGCCGGGAATCCTCGGGTCTCTCTTGTCCGGGGCCACGCTCGTCCTCCAGGATGAATTTGGACCGGCCGGAGCCTTGGACCTCGTGGAGCGCCACCGAGCGACGGTTCATTATGGAGTGCCGACGCTGTTCGTCGCCGAGCTCCGAGAGCAGGCGAAGGCGCCAAGGGATCTGGGCTCCCTACGCCGCGGCTTAGTCGCGGGAGCGCCCGTTTCGGACGAGTTCGTAAGGGAGGCACAGGAGAAGATCTGCCCGGAGTTGCTGATCGCCTACTCTCTCACCGAGACGTCCTCGACCGTCTGCGTCACGAGGCCGGACGACCCGGAGGGGAAGCGCATCTTTACCGTCGGGCGTCCCTTGGAGAACAATGTCGTCAAGATCGTGGGCCCGGATGGGGCGGAGTTGCCGGTGGAAAGCGTGGGCGAGATCGCGGTCCGGGGTCCAGGGGTCATGCGGGGGTATTACCGACAACCCGGTGAGACGTCCAATTCGTTCGACCCGGACGGATACTTTCTAACGGGTGATTTGGGGATGGAGGACGAGGAAGGTTTTATCCATTTGGTTGGCCGTAAAAAAGAGGTTATCATTCGTAGTGGTTCGAACGTATACCCCCGGGAGGTTGAGGATCGACTTCAATCGCACCCGGCCATACGTGAGGCCATGGTGGCTGGGGTCCCGGACGAGCTTCTGGGAGAGGCCATCTGCGCGTGTGTCCTCCCGGAAGAGGGGGCCATCGTGACCGGGCAAGAGTTACAAGATTGGTGCTCGGTCACACTCGCCGACTACAAGGTTCCCGACGTTGTCCAGTTCATGGACGAATTTCCGCTGACGGGGACCGGAAGGGTACAGCGGGGCGAGTTGTCGCGCCTCATTCGAGCGGCGCACGCGGAAGCAGCAGAACCAAAGACATGAAGGAACGCCGGGCACTCTGATCAGTGACCCCCCCGACTCCTTCCAGATCGAAGACGTCGCATCGCGGCGGGAAAGACTGGAAAGAGTGGGGAGGTCTCGCGAGTGCGGCCGGCCCAAAATTTTCGCGAGAAGAAAAAATGAATCAGTACATCCAGGCCCCCCATGTAGAGGGGTCCAGTAGAGCACCGGTCGACGCTCCCAACGCGGCCCTCCTCATCGACTTCGACAACGTCACGATGGGGATGCGTAGTGACCTCTCCAAGGAACTGAAGACCCTACTTCAATCCGACATCATCCGCGGCAAGGTCACCGTCCAGCGAGCCTATGCCGACTGGCGACGTTATCCGCAGTATATCGTCCCGCTTTCCGAGGCGTCGGTCGACTTGATCTTCGCTCCCGCGTACGGGAGTTCCAAGAAGAACGCAACCGACATCCGGATGGCGATCGACGGGGTGGAGTTGGTCTTCACCCGACCGGAAATCGGCACGTTCATCCTGCTCACGGGCGATTCCGATTTTTCGAGCCTGGTTCTGAAGCTCAAGGAATACGGAAAGTATGTGATCGGGGTTGGCATCCAGGAGTCCAGCTCGGACATCCTGGTTCAGAACTGTGACGAATACTACTCCTACACGAGCCTCACAGGTCTTCGAAAGACGACCGAGATTGGCGGGAAGGCCGACGATCCCTGG
>JADFMD010000198.1 GCA_022564055.1 Gemmatimonadota bacterium
ACCGCTTCTACGGGGCGCAGCTCAGCGCGATGTGCGTCCCGGACCTTCTCGGGACACAGGGGACCTTTACGCTTCTCACGACCCGGGAGTCGGAGGCAGGCTTCAAGGAGGGTGGTCGCCGGGTGCGCCTGAAACGGGTAGGGGATCGGCTGGAAGCCGAGCTCGAGGGTCCCAACAACGAGCTGGTCGAGGGAGCCCCTCCGTTGGTACTCCCGGTTTCGATCACGATGAACGGAGACGGGGAAAGCGCCCAGGTCCAAGTGGGCGGCGAGGCGCTGGAGTTGCGGCGAGGCGAGTTGAGCGACTGGGTAGATCTGGGCTTTCGGGCCTTACCCGGCATCAAGGTACGCGGGATCTGCCGAATGCTGCTCACGGAGACGGGCGAGCATGTTTCGCTGTATGTCACGCCCATCAACCTCGATCCCGACAGCCCGGCGATGCCGATCTCCCATCCCGCCTACTTCGCGACGTACCTCTCGAAGAAGCTCGGGAAGTTTTCGACGCTGGGTCTTGCCGAGGACACCTGGGCTCTGAACGAAGGGGTAATCGACGACGGCGCTTTTCTGCAGCAGACGTACGACATCGACAAGGAGCGCGAGGGCATGCTCTTCGCCGCGCTCGAGCGGGTGCGGAACGGGGCGGTGGTCTGTGTGTTCGACGCGACCGACCGGATCCAGCACATGTTCTGGCGCTATCTGGAGGAGGGACATCCCGCCGCACGCGCTGCGCAAACCAACGGTGACGGGCGACCGGGCGGGGAGCACGCAGACGCCATCGAGGATCTCTACGTGCACAACGATGCCATGGTGGGCAGGATTCGCGAGCAGCTCCGAGAAGGCGACATGCTGATCGTGCTGTCGGACCACGGTTTCACGTCGTTCCGCCGCGGGGTCAATCTGAACGCCTGGCTACGCGAGAATGGTTACCTGAAGCTCGAGGACGGAGCCAAGGGGGAGGGTGAGTGGCTACGAGAAGTAGATTGGGCAGAGACCAAGGCGTACGCGATTGGCCTCACGGGGCTCTACCTGAACATCGAAGGGCGTGAAGCCCAGGGATCGGTCAAGCCTGGCGAGGAGGCCGCCGCACTCAAGGCCGAGCTCGTGGAGCGGCTCACCGGTTTTCAGGACGATGAGACCGGAGAGGTGGCGATCCGGGAGGCCTTCGACACCTCCTCGCTTTACGGGGGTCCCTATCTCCAGAACGCACCCGATCTGTTGATCGGGTACGCAAAGGGATACCGGATCTCATGGGACGGAGCGACCGGCGTGGTCGCGGGCGCTGTAATCGAGGACAACGTGAAACCCTGGAGTGGCGATCACTGCGTCGATCCCCGCCTCGTCCCGGGTGTGTTTTTCAGCAACAAGGCCATCGATCGAGATGACCCGGCTCTGATCGATATCGCGCCCACCGCGCTCTGGCTGTTCGGAGTGACCCCGCCCGCTCACATGGAC
This sequence comes from Gemmatimonadota bacterium, assembly GCA_022564055.1. GTDB lineage: Bacteria > Gemmatimonadota > Gemmatimonadetes > Longimicrobiales > Gaopeijiaceae > UBA822. The sequence goes on from JADFMD010000198.1 coordinate 1,452, forward strand.
GGCAAGGTGCTCTTCGAGGGAGAGTCGATCGGATGACGTGGGGAGCTCAGAGATCCCGAGTGGGACGAATAACGCAGATGGCAGTGGCCGTGATGGCGATCGTCATCTTGACTGCCGCGTGTGGCGGGTCCGAGCCGGTAGGACATCAGGTGATCGTCCTCGGCTTCGACGGGATGGATTACGAGCTGACGCGTCGAATGTTGGCGGAAGGGAGGCTCCCCAACCTCCAGCGGATGGCGGAGGGTGGAGCTTTCTCGCCGCTCGAGACGTCGATTCCTCCGCAGAGCCCCGTCGCCTGGTCGGATTTCATCACCGGGCTCGACTCCGGCGGGCACGGGATCTTCGACTTCCTGCACCGGGACCTCGAGACCATGGTGCCCTTCCTCTCGACCACCCTCACGGAGCCGCCCGGGCGTACCTTGACGCTGGGCCGCTGGGAGATCCCGCTGAGTGGTGGCGAGGTGGTGCTCCTGCGCCAGGGTGTGCCGTTTTGGGAGGTGCTCGAGGAGCAGGGTGTACCCACCACGATCATGCGCATACCAGCCAACTTCCCGCCGTCGGGCACTGCGACCCGCGAACTCAGCGGGATGGGCACGCCCGACCTCCTGGGCGGGAACGGAACGTACAGCCTATTCACCACCGCCCCCGAGCGCCTGGGCGGTTCGCCAGCGGGCGACGTCCAGCGAGCCGTGATCCGGCGCGGCGTCTTCAACGGCAGCCTGAGAGGGCCACCGAACCCCCTGCTTGTCGAGCTCGAGGAGCTCCGCTCCGAATTCCGGGTCTATCTCGATCCGGTCCGCCCCGTGGTAAAGATCGAGATCGGCGACGAGGAGATCATCCTCCAGGAAGGGGACTGGAGCGACTGGGTTACCGTCGAGTATCCGCTCCCGCTGTTCCAGAAGCTCCGTGGGATGGCCCGGTTCTACCTCAAGCAGGTCCGACCGGAGTTCCAGCTCTACGCCACGCCGGTCAACCTCGATCCGCTCGATCCGGCATTGCCGATCTCGACGCCCGACGACTTTGCCACGGAGCTGGCTGAGGGCGGGCGGTTCTACACGCAGGGTTTCCCCGAAGACACCGACGCCATCTCCGACGGCGTGTTCGACGAAGATGAATTCTTGGCCCAGGCGGCGCTGGCCGCCGAAGAGATCCGGCGGCAGTACCTCGCGTTGCTCGAAGAGTTCGAGGACGGGTTCCTGTTCAACTACTTCGGTTTTCTGGATCAGGTCTCGCACATCATGTGGGGGGCGACGGATCCCGAGCACCCGGCCTACGACGAGGCACGGGACGCGCCGTATGCCAACGTGATCGAAGAGCTGTACGTGGAGGCGGACGAGATCGTGGGTGAGACGTTGGACCGCCTCGAAGAGCTGGGGGGAAGCGGGACGCTCATCGTGATGTCCGACCACGGGTTCACATCGTGGCGACGAGCCTTCAGCCTCAACTCCTGGCTGGAGCAAAACGGGTACCTGACCGTGCAGGACCGCAACCGGAGGGATCTGGACTTCCTGCAGAACGTCGATTGGCCGCGGACCCAGGCCTACGCCTTGGGTCTGAGTGGGCTGTACGTGAATCTGGAAGGAAGGGACGCCTTCGGGATCGTGCCCCCGTCCGATAGGGGGGTCCTGTTGAGAGAGATCACCCGCGGGCTATTGAGAGAGGTCGATCCGGCCACCGGCGAAGTGGCGATCACTCGAGTGTACGCTCGCGACGAGACGTATACGGACTCAGGTCACGCCGAGGTAGGTCCGGATCTCGTCATCGGGTACGCGAAGGGTGTGAGGAGCTCCAACGAGTCGGCGGCGGGCGGGATCCCGGCCGAGGTTCTCACGGACAACACCGGAGCTTGGAGCGGCGACCACATCATGGACCACGAGGCGGTGCCCGGTGTGCTCCTGTCCAGCAGGCCACTTCAGGTCCCCGCCGAGTCCCTGAAGGAGCTCGCGGCTGCCGTCCTTGCGGAATTCGACGTCGGGGGTTTTCCGCCAAACTAAGAAGGCTGTTGAGGGATTACAGAGGAGGAGACGTGATCGGTTCCAAGGTGAAGCTGGACAAGGGTCTCTTGAGGCGAATCGAGAGGTACTCGAGGATCGCCGGCTATTCGTCGCCCGCGGAGTTCATCACGCACGCGGTCGAGAAGGAGCTGCTCCTGCTCGAGGACGCGGACTCGGAGGAAGAGATCCGCAAACGCCTGCAAGGTCTCGGATACATATC
>JADFMD010000199.1 GCA_022564055.1 Gemmatimonadota bacterium
ATGTCCCGCGCTGAGATTCGTTATCTGGTCACTTAGGCCGGGTACATCTAACATGACCCACTGGCAGATACCGTGGAGTGCCTGCTCCTCAAGGATCAGTGACCATTGCTTGTTGATGACCTTCTGGGGGTGGACCAGGTCATCTACAGTCGCTCGGCCATACGCATCGAACGGCCTGCGTTCGTCGTAGATCGGTACGAAGTTGACGAAGCCTTGAGGTAACACCTCGTCGGTCATCAATTCGTCACCCGCAATCACGATCAGCCTGCCTTCAGGCAATGTCTCGGTAGGTGCTTCCCAATATTCGGATACGAGCGTCAGGTCTTTGTCGGGTAGACCTCTCCCGTCCTTGCCGGTAGTCAGCCCGCTGCGACTGCCTGACCTACGACCGATCGAGCGGATCATCCCTTCGTATTGCTTGAGCTGTGCCACACCGTCCGAGGATTGCACGTCCTTCGCGATCGGGCCGTACCGTTCCTTGACCACAGATATCGGCATGACCTCAGAGTCGATCAGCCACCGGAAGCCTTCCGCGCTCGTCAGCCCTAACGCATCCGGGTTGAGGCGCACGTTGAAGATGCTCCTGACTGCTGTATCGGTGTCACCGGGTCGGTACGTGAACGCTTCGTCGGTGTCGTTGAGCGGGTCGCCTGTCTCTTGATCTACCAACGGTTGACCGTCCGACGTGACCGGATAGTCCGTCATTACCTTCGTGCGAGGATGCGGGAGCCGTGCGGTAGCGGACACGAGCGAGCCGATGTAACGTAGCCCGTATCCGCCGGCTTCGGGTGTCTTGGTCCAGGCCAGATAATCCTGCACGCCCTTGGGAAACGAGTCCCGATAGGCCTCGTTCACGCTGTAGGTCGTGTTGTGCTCGGGCATGCGCACGTTGTCGGAATGAAGCACGTACGCACCGATCGACGGATCGAGCGTAAACCCGTGGACTCCCTGCCCGCTGGTATACACGAGCATCGTCGAAGATCCGTAGAGTACGTATCCCGCCGCGACCTGCTTGGACCCCGCCTGAAGGCAGTCCTCCACGGTGCCGTCCTCGCCCTCGGTGACCTTCTTGTGAATCGAAAAGATGGTGCCGATCGAAACATTTACATCGATGTTCGAAGAGCCGTCCAACGGGTCGAAGATCAAGACGTACTTCCCCTTCGGAAAACGCTCAGGAATGGGGATGACTTCCTCGGACTCCTCGGAGACCATGCAACAAAGCGCACCCGTATGATCCATCGCCCGGTAGATCACGTCCTGTGCATAGAGATCGAGCTTCTGAACACGTTCTCCCTGGACGTTCATGCCTCCGGTGCCCCCGAGAAGGTCCACGATGCCGGCCTTATTCACCTCCCGGGAGATGATTTTCGCGGCGAGGGTCAGGGAGTAGAGAATATTGCTGAAGGCGCCGGTCGCCTCTGGGCGACTCCGTTCCTCCTCGACGATATGTCTCTCTAGTGTGACAACACTGTTGTTCGTCATGGCGCCATGGCTGGAGGTGGACTCCGCGGAAGCTCTTCCGCAGAAAAACATAGCCGACGCCATCCGGAGGTCAAAGACACCGCTCTCCCGGTTACCCGTCCGTTTCCTCCGACGAAAGAGGCCCGGTCTCACCACTCGGTCCGAACCTCGTGGAGTCCGCTGCGCCGGGCCCTTATCACGATGTTGCCGCTCAGGTCCGTGCGCAGGACGCGGGCGCCCGACTCGATAATACGATTCACGACGTCGGTGTGGGGATGGCCGTAGCGGTTCCTCGCGCCGACCGAGATCACGGCCAGCTCTGGCGAGGTTTTCGCGAGAAGCAAAGGGGAGGTCGAGGTGTTCGACCCATGATGACCGACCTTCAAGACCTCGAGGTCCGTCGGAAGATCGTCGAGGATGGCCTCCTCCACGTCGACCGGCGCGTCACCGGTCAAGAGTGCCTCAAACTCCCCATACCGGACCAGAAGAACGACGGATTGCGCGTTCGAATCCGTCCCGCCATTCGAGGCGGATGCCGGACCGTCAGGGTGTAAGACCAACACCTCCACCCCATCCAACATGATCGACACGTCCCTCCGCGCTTCGAGCCAGGGGACCGAGCGGCGATTAGCCGCCTCAAGTATCCCTACGTAGGCGTCTCTCCCGGTCGCCTGAAATGGGTCCATCACATATCCCACCTCGAGCGCCTCGACAATCGCTTCGGCTCCACCGATGTGGTCCAGATCCGGATGGGTCAAGACGAGAGCCTCGATCCGGGCGACTCCCCTGCGGCGTAGGTAAGGAACAACGATGCGAGCACCTGCGTCGTACGTTCGTCCCCGCGGACCGGTATCCACCAGGATCCACCGGCCCCTAGGAGACCGGATGGCCAAGGCGTCGCCCTGGCCTACGTCGAGGAAGACGAGCTCCACGGTGCCCACGCCGAGCCCCCGCTCAACCAGCGGCGCCACTCCCGCCCCGACGGAGGCCCAGACCGCGATCGTCAACCACCGCGCCCATCCTCGAGCTTCCGCCCTAAGGCAGTGCATACCGATCAGCGCACCAAATCCGCCCACGAGACTTCCCATCAGGGCAGCGTCCCCCACCCAAATCGAGACCCAGGAGGGGGACGCACAAAAGCGGGCGAAGGACTCCAGACCCCGGAGCAGCACATCCGTACCTCCCGCGAGGAAACGAGCAACGGGAAGTGAAATCCACGACATCGCCGTCGCGGACAACAACCCGGGAATCGCGGCACTTACGAGCGGTGCGGCCACGAGCGTCGCCGGCACACCTATGATCGAGACCCTCCCAAAGTGAAAGGCCACGAACGGCATCGTCGCCAGCGTGGCCCCAGCGCCCGCCGCTACCGCATCCTTCAGTAGAGCCGGTATTACCCTGAAGGGGCGTGCGTCCAGCCCCCTCCGAACAGGCGGTCTGAGCAGCACGAGCCCAAGCGCCCCCGCGAAGGACAACTGAAATCCCGGACGTCCGAGCGCGGACGGATCCACGAGAAACAGAATGATCCCGGCGGACGCGATCGCACCGAGTGCCCCCGCGGGTCGAGCTCTCAGGCGCGCAACGGCCACAAACGTAAGAATGAGGGCGGCCCGGGTGGCGGCGTCGGGAAATCCGATCAGCCCGATATAGAGCCAGGTGATGGAGGCTGCGTATGCCGGCGTTCGGCGCGGGCCGGCTCCAGCGCCGCGAATGAAGACACTCACGAGGAGCGCCACGACCCCCACATGAAAGCCCGAGATCGCCAGTAGATGAGCGATCCCGGCGATGGCGAACGCCTCTCGAACCGACGGGTCCAACGCCTCCTTTCGGGCCAGAATCAGTGCACTGGCTAAGGGCCACGTTTCGGGCAAGAGGTCCTGCATCCGCGATTCGATTCGCCCCCGGAGGCGCGCCCCGGCTCCAGCGAACCGAAAACCAGTGACACTCTCATCGATTTCTACATCCGTGAGCAGAAGCGTCCCAGCCCAGGCGGGGGCTGCCGCTACAGGGTGCGCCGCCCGTCGCCAGGTGCCTACCGCACGCACTGGGGTCCCGGGGGGCACCACGTCGTCCCCTCCCCCTTGGAACGTCCGGACGGAGCCCTGGCAGCCTAGGCCGGTCCACCCCATATCGTCGGCTAGAATGAATACGATGTTGGGCTTGTCGGCAGCCCTCAGCGGACT
>JADFMD010000015.1 GCA_022564055.1 Gemmatimonadota bacterium
GGACTCGTCTCCTCTGCTGTACCTCATGTTGAGGAGTCCCAGGCCCACCGACAGCACCCCTGCCGCGGAGGCCACGTTCGAGGACAGGATGGATCCGACCCCCAGGCCGACCTGCTGGAGTTGCTGGCGGCTCATCCGGCTTGCGGTGTGGCGCGCCGTGACGTGCCCGATCTCGTGCCCGATGACCCCGGCGAGCTCGGCCTCGGAGTTCAGGGCGGCCATGATGCCCCTGGTGATGAAGATGAACCCGCCCGGTAGCGCAAACGCATTCACCATCGGGTCGTCCACCAGCTTGAACGACCAGGGCAACGAGGGGCGCTCCGACCTGGACGCCATGTCGTTCCCGAGGTTGGTGACCAGGGCCTGAAGCGCCTCGGACTCGTACAGCCCGAAGGACTCCGTAATCGGGCCATCCGCCTCCCGCCCCATTTCGATTTCCTGGGCCTCGCTCATCATCATGAACTGGCGCTGTCCCGTAGCCGGGTTCACGGCACACCCGGTCACGCCCCATAGTACCGAAGCCAGAAAAATCGGTCCCAGTGAGAGGTCCTGGATACGCCTCGGGATACTCGTCATGAGCCTTCTCCGCTGACCGTGTGAATCTTCCTTGGAGTACTCAAACATAAACCTGAACTACGCTGCCGTGGAACGGAAACGGGGGTTGAATTTTCTTGACGGGCCGTACAGACCGAACGAGGTTCCGCTCATGAGTGTAGCCCCCAGAATCATCGTTTCCATAGTGGCGGTCACGCTGTTCTGGTCCTGTGGGAGCGGCGCGACCGACGTGACAGGCGATACCGCGGGACGCGAGACGTTCATCGGGGCCTACCTGGCCTTGCGAAGCGAAGCGAGGAGCTCCCGATCGACCGAGCTCGAGGATGGGGTTCGGGACAGTATCCTGACGGTCTATGACGTCACGGCGCAGGAACTCCTGGACTTCATCGACACCCACGGAGAGGATGTCCAGTTCATGCGTGACCTGTGGACCGAAATCGAAACCCGCATGGTCGAGCTCCTCGAACAGAACGCCCGCGACCGAGAGAACGAAGAAGACGAAGCGAACGAAGCGGACGCGATCCTGCCGGACTGAGCAGCTACTCCCATTCGATGGTCGCGGGCGGTTTGGACGACACATCGTAGCACACGCGGTTGACCCCCTCGACCTCATTCCCTATTCGGGACGAAATGCGCCCGAGAACCTCATGGGGGAACGGATACCAGTCCGCCGTCATCCCGTCCCGCGAGGTCACGGCTCGCAGAGCGATCACACTTTCGTACGTGCGATTATCCCCCATCACCCCCACCGCCTGGACAGGGAGAAGGACCGCGAACGCCTGCCAGATCTCATCATATAGTCCTGCCGACCTGATCTCCTCCAGGAAAATTTCGTCGGCCTCACGGAGCACATCGAGTCGTTCCTTGGTCACCGACCCGAGTACCCGGATGCCCAGCCCGGGACCGGGGAACGGGTGCCGGCCTATGAATTCGTCCGGTAGACCGAGTTCCCGGCCGACCCGCCGCACCTCGTCCTTGAAGAGCTCCCGCAGGGGCTCGACGAGCTCGAACGGCAGATTTTCTGGAAGTCCTCCCACATTGTGATGGGTCTTGATGGTCTCCGAGGGTCCCCCCGTCGAGAAGGACTCGATCACGTCCGGATAGAGTGTTCCTTGAACGAGATGCCCCGCCTCGGTGCCCTCCTCCTCTGCGACCCGTGCGAACACCTCGATGAACACGCGGCCGATCGCCTTCCGCTTTTCTTCGGGGTCCTCGATCCCATCGAGCGCCGAGAGGAACTCGTCCGCCGCATCGACGACCACCAGACGGACCTCCATGTGCTTACGGAACGTACCCTCGACGTGCTCCCGCTCATGCTTTCGGAGGAGGCCGTTGTCGACGAAGATGCACGTGAGCCGGTCCCCGATGGCACGGTGAACGAGGGCCGCGGCAACCGAAGAATCGACACCGCCGGAGAGCCCGCAAATGGCGGTCCCGTCTCCCATCGTGGTTCGAATTTTCTCGACCGACTCCTGCACGAACGCACCCGCCGTCCACGTGGGGCGGCACCCGCAGATCCGGAAAAGAAAATTCGAGATGATCTCTTCACCGCGGGGCGTATGGGCTACCTCCGGATGAAACTGAACCCCGAAAATGGGACGTTCCGAATGCCGAAACGCCGCTACGGGCAGAGTCTCGGTCGAGGCCAACGCACGGTAACCCTCCGGTGGCTGGTCGACATGATCGGCGTGCGAACACCACACCTGTGTCGGCTCCTCGGGAAGAAACCCATGGAACAGGTCTCCGGGCTCGACGACGGTGAGCTCGGCCCGACCATACTCCCGGCGTCCCACGGCGACCTCACCGCCCTCCAACTTCGCGATGATCTGCATTCCGTAGCAGATCCCCAGAATCGGAACGCCCAGGTGGAGGAGCTCAGCCTCCATGGTGGGCACACCTTCGTCGTAGACCGAGGCCGGGCCACCCGAGAGGATGATCCCCTTGGGGGACCATTCTCGAATCCACTCCAGCGAACGCGTAGGGGGATGAATTTCGGAGTACACCTGTTCTTCCCGGATACGGCGGGCGATGAGCTGCGTGTATTGGGAGCCGAAATCCAAAATCAGGACGCGATCGTGCTTCACAGCGTCTCCCCTAGGAGCAAATCGTCGAGACTTTCACGGCGGCGAGCCAGAACGACCTCGGCACCGTCCACCACGATCTCTGCGGGCTTACGCCGGGAGTTGTAGTTGGATGCCATCACGAAGCCGTAGGCGCCCACCGTATGCACAGCAAGAAGGTCGCCGTGAGCGGGCATTTGAAGGCTCCGGTCCCGCGCGAGAAAATCCCCGGTCTCGCAAATCGGACCGACCACGTCCACGATTTCGTGCGCCGCCTCGTCGCGTGAGACCACGGGCTCGATCCGATGAAAACCCTGGTAGTGGCTCGGACGTATGAGGTCGGTCATGCCACCGTCCATGATCACGAAGGTCTTAGAACCGGAACGCTTTACGTAAAGCACCTCGGTCACGAGAATCCCCGCCTCGCCGACGATGAACCGGCCCGGTTCCAGAATCAGGCGCATTCCCGTCTCGGCAACCCTCGGTACCACGATGGCAGCCAGATCCTCCACCGACATTCCGTCCTCTTCGTCGTACCCCACTCCGTAGCCCCCACCCAGATCCAGGAAGTCGAGGTCGATCCCCTCAGCACGCGCTTCCGCCGCTAGGCGCAAGACCTGGTCGAGCGCTTTTTCGTAGGGCGCCGGCTCCATGATCTGTGATCCAATGTGGACGTCGATTCCTCGGATTTCGAGCATGGGATGGTCGGCAGCCGAGCGATATAGGTCCAGGACCTGATCCACCGGGATCCCGAATTTCGTAGCCCCGTGGCCGGTCCGTGTGTATTCGTGGGGCGTGTCGGCGACGATGTCCGGATTGACGCGGAGCGCTATCGGCGCGGGTTTGCCCAACCGCGTCGCCACCCGCCCCAGTACCTGAAGCTCCTCGGCGCTCTCGACGTTGAACGCGAGGATCCCGGCATCCAGCGCCGCTTCCATCTCCTCTTCGGTTTTTCCCACTCCTGCGAAGACCATATCGTTCGCAGAGATCCCGGCCGCGAGGCACCGGTGGAGCTCTCCCAGGCTCACGATATCCGCTCCCGCACCGAGGGCCTTGAGCCTCCGAAGGATTTCCAGGTTTGAGTTGGCCTTGACCGAATAGGCGATCAGAAGATCCACGCCGGAAAAAGCCGCCTCGATCCGCCGGTATGCGGCTTCAATTACGCCGGCGTCGTATACGTAAAGCGGCGACCCGAATTCGGCGACCAGTTCGGTAACCCTGCGCTCACCGGCCCACAACTCGCCGTCGATGCGGGGAAAGGGCGACGTCAGGGCCATGCGGTGCTGATGGGCGTCAATACGCTCTTGCCCACACGACCTCCATGGTGGCGTCACCCTCGCCCCCGATGCACTTCTGGGGGGCCTCTGCGGATCGAAATTCTTCTTGTGGGATGCATCGAAGCGTGGCCTTCGTCTCCTCCTTGATGCGCTCCTCCACAGCCGGGTCTCCGCTCCACCCCGTGTAGACGTAACCGCCCGAGCCCTCCACGATCTCGGCGAGCTCGCCAATGGTCTTCACACCGCGATGGGAATTCTCTTCCCGGCGGGCCAACGCGGCGGCCAGGAGCTGCGCCTGGAAGGCGTCGAGCCGCTCCGGAATCGTTGCGAGCGCCTCGGCCTCCGGAAGGAATTCCTTGCGTGGCTCCTCCTCCCCACGCACGCGTTTGACCAGAACGACTTGGTCTTTTTCCATGTCCTTCGGCCCAACCTCCATCCGTATGGGGACACCCTTCCGCTCCCACTCGTAGAACTTGTTACCCGGACTCAGGTGGTCTCGGGCGTCGACCTTGGCACGCACATCTCGCTCCTCCAGGGCACTTCGGAGAGCTTCGGCCTTTGCGAGGACCGGGCCGACATCGTCACCCTTGAGGATCGGGACGATGATCACTTGTGTCGGCGCCAGCTTCGGGGGTAATACAAGCCCCTGATCATCGCCGTGCGTCATTACGAGAGCCCCCACGAGGCGCGTCGATACGCCCCAGGACGTGTTCCAGCCGTACTCCTCCTTACCTTCTTCGGTCTGAAAAGTGAGATCGAACTGCTTGGAGAAATTCTGGCCGAGGAAGTGGGTCGTGCCGGCCTGGAGCGCGCGATTGTCCTGCATCATCGCTTCACACGAATAACTGCGAACCGCGCCGGCGAACTTCTCGGCATCGGACTTGAGCCCGGTGACCGGCGGCATGGCCATCCACTCCTCCATGAAGGTCCGGTAAACACCCAGCATACGTAGCGTGTGCTCCTCCGCCTCTTCCGCTGTTGCGTGTACGGTATGCCCCTCCTGCCACAAGAACTCGGAGGTGCGCAGGAACAGCCGGGTGCGTAGCTCCCACCGGACGACGTTCGCCCACTGGTTTATGAGCAGGGGAAGATCGCGGTAGCTCTGGATCCACTTCGCGTACATCGACATGATGACGGTCTCGGAGGTGGGCCGCACCACCAAGGGCTCCTCGAGCTCCTTTCCGCCGGCATGTGTCACCACCGCGAGCTCTGGCTTGAAGCCTTCGATGTGCGCCTTCTCCTTCTCGAGGAAGCTCATCGGAATCAGGAGTGGGAAATATGCGTTCTCGTGGCCCGTCGCCTTGAACATGTCGTCCAGAGCTCGCTGCATGTTTTCCCAGATCGCATAACCCCACGGCCGGATGACCATGCTCCCCTTTACCGGGGCGTGATCAGCGAGCTCCGACCGGAGAACCAACTGGTTGTACCAGGCCGAGAAGTCCTCGGCGCGGGGCGTCAGCTTCTTATCGTCCGCCATCGTCTCTCTTCTCGGCGTCATCCTCGGTGGGCGCGGCATCGGCAGTACCAGGAACGCCTTCTCGCTCCCGCTCAGCGCGGCGCTCCCGCCTTAACGCTATCCAGCCGGGCACAACGAAGAACAGAAGCGACGAAAGGGTCCATGTCAGCCTGAACGGTACGCCGGTCGCACTCCCGACCACCAAAGCCACGAGGCCCCCGGCGAGCAAGGCGAGCGCCATCGCGACGCCCAGGATCACGTACTCCAGAACGTTTAAGCGGCGGATGGCGGTCACCATCATCCGCCTGGTTTCGGGATGTGCTCCACGCCGGCTCACTGGAGCTCCTTCAGCGGGACCTCTCGCTCCTCACCGGAATCCATGTTGCGCAGCACCGCACAGTCTCGAGCGACCTCATCCGGTCCCAGAACGATGACCTCACGAGCGCCGGCGTTGCCGGCCGCGGTGAACTGCTTCCGAACCGGCTGCTCACGCAGCGAATACTGCACGCCGGCTCCCTTTTCGCGCTGCGCATGAGCGATGGCTTGGGCGAGTTTACGGTGCTCTTCGCCGATGATCACGATGAAATAGTCCACCTTCGGCGCCACCGACGGCGCTAGATCTAGGGCGCGGAGAAGCTCGCCGAGCACGACATCGCCCATCCCGAATCCGACCGCCGGGAGAGGGTCGCCCCCGACCAACTCGAGCAAACGATCGTATCGCCCGCCCCCACAGATCGAACGTAGCTCTCCCTTTCGGTCGAAAATTTCGAACACGATCCCCGTGTAGTAGGCCAAGCCCCGGACGATGCGAAGATCAAACTCGACGTACGAGGCGAACCCCATGGCTTCCAGAGAGCCGAAGTACTCCTCCATCCGCTCCAGCTCGACGGCGACCGCTTCAAGCTCACCGAATTCACCTTTGACCCCGTCGAGGCCACCCCGCCCGCTTTGATTGAGCAGTTCGAGCGTGGACCGGGCACGTCCCTCGTCCAACCCCACCTCCGCCTGAAGGCGGTCCAGCGAGTGGTCCGGCGGCGCACGCTCCATCTTGTCGATGACCACGAAGGCGGCCGGAAGCCGCTCCTTCTCGACGCCGATCGCCAACAGGACCGCCGTGAGGAGGCGCCGATCCGAGACGCGCGCGTACACGTCGTCATGACCGAGTCCAAGGTCGCGGAGCCCGTCGAGAGCCACCGCGATCACCTCGACGTCGGCCCCCACACCCTCCTCTCCGATCACATCCACGTTCCACTGAAAATGCTCTCGCAGGCGCCCCTTCTGCTGCCGTTCATAACGAAACAGCTGGGGGACCGAAAACCATCGAATTGGCTTCGGCATGGACCGATGGCGCTCGCCGAGGATCCTGGCCAGGGAAGGCGTCATCTCCGGCCTCAAGGCAACTTTCCGATCACCCTTGTCCTGGAAATGGTAGAGTTGGCCGACGATTTCCTCGCCACTTTTTTCCACGTACAGATCTAGGAGCTCCAGAGGAGGGCCATCGTACTCCTGGAATCCATATAGGGCTGAAACCCGACGCCATGCGCCCAGGATATGCTCACGGAACGCGAGGTCCTCGGGAAGAAAATCCCGGAAACCCGGGAGCCGCGCGAACGTCTGCTTGGACATGCGGGCGAATCTAAACTTACGGTGGGGAAAGTACAGTGGGCGGAAATTCCGCCTACCTCATACACTCTCCAGGCCGAGCCCCCGCATGGCGTCCCCTACCGTATGGGCCGATCCGGTCACCACAATCGTGCCTGAGCCCGCGAGCTCCCGGGCCCGATCGAGAGCCTCGTCGAAGTCCGTCCAAATCTCCGCCATTCCCGACCCTGTTTCCGCGATCGCCGCGTGGGGGTCCCATCTGCGCTCCAAGGGTGCGGAAGGCGCTTGCGTGAGCACCGCGTGGTCCGCCTTCGCAAAAAGAGGCGGAAGCATCTCCCGCCAATCCTTGTCGCCAAGCACAGCTGTAAGAATCACTAGGGGACGCGGAAGCTCCAGCCGTCCCAGTACGGAGGCAAGCGCCGCGGCACCGGCCGTATTGTGGGCGATATCGAACACCCACGTCCTTCCTTCGAGATGCTCCACCTGCACGCGGCCGGGCCAGTTTACCCGCGAAACACCCTCCACGAGCGCCGTGCGCTCGGGGCGGAAATGCGGTGGCATCCGGTCCAGCAACGCCACGGCCAACGCACCATTCACGGCCTGATGGTCACCCGGTAGGGGGGTCCGGAGGCGGAGCCTACCCCAGGCCATGGTCGACACATCGAAGGCTGTGTGGTCCTCCCCCACGTCCACCGACATCAAACCGGGGTCGGACGCGACGTGGATGAAGGGAGCCTCCAGGGAGTCGCAGGTGGTGGAGAGCACGGATCGAATACGGGCATCCCGCTCGGCGGTGAGCAGGGGGACGCCTTTCTTGATGATACCCGCCTTTTCCAAGGCGATTTCGTTCAGGGTCGAGCCGAGATAATCACAGTGATCCAGGTCCACGTTGGTGATGGCGGTAAGGAACGGAGCCACGACATTCGTGGCATCGAGCCTGCCACCCAACCCAACCTCGATGACGGAGACCTCAACCCCCCTTCTCTGAAAGAGATGGAAGGCAAGGCCTGTCGTCGCCTCGAAAAACGTGAGTGAGTGCCGCCTGATTTCCGGATCGAGCTCCTGAGCCAACTCACGGAGTTCATCATCTTCGACCAGATCTCCGGCGATCTGAAAACGTTCCCGGAAGGCGCAGAGGTGGGGCGATGTGTAGAGCCCGACCCGGTGGCCCGCGTGGTTCAACACCGATGCCACAGTCGAAGCTACCGAGCCTTTCCCGTTGGTCCCTCCCACATGCACACACGGAATCGGGAGGTGAGGATCCCCCGTGTCGCGAAGAAAGGCCTCCATCCGCTCCAGGCCCCATCGAATGCCGTGCTCCACATGTGGAAACAGGTCGTCGAGAAGGGGGTCCCCGGGCACTTTGGTCAGTGGATTGGGCTGCTCGGCCGGTGAGGGACCAGAGGTCCAACCGAGCACTGCCATCAAGCGATCATATGGCGGAGAAGGACTCCGAGAGTCGTCTTCAGTTCCCTTCGATCCACCACGAGATCAATCATCCCGTGTTGAAGCAGAAACTCCGAGCGTTGAAAACCGTCGGGCAGCTCCTGGCCCAGGGTCTCAGCGATGACCCGCGGGCCCGCGAAACCGATCAGCGCGCCGGGTTCGGCGAGGTTGATGTCTCCAAGCATCGCATGCGAGGCCGTGGTTCCTCCCGTCGTCGGATCGGTAATGAGCGAGATGTACGGCAAGCACGCCTCGTGTAGGCGAGCTAGCACGGTCGAGGTTTTCGCCAACTGCATCAGCGAGTAGATGCCCTCCTGCATGCGCGCGCCGCCGGAGGCGCTCACGATGATCAGCGGCTCTTTCCGCTCCAACGCAGTCCGTCCCGCCCGGGCGATCTTTTCCCCTACCGCAGAGCCCATGGACCCACCGACGAAGCGGAAGTCCATCACGGCAAGGGTCAAGCTGAGGCCGTCGAGGGTTCCGGTGCCCGCGAGGAGGGCACTCTTCCGGCCCACCTTCGCCTCTGCAGCCTTCAGGCGTGTCTTATACGGTTCGAGGTCTTTGAACTCGAGGGGGTCCTTGCTGTACACACCCACGTCGATCTCTTCGAAGGAACCCTCGTCGAGCAGAATCTCCACATACCGCTCGGGGGTAATCCGGAAATGGTGCCCGCAGCTGGGACAGACCTGGAAATTTTGCGCGAGTTTCTCGGCGTACAAGATTTCGCCGCAGCCCCGGCACTTGTCGAAGACATCGGCCGGCAGGTCCCGCCGGTCCTGCGATTTCAGGGGTTTCTTGTCTTTACGAAACCAAGCCATCTATTCTTCGCCGGCCAGTTTCGCCGCCACGGCAACGGCGACCCAAGACATCAGGAGGAAGGTCCCACCGTAACTTACGAACGGCAGGGGAATGCCCGTCACCGGCACCATGCCGACCGTCATGCCGATATTGACGAAGATGTGGACGAGCCAGGCTCCGAAGATACCGAAGATCACAAGGCCTGCAAACGGATCGGCTTCTCCCTCGGCCATCTTCACAAGCCGATAAAGAATGAACGCGAATAACGACAGCGTGAGGATCGTTCCCAGGTATCCCAACTCCTCTCCGATTACGGAGAAAATGAAGTCCGTGTGCTGCTCGGGCAGAAAGTCGAAACGTTTCTGTGTCCCGGCCGTAAAACCCTTTCCGGTCGGGCCGCCGCTGCCGATGGCCACCATCGACTGAATCACGTGGTAGCCCGCCCCCCGGGGATCGACGCTCGGGTCCAGATACACCAGAATGCGATTGCGTTGATACTGAGCCAAAGAATTCCAGAGCGGTGTGGAGATGGTCCCCGCTACCAGGTTCGCGAGGATGACCGAGAGCGATTCTACCAAGAAAAGACGGTACCGGTAGAGATATAGGGCCCCGATCAGGAACACGAAGGACGCGGCCCAGATTCGAGGGTCGTAGCTGAGCACGAGGGAGATGCCCGGGCTCAAAAGCAACGCCATCATCCCGATCGGCGTCCCAGCCCAAAACAGCGCAGCGAAGAGAATTCCGACGAAGGCGAGAGCCGTGCCGAGATCCGGTTGCAGGATGACGAGCGCCAACGGTACTCCCACGATGACCGCAGGAAACACGAGCGCCCGGACATTCGCCGGATCTTCCGTACGGCTCCCCAAATACCTCGCCAACGCGAGAATCGTGGCGAGCTTGGCAAATTCGGAGGGCTGAAAACGCATGAAGCCGAGGTCCAGGAAGCTCTTCACACCGGCAGCCGTACCCGAGCCGGTTCCCACGATGAGCGTGAGAACGAGAAGGAGAACGCTCACGACGTAGGCGGGCACCGCAACCCACTCGAACCAACGGGGCCCGATCAGGCGGATGATCGTGAACGACACCAGCGCGATCACCGCCCACTGGCCTTGGCGAATCCAGGCCCCTTCGGTGATCGGGCTCGGGATGTTCAGGACGCCGGCCGAATAGATCATGGCGACCCCGAAAGCCGTCATCGCGAGCACCGCCAGGAACAAGGACGGATCGCCCACCCAGCGCTGAAAAAGCCTACCGATCATTTAAGAACGGTTCGGCCTCGCCTGAAGACGGTTCGGCCTCGTCTGCTCTTCGAGCCCAGGGGGCAGGCCGCCCCGCCCTGTAGTGCTCCCCCAGCGTCTGGATCGAGTCGGGAGGGGGCATCCCATGCTTGCGACGTAAATAGAAGTCCGCGGTCTTCGCCACGAGCGGCGCCGCCACGCCCGATCCGCTTTCCCCGAACTCCACGAGCGCCACCACGACGATTTCCGGCTCCCCACCCCAGGGCCCAGCCATGCCCGCAAACCAGGCGTGAGCGCGCAGAGAATCCTGGGCGTTCTGACTGGTTCCGGTCTTGCCGATGACCTCCCAGTGCTCGAGAGCGGTCCCGAGGACCGCCGTACCGCCCGGAGCCGTGACCCCCCGCAAGCCCTCCCGAAGCACTTCGATACTCTCGCTCGACACGTTGAGGCGCCAACGCTCGGTCGGATCGGGGTTCTCGATCAGGTGCGGCGTCGGAGCCGACCCATTCCTGGCCAGCGCGAGATAGAACTGTGCCATCTTGAGTGGGGTCTGGGAGTTGGGACCCTGCCCGATGGCCAAATTCAAGACCTCACCCTCCTGCGGATCGTATCCGAACTCACGCCGCCAGAAATCCCTCCCTGCCGGAAAAATTCCGCGGCTTTCCTGTGGCAGGTCGATTCCGCATTGCTCGGCGAAGCCGATCCGGGTACCCGCCTCGAGCATCGCATCCAGCCCGATCTTCATGCCGAGCTGGTAGAAGTACACGTTGCACGAGTTGGCTATGGCTCCCGCCAGATCCAGGTAGCCGTGACCCTCCGCAAGCCAGCACCGGCGGTAGAGGCCGTCATGCAGAAATCCCCCCGTGCACGGCTCCGGCATGACCTCGTGGGGACCCACCACACCCCGATCCAGGGCGATGGCCGCCGCCGCCAGCTTCCAGGTAGAGCCGGGCGGATAGAGTCCCATGACGCTCCGGTTGAACAGCGGCTTCCGCGGATCGGCCTCGAGCACGGCCCATTCCTCGGGGGTCAACCCGCTGACGAACGCGTTCGGATCGAAGGTGGGAGCCGAGTACAACGCCAGTACCCCGCCATCCACAGGATCCAGAGCCACCACCGCCCCCGCGAGCGAGTCCGGGAAGATGCTGTGAATCCACTCCATCAAATCGAGATCGAGCGTGAGCCGAATATCCTCCCCCGGCTGTCCGGGGTCTTCTTCGATGCCCTGGAGTGAGCCCACGATCCGACCCAGGGCATCGACCTCGAGATATCGCACCCCTCGCCTTCCCTGCAGCCGCTCTTCGTACTGGCGCTCGATTCCCACCTTGCCGATCAAGACGCCGGGCTCGTATTCCGAAAAGCGAGGCTCGGCGAGTTCCTCGACGGTGATCTCATTGACGTAGCCCAACACGTGGGAGACAGCATTTCCCGAGATATAGCGGCGCTTCGGTCTCGTCTCGATCACGATACCAGGGAAGTCTTCGCGCCTTTCCTCAAGGACCGAGACGACCTCGAAATCGGCATCGATTTCGACGACCAGGGGCTCCCACCGCTGGTACCGAACCATCAGGCTCTCGATCACCTCGTCCGAAAGAGCGAGATAGGGCTTCAACCGTTCAAGGGTCTCCCGCGTCGATTCTCGGGATTCCCGTAGGACATAGATGACGTATCCTGGAACGTTGTCGGCGATGACCCGGTCGTTCCGATCGAAAATCGTTCCGCGAGGCGCTGCAACCGGAAGCGGTCGAAGTCGATTCGACTCCGATTGGAGCATATAGTCGTTCGACTGCAACATCTGCACGCGGAAGAACTGGATGGCCAACGCCCCGAGGACGATCGTCACGATTCCGAGCGCGCCCGTGGCGCGGCGGCGTCTGGTGTGCGGATGTACCAACCTCATCGAATCGTCTCCCAACCCAGGCCACTGATGGCGATCACGATCAGGCCGATCAGACCCGCATAGGCCGCCGAGACCGGGGATTGAATCAGCATCGTCTCAACGAAGGATTCTCTCAAATCGCTCCCCACCGCAACCCAATGCAAGAAATCCCGCATCCACTTCCCCAACATCAGGTACGAGCCCAAAAACAATAAGGAATCGCCCACGAAGAGATCCCTGGTCCGCGCGCCGCCCATTCCCACTAGGGTCAAGGCAAACGCATTGGCGCCGAACGCCAGGACGGAGAAGGCATCATCGAGAAGCCCCAGAAAGAAACCGAGACCGGCACCTCGCCCGATATTCACCTCCCTCGCCGCGATGAGAAGCGCCACTACGAGGAGATCGGGGGCGCTCTCACCGAGTCCCAGGCTCAGATGGAGCCCAAAATGGAGCAGGATCAGGAAACCGACAACACTCCAGATACGCGCCGGCGTCCTCACCGAGGCGTCGTGGCTTCCGTATCGGAGGTGCCCGGGGCAAGCTCCTGGGGAGCCGCCCCCGGGCCCTGAACTTGGGGCCCGCCTTCCGACCACGAATTCGCGTCGCGGAACTCCCCTTCCTCGCCCACCAACACATTCACGTGGGTGGCCTCGCCAGGCGACACGAAGGGCCGCAACCAGTAGGATCTTTGCCATCCCTCCTGGGAGCCCGATTCTTCAATTACCACGCCGATCCGAATCCCGCGGGGGTAAAGACCCCCCAGGCCGCTCGTGACCAGGGTCACCCCCGGTCCCAACTCCTGGTGGAACGGAACCCCATTCAAGAGCAATCGATCGGCCTCACGAAAACGCCCAGGAGCCGCCCGAACCATTCCATAGACTGTGCCATCCACGGTCATCGCGCTGGCTCGGAACTGGGGGTGCGTCCAGTCCATCGCAGTCGCGCTGGTAGCCTGAGCCTCGAGCACCCTGCCCAGGAGCCCCTGTCCCATGATCACCGGGGAGTCGTCCGTCACCCCACGTTCGGTTCCCACGTCGAGCATGAACATGCTCTCCGAACCCGGCGTGCCGGGCCTCATGACGCTGGCGGCCACGTACTGGGCCGGAATCCGGTTCGAGAGAAGTAGGAGGCTTCGCAGGGTAGTATTCTCTTCGGCCAACGTGTTGCTGTTCGCGATCACGACCTCCAGGGAGTCCAACCGCCGCTGGAGGACCTCGGTGTCCTCCGCATGTATGCTTCTCCGAACAAGGCCCTCCTGGGCGAGGACGAAGGGGCGAAGCAGGCTGCCACGGAGAAGGGAGGCTACCTCATCCTGCGAGGCATCGGGGAGGAAGAGTGTTATCACAGAAAGCACGAAAACGCCGACGGCGATGAAGGCACCCGGGAACCCTCTCGATCCGTTGGTATCACTCTTGTAGATGGGCATAGTCCCAAGAACCCGCTTCCTTTGACGGCCCGGTTACTACGTGCTCAGCACCGAACGATATTTCTTGAGGTCATCGAGAATTCGGCCTACGCCACGCACCACACAACTGAGGGGCTCCTCGTCCACATGGATCGGCAGGTTCGTCTCATGCTGCAGGAGCTTATCCATACCGCGGATGAGCGCGCCACCACCCGTCATCACGATGCCGCGATCCACAATGTCACTGGCGAGCTCCGGTGGAGTGATCTCCAAAGCGCGTCGGACGGCCTCGACGACCGCCTGGATCGGTTCCTGGATGCACTCCCGAATTTCCTGTGAATGAACATGGACGGTCTTGGGAATACCACTTACCAGATCCCGGCCCTTCACGTCCATTTCCCGCTCCTCTCCCATCTCGAACGCGGAGCCGATCTGAATCTTGATGGCCTCCGCCGTCGGTTCGCCGATCAGGAGGTTGTAGTTCTTGCGAAGGAAGGTAACGATCGCAGCATCGAACTCGTCGCCACCTACCCGGATCGACGTGTTGGACACGATTCCTGCGAGGGCGATGACGGCGATCTCCGTGGTTCCACCTCCGATGTCGATCACCATGTTGCCGGTTGGAGTCTCGACGGGGAGGCCCACGCCGATGGCGGCAGCCATTGGCTCAGCGACCATGAAGACCGACTTGGCACCCGCAGACATCGCGCTAGAGCGGACTGCCCGCCGCTCCAGCTCCGTGATCCCGGACGGCACACCGACCACGACCCGAGGCTTGATGCGGAAAATCCGATTGGCCGTAACCTGTTTGAGAAAGTGGCGGAGCATCATCTCAGTGATATCGACGTCCGCAATAACGCCGTCCTTGAGCGGACGCACGGCCTCAATCGCCTCGGGCGTACGTCCCAACATCCGCTTGGCCTCGAGCCCGATGGCCATGATTCGGCCCGTCCCCTTCTCGATGGCGACCACCGAGGGCTCGTTGAGGACGATTCCTTCGCCCTTTACGTACACGAGGGTGTTGGCTGTCCCAAGGTCCACCGCGATGTCGTTCACCGGGATCAGCCGGCCCGCTTCCAACCACTTCAAGAAGTTCAAGATTGTGGAAAACCCTTGGGGTGGCCGCTGCCTTCAGGCGTCATTTCGCCACGATGCAGGGATCGTACCGCTATGCCACAAGATGCCTACAAGAAATTTTACGTCAAGTAAATTTCTGAGGGTTGGGTATGCCGTTCGCGCCATATGTTCACTTCAATCCCGTACTCCCGAAGCCATTTTCTCCCCGGACCGTAGCACCCAACTCCGACACCTCGACCACCTCGGGCGCTGAAAAGCGGTGGAAAACCAACTGTGCAATCCGGTCACCCCGTTTGAAGGCGACGGGCTCGGTGCCGCTATTCTGCAGGATTACTCTCAGTTCGCCTCGGTAGTCCGGATCGATCGTACCGGGACTGTTCGGGAGTGTGACACCATGGCGTAGAGCAAGGCCGGAGCGAGGCCGCACTTGGCACTCCATGCCCTCCGGGAGTTCCATTTCGAGACCGGTCGAGACTAGCCGGATTTCCTTCGGAGCGAGGACGAAATCCGCCTCCGCGGACCGGACGTCGTATCCGGCCGCATGGGGTGTGGCTCGGGAAGGGAGCGGCAGATCCTTGTTCTCAGGAAGTCGCTTGAACCGGACGACGTCGCTCAAGGGGGTTAGGCCTGGGCCGGAGGCGTCAGGAATGTCTGCACGTCGTAATGATCGAGGCCGAACGCGTCAGCCACACCCGGATAGGTGACTTGCCCATCCACGATGTTCACCCCGAGCGCGAGCGCCGGGTCGCGTAGGCAAGCGTCCCGCCAACCCAGGTCCGCCAACATCAGTGCATAGGGCAACGTCGCGTTGGTGAGCGCGAGAGTGCTGGTTCTGGGGACACCTCCGGGCATGTTGGCCACGCCGTAATGGATCACACCGTGCACCGTGTAGATCGGGTCGCTGTGTGTGGTAGGCCGAATCGTGTCCACGCACCCACCCTGATCCACCGCCACATCGACGATCACCGAGCCCGGCTTCATGGTCTTGAGATCGTCCTCGACGATCAGGCTTGGCGCCTTGGCACCATGCAAGAGAACCGCCCCGATCACGAGGTCGGCGTCCCGGATCTGCTTCCGAATCGCGTATCGCGTTGAGAAGAGCAAACTCACGTTCGCCGGCATGATCCCTTCGAGATACCGAAGACGCTGGAGAGATACGTCGAGAATCGCCACGGTCGCGCCCAGACCCGCCGCCATCATGGCGGCATTCATCCCGACCACGCCCCCACCCAGGATCACGACCTTCCCAGGCAGTACGCCGGGGACCCCTCCCAACAGCACGCCCCTTCCACCAGAATGCCGCTCCAGGTACTTCGCCCCTTCCTGGACGGCCATCCGGCCGGCCACTTCACTCATCGGCGTCAGCAGCGGAAGCTCGCGATCCAGTAGCTCCACGGTCTCGTAAGCGATGGCGACGGTTCCCGAGGCACGCAGGGCCTCGGTCAGCTTCAGCGACGAGGCGAGGTGGAGGTAGGTGAAGAGCACCTGTCCCTCCCGCATCCTCGGCCACTCCGGCTCGAGAGGCTCCTTCACCTTCAGGACCATATCCGCGCGGGACCACAGGTCATCCGCCGAATCCAAGATGTCCGCACCGGCGGCGACGTAAAAATCGTTCGTGAACCCGCTACCCATTCCCGCGTCGGCCTCGATCAGCACCTGATGGCCAGCCTCCGTAAACGCCTCGGTACCGGCAGGCGTTAGGGCGACCCGGTACTCCTCCGGCTTGATCTCCCTCGGCACTCCGATAAGCATATCAAGCAGCTCCCAAGGTGAGGATGAACTGGTCCTCGGGGTTGTAGAATCGCCGACAAGCTGCGCTCACTTCGTCCAGCGTCACCGCGTCGATCCGGGCGAGAGACTCGTTCAGATCGAGATAGGGCTCGCCGCGCAGCGTAAAACCCACAAGACGAAGCAATCTCGCATCGGTCGACTCCATCGCCAGGATCGAGCGACCCTTCGCGTGGCTCTTGGCCTGGTCGAGCTCCCCACTCGTGATCCCGTGCTCGCATAATTTGGCGTATTCACGAAGGATCTCCTCCAGCGCCTCAGCGGACGCCTCCTGCCGGGTTCCTACATACACGCCGGCCATTCCGGCTTTGCTGTAAAAAGATTGGAACGAATATACGGAGTACGCCAAAGCCAACTCTTCGCGAATTCGTTGGAACAGCCGGGAACTCATGCCTCCACCGAAGGCTCCGGAAATCAACAGGAGCGCGTTTCGGATCGGATCGGCGAAGGACGGCGTCGAATTGGCGATCACGACGTGAGCCTGAGCAGCATCTCTCACCACCGAGCTCCGACCCGACGCGGTCTCTACTGGCTCTGCGATCTCCGGTGGCGCACTCCCCGGCTCAACGGCCCCGAAAAGCTCCGTCACACGGCTCAGCACGTCATCATGCTCGATATGCCCTACGCATCCCAGGACGATGTTTCGTCCCCGGTACCGCTCCGCGTGGAGTGAGCGAAGGTCATCGATCTGGAACGTTCTTACGGTCTCGCGGGTGCCGAGGATCGGTCGCCCATAGGTATGTCCGTTCCAGAACTTCGCACTATGAAGATCGAAGATCAGGTCGTCGGGCACGTCCTCGACTCCAGCGATCTCCTCGACCACGACGTCCTTTTCCAGCTCCA
This sequence comes from Gemmatimonadota bacterium, assembly GCA_022564055.1. Taxonomy (GTDB): domain Bacteria; phylum Gemmatimonadota; class Gemmatimonadetes; order Longimicrobiales; family Gaopeijiaceae; genus UBA822. The sequence continues at coordinate 17,425 of JADFMD010000015.1, forward strand.
GGTCGGCGGAATCCAAGCGCGGATGGAGAACCAGGTCGGCGAGTACGTCGAGCGCCACCGGAAGATGCTCGTCGAGCACATGGGCTTGATAGCTCGTGTGTTCGCGGGTGGTGTACGCGTCCAGGCTCCCCCCCAGCGATTCCAGGGAGAGCGCTATTTCATGCGCGCTCCGGCGCTCGGTGCCTTTGAACACCAGGTGCTCCATCAGGTGGCTCACACCCGCCGACTCCGGCGATTCATGGGCGGAGCCCTGGCCGACCCAAACCCCCACAGCGACCGATCGTACGTCGGGTCTTCGTTCGGTTACGACCCGTATGCCGTTGTCCAGCAACGCTTCACGCATTTTTGGCGCGGCTCGAGCTCAGCCCTGAGCCTCCTCGGACTCATCCGCATGAGCATCCGCTTCGCCGTCGGTGTCTTTCTCTCCGTCGGTGCCTGCCGCGGCGTCCTCTGCGATCGCGGCCTTACGCGAGAGCCGGAGGCGGCCTTTCTCATCGATGGAGAGAAGCTTCACCCGGGTGATGTCACCCCGATTCAGCACGTCCTCGGTCTTCTCCACTCGGCCCTCGGCCAGCTCCGAGATGTGGCACAGCCCCTCTATGCCCGGAACGATCTCGATGAAGGCGCCGAAGGACGTGGTGTTCTTGACCGGGCCCTCGTAGATCCTTCCGATCTCAGGCTCCTGGACGATGGCTTCGATCATCTCCCGCGCGCGTGCTCCAGCCTCGCTGGAGACAGCGGCGATCTTCACCAAGCCGGTGTCGTCGATATCGATCTTCGCACCGGACTCTTCCTGAATGGCCCGAATGGTCTTTCCCTTTGGACCGATGATGTCCCCGATCTTCGAGGGATTGATCTGTATGCTCACGATCCGGGGGGCGTACTGCGAAAGATCGTCCCTCGGCTCCGCGAGCACCTTGTCCATGTTATCGAGGATGTGCATCCGACCAGTATGCGCACGCTCGAGCGCGGTCTTCAGGATCTCGTGCGTCAGCCCCTCGATCTTGATGTCCATCTGGATGGACGTCACACCCTCTCGCGTCCCCGCGATCTTGAAGTCCATGTCGCCGAGTGCGTCCTCGAGCCCGAGGATGTCGGTCAGGATTGCGACGTCGTCCCCTTCCTTGACAAGCCCCATCGCGATCCCCGCGCAGGCCGACTTCACCGGGACACCGGCGTCCATGAGGGAGAGCGATGCCCCACACACCGAAGCCATCGACGATGACCCGTTCGATTCGAGGATGTCGGAGACGATCCGAATGGTGTACGGAAAGTCGTCGTAGGCCGGCAGAAGTGGACGGATAGCCCGCTCGGCGAGGGCCCCATGTCCCTGCTCCCGCCGCGACGTGCCACGGTAGGGGCGCGCCTCACCCACCGAAAAAGGTGGAAAGTTGTAATGGAGCATGAACGACTTGGAAACCTCTTCGGCGCTTTCGATGTTGTCGATTCGCTGCTCGTCTCGAGACGTCCCGAGGGTCGTGACAACCAACGCCTGCGTCTGACCCCGCGTAAAGAGCGCTGACCCGTGCGTACGAGGCAGCACCCCAACCTCCGAGGTGATAGGCCGAACCTCGTCGAGGCTGCGACCATCGGCCCGCTCGCCTCGATCCAGGATGCGACGCCGCATGGATTGCTTCTCGATCGTGCGCAGGACCTCCTTGACCGACTTTTCATGATCGCTATAAGCCGGGTCCTCTTCGATCAAACGGCTGATCACGTCCTCGGCCACCGCGGCCATGGCCTGGTTACGCTCCGCCTTGTCCGACAGGGTCAACGCCTCTTCGATTCGGCTCTCCGCCATCTCCGTCACCTTGGCGGCAAGCTCCTGATCCGGCTCGATCGGCGACCACTCCATGTCTGGGACCGTGTGTCCTTCCAGTAGTTCACGCTGGATGCCAATGAGCTCCTTGATCCCCTGATGCGCGGTCTCCAACCCTTCGAGGATATCGGCCTCCTGAACCTCGACTGCCCCGCCTTCCACCATCAGAATGGCGTCTTCGGTGCCCGCAACCAGGATGTCGAGGTCGGAGTACTCGAGCTGCTGGAACGTGGGATTGATGATCCATGTACCCTTGATCCGGCCGATGCGCACCGTCGCCACCAAAGTGTTGAACGGGATTTTCGACATGTTCAGCGCGACCGAAGCGCCGAGCATCGCCAGCACGTCGGCGGCGTTTTCCTGATCGGTGCTGAGCACGAAGCAGGCGACCTGCGTCTCGTGCTGGAATCCCTTAGGAAACAGTGGCCGGATCGGGCGATCCGTCAGGCGCGCGGACAGGATCGCGTTCTCGCTCGGACGGCCCTCACGCTTGAAAAAGCCACCGGGAATCTTCCCCGCCGCATAGCTCTTTTCCTGGAATTCGATGGTCAGGGGGAAAAACGGTAGGTGGCTTGGGCTGTCCTGCACCGTAGCGGCACAAAGCACAACCGTATCGCCATACTGGACCAGGCAGGACCCATGGGCGAGCCTGGCCATGCGCCCGAACTCGAGGCTCAATGTGCGCCCCGCGAACTGGCGTTCGATTCTCTGAATCATGTTCTCTCTTCTCTGCTGTCAGGCGAACGGGAACACCCCGTCACGCGCTAATAATCCGGTCGGGACAGTCCCAACCGGGTCTTTCCAGCAGGGGTCCAAAGAGAAATCGACCGCCGCAACGGGGGGCACTGGGTGCCCGGCCGGATGCAGCCATTTGGTTGGGCCGACTCTCCTGGCTCCTGCTTAGTGACGGAGTCCCAGATCCTCGAGGATATCACGGTATCGCTCGCCGTCCGTTCGCTTCATGTATTCCAGAAGGCGTCGACGGCGGCCTACCATCTTGAGAAGGCCGAGGCGACTGTGGTGATCCTTCTTGTGCACGTCGAAGTGCGACCGGAGGTCGTTGATACGCGCTGTGAGGATCGCAACTTGGACGGGAGCGCTCCCGACGTCGCCGTCGTGGAGCTGGTGCTTCTTGATGATTTCTTCTCGACTGATCGTCACTTGATTCTTTGCCTCCGCAGGAGTCTGCGCTACAAGGGAAGCTCATAATGCTTCGTATGATTAGCCGTTAAGCTAGCGCCAGACCCGTACGGCAACAACGGCTCGGCATTCAGGTGGCCCCGTATAGCCTATAGGGCGCCGAGTACCTTACGCGCCTGGTCCACATCCTCCTTCATCTGCTCTATCAGAGCCTGGCTGGTCTCGAACGGCCGGATCTCCCTCAGGTATTTCACGAAGTCGACCCGGACTTCTTCCCCATAGATGTCATCCTCGAAACCCAGAAGGTGCAGTTCAATGGTCGGGGGAGACCCGCGGAAAGTTGGGCGAGGTCCCAGGTGAAGTGCACCGTCGAACGTGCCCGAGCGGACCGTGCCACGCACGGCATAGATGCCGGGTAGGGGGATGAGCTTACCCCCGGTACCTCCGCCCGCTCCGCGGACTTCGAGATTCGCCGTAGGGAAGCCCAGCGTACGTCCCCGCTGGTCGCCACGTACCACCAGTCCGCGAATGGAGTAGGGTCGGCCCAATCCCTTTCGTGCGGTCTCCACGTCTCCCTTCAGGAGAGCATTGCGGATCTTCGTGGAGGAGATCGGATCCCCTTTGGAGCCCACCGGGCCGACCACATCGACGGCGAACCCCAGTTCACGTCCGAGATCCTTGAGCATTTCCACGTCACCTTCGCGCCCTTTTCCAAAGCGGTGATCGTATCCGACGACCAACTCACCCACGTTCACGCGGTCCACCAAGATCTCCTCGACGAATCGGCGGGGGCTGTACGCCGCCAGCATGGGCGTAAACGTGAGGAAGACGGCGTAGTCCAGACCGGATTCGGCCAGAATCTCTTTCTTTTCAACGGGCGTAGTCAGCATCGGCGGAGCCGACTCCGGACGAACGATGGTGAGGGGATGAGGGTGGAACGTCACCAAGACGCTCCTCCCGCCTACCGCTTCGGCCCTGCGCCGAATCTCCGACAACACTTCCCAGTGGCCTAGATGTACGCCATCGAATGTGCCGATCGTGACCACCGTCTTTCGGCCATCCTTGGGGAGACCCGGCGGAAGCGTCGGGTCGATCGCGAAGACCTTCATCGGTCGGCAGGTATCGTGAGTATTTTTTTCGGCGCGAGGTACCCGTTCTGAATTTCCGCGATCCCGACCAAGCCGCCCTCATCCATGACGGCGATCGGCTCTCCCGTGCCCGCCCCGCTTTCTTCCGGCCATGGGATGGCCCCTCCCTGGCGAAGGCGTTGCGCGGCGTCGACTTCTACACGAACCATCGTCAAGTGGCCCACCGCGTCAGCCGGCTCGACCCAATGGGCCCCATCCGGGCACGCCCCCTCCCGGAGGGCGTCGCCGGGCACCGCATGATCCACGGAGAACGCCCCAATGGCCGTTCGACGAAGCGCCGTGAGATGGGCTCCAATCCCGAGCCCTTCTCCGAGATCTCTCGCCACCGCTCGCACATAGGTGCCACTCGAGCAGGTCATGGCGAAGCCGATCTCAGGCGGCTCGTACGCGGTCAACCGAATGTCGAAAATCTCCACCTCGACAGGCGGGAGTTGGACGGTATCGCCTCGACGAGCCTTCCGGTACATCCGTTCGCCCCCGATCTTCTTCGCCGAAAACTGCGGCGGGATCTGTTGGCCGCGTCCCTTGAAGGTGGCCAGCTCCGCTTCAATCTCGTCTCGGGTCGGCACCCTCCCGTGGTCCTGGACACTCACCGTGTTGCCTGTCGCGTCATGCGTGTCGGTGCGAATCCCGAGGCGGGCTCGAGCCTCATATTGCTTGGGAAGCGCCGACAGGTACTCGGCCAGCCTCGTCGCAGGGCCGATCAGTAGAATCAGGAGTCCGGAAGCGAAGGGATCCAGAGTCCCGGTGTGACCTATTTTCCGTACGCCCAGTGACCGTCGCGCCCATTTCACGACGTCGTGCGACGTGGGGCCCTCGGGCTTGTCGACCAAAAGGGCTCCACCCTCCTCGGGCATACACGCCCCTTCAACCGTCACCCAACTCCTCCGTAGCGTCGTCCGCGGGATCCAGTGTCTCGCCGTCCTCGGGATCGCCGTCTCCGTGGTCCTCACTTCGGCTCACCTCGAGGCCCTGGAGAATCTCCTCAATACGGTTGGCCTTCGCGAGGGTCTCGTCCTCCAAGAAACGCAACTCCGGAATCCGGCGTATGTGCAGGACGGCCGCGAGCTCACGTCGAATGAAACTCGCTCCGGCTTCGAGGCCCTGAAGCGCCTCACGACGCTCCTGCTCCTCACCCCCTAGGCGCACATACACTCGGGCCAGCCAGAGGTCCGACGTGACCTCGACCGAGTTCACGACCACGTCCTGGACACGGGGATCACGAACCGCCCGGCGCAGTATCACCGAGATTTCCCGCCGGAACTGTTCGCCCAGCCGGGCGAGTCGTCGGTTCGTTTTATCCATCAGAGTTCGCTGACACGGGGAAATCAGTAACGTACCTTGCGTGTGGAGAGAATCACCACCCGGTGCTCACGCTCGATAAAACGATCCAACTTGTCGAGCACCGAGTCCGCCGAGGGGCCGTGGGTGCACACGAGCACGACCGAAAGCTGCGCGCGGGTCCACACGTCTTGGTAGGCCGTTTCGGCAACGGAGACGTTGAAACGTCCCCGAATTCGATCCTTCAACGACTTGACGACCCTCCGCTTGTCCTTGAGGGATCTACACTCCGCAAGAGAGAGATCCCAGGAGCACCCTGCAACGAGCACGGCGTCTCTCTCCTTCGCGGGTTTCTGTTGGTGGGATTAGACCGTCGCCGGTGCAAGCGTCCGTGCGATCTCCTCCACGGTGTAGCTCTCGATCACGTCGCCTACCTTGATGTCATTGAAGTTCTTGATGCCGATCCCACACTCGAGGCCCTCGCGCACTTCTTTTACGTCGTCCTTGAAGCGCTTCAACGAAGAAACCTCGCCTTCGTATATGACGATCCCTTCCCGTATGAGCCGCACACCCGCCTTTCGGTCGACCACGCCGTCGATCACCTCGGAGCCTGCAATGGTGCCGACCTTCGTGATCTTGAAGATCTCACGAACCTCGGCTGACCCGAGGATGTGCTCCTTGCGTTCGGGAGCCAGCATGCCTTCGAGCACGGAGCGAATTTCGTCCACTCCCTCATAGATCACATCGTAGATACGCGTCTCGACGCCCTCCCGCTCAGCGTTCTTGCGGGCATTCGTGTTCGGACGCACCCTGAACCCGAGGATCACAGCGCCAGAGGTCCCCGCGAGCAACACATCCTCTTCGTTGATCGCTCCCACCGCGCGGTGAACGATATGGACCCCCACCTCGTCGGTACCGAGGTTTTCAAGCGCGTCTGAGAACGCCTGCACAGAGCCATCCACATCCGCCTTGATGATGAGCGGTAGCGTATCTGCGGTTCCCTCGGCCACCATACCGGAAAAGTCCCCCAGCTTGGCACCGCGTTCCTTGATTCGCAGCTGCTTCTCCCGATCCAGGCGCATCCGTTTTTCGGCAATCTCGCTCGCCTTGTCGGCCGCCATGACCTGGAAGGTGTCTCCCGCCTGGGGAACACCGGCCGTTCCGAGAATCTGTGCGGGGATACCCGGCCCGACGTTGTCCACCTTATGGCCTCGCTCATCCAACAACGCACGAACCCGACCCCCAAAGTTCCCGACGACGAAGGATTCTCCCACACGGAGGGTACCCTTCGTGATCAGGACCGTGACGACCGACCCTTTTCCTACGTCCAACTGGGACTCGATTACGGTTCCCATGGCCTTTCGGTCGGGGTTCGCCTTCAGCTCCAACATGTCGGCCTGGAGCAAGACCTTTTCGAGCAGCTCGTCGATCCCCTCCCCGGTCTTGGCCGAGATATCCGCGCTCAAAACGTCCCCGCCGAACTCCTCGACCTGGACATCCTCCTGAAGAAGCTCCTGCTTCACCTTGAGCGCGTCCGCCGCCGGTAGGTCGCACTTGTTGACTGCAACGACCAGGGGTACCCCCGCGTTTCGAGCATGGCTGATCGCTTCCTTGGTCTGCGGCATGACCGAATCGTCGGCGGCCACCACGAGGATGACGACGTCGGTGATTTCTGCCCCTCGGGCCCGCATGGCGGTGAAAGCGGAGTGACCCGGCGTATCCAGGAACGTGATCATGCGGCCGCCGTCCAACTCGACATGGTAGGCACCGATGTGTTGCGTGATTCCGCCCGATTCACCGGCCACGACATTGGAGCTTCGGATGAAATCCAGAAGAAGCGTTTTTCCGTGGTCGACGTGCCCCATTACGGTCACGATAGGCGGCCGAGGCTTGAGGTCGTCTTCGGCATCCTGTTCTTGAACCGTGTCTTCGTGGTGGGCGTACTCTTCCTCTCGGATCGCGGTGCACCCGAACTCCTCGAGAAGCATTTCAATCTGAGGAAAGTCGAGGCGTTGATTGATGGTAACCATGAGCCCGAGATTCTTAAACGCGGACCCGATGATCTCCATAGAGGACACGTCGATGAGGCCGGACAACTCCGAAACGGTCAGAAATTCGTTTACACGAACAATTTTTCGTTCGCGTTCCTCCTCCACCAGCGCCTCTTGCTCGGCTGCCGCGCGCTCCTCTTTCGAGGGTGCCGATCCCTTACGGCGCCGTTTCTTCCCTCCGCCCTTGAGCTGAGCCATGACTCGCTGGATGTTCTCCTGGACGGCGCTCTGATCCACGCGTTGGCGCTTTTTGCCCTTCTTCTGACGCTGGCTCCGCTGGCCATCGGGGGTGTACCCCTCCGCCTGGACACGGACCTGCCCAGCCGTCCCGGAGCCAACCGCCGGCTTAGGTCGCCGAATCACCCGGGCTGGTCCCTCGGGTGCAGCCCGCCTGGCCGGCTCCGGACGTTTCCGTGGCGGGGCGTCCGGAGTGGGGTCAGGGGATTCGGAAACCGGTGTCTTCGCCTCTGACTCCTCTTCCACCGGAGCTTCAGCATTCGCTTCGACCTCGAGCTCCTCCGGAGCCGATGATTCAGGATCAACCTTGGCATCGATATCCGGAGGGAGATCGTCGCCTTCCTCCGCCCCCATCAGATCCAGCTCCGGTTCCACGGCCTCAGTACGATCCTCGCCGTCCTCAGAGCCGCTCTCCGCCTGCTCCTCCGTCACCTCTCCGGACGGGTCAACCGCCTCCACGACTTCCGGTTCCGGCTCTGGGGGTAATTCGCTTTTTCGGCGGCGGCGGCGCTTTCCCGCGGAGGGCTTGGCATCCACAATGGCCGCCTCGATCGCCTCGGCGGCATCCTTGTGCCCGCTCCGCCGCTCACGTTCGAGGCGGGCTAGGATGAGGGCGACATTACCGTCGTCGATCGAAGCACCCTCGTCCGACACGGAAATCCGCATGGAACGCAGGAGGCTCAGCAAAATCTTTGACGAAACCCCGAGGTCGGTGGCTAGTTCTGCAACCCGCATCCGCTCGACTACCTCCGCATCCCATTCTGGACTGGTTTCCCCGGCTTGACGCCGAGCCGGGCCAACAACTCTTTCGCGAATCCCCTATCCGTGACGGCGACCGCGGAAACGGGGGCGGAGCCCACCGCCGAGCCCAACGCCTCACGCGTCCCGAGGGTGGCGCGAGGCGTCGTCCCGTGACGGAGAAGCTTCATCACCTTTTCCCTTTGCGTGTCAGAGGCGTCTTGGGCGAACAGGATCAGCCGAGCACGCCCCTCCTTGAGCGCCCGCCTGGTCGACCCGGTCCCGTAAGCGAGCGCCCCGGCGCGACGAGCCAATCCTAAAAGAGCTAAAGGATCACGCATCCGTCTTGCTCTCGTCATCCGAGGTTTCGGTTTCCCCGTCCTCGTCCTCTGAGCCTTCGGTTTCCCGCTCCTCGTCCTCGTCTTCTGAGCTTTCGGTTTCGTCGTCCTCGCCCCCTGAGGCTTCGGTTTCGTCGCCTTCAGCGGTCGCCTCTTCCTCTAGGTCCGTCTCGGCCTGGATCTCCCCGTCGCCTGGATCCTCGTCGTCCCCCTCGGATGCCTCCTCACCGGCGGTGTCCTCGTCCTCCGCAAGGGTGTCTTTGACGTCGGTGGCGGTGTCCACCGCCAATAGAGAGGGGTCATCGGCAACGACCGTCAGCTCATCGATCAACTTCAGTAATTGGTCGGCCTCCGTTTCTCCGAGGCCCTCGACGGCCAAGAAGGCGTCACGGTCGAATTCGATGATTTGCAAAAACGTGTTATATCCGGCGCCCTCGAGGGCACTCAGAGTCTCCGGCGTCAGCTCGAGTTCGGTGAGCGCGAAGTCGGAGGTCTCGTAGGCATCGTCATCGGATTCCCTCTTGAACAGGGACAAGTCGGCGCCGAGCTCCAGCCATTCGCGGGACCCGTAGAGATCGATCTGCCATCCGATGAGTTGAGAAGCGAGCCTGACGTTTTGTCCGTTTCGGCCGATCGCCAGAGACAGCTGATCCTCGTCGACGATCGCCGTGATCACCTGGCGCTCCTTATCGCTCATCACCTTCGAGACCCGGGCCGGCGCAAGAGCCCGACGCGCAAAAACCTCCGGCTCGGGATGCCAGGGAACGATGTCGATGCGCTCTCCGCCCAACTCCTGAACCACAGCTTGAACCCTCGAACCCCGCAACCCGACACAGGCGCCGACCGGATCGATCGACTCGTCACGGCTGTAGACGGCGATTTTGGTTCTGCCACCGACTTCGCGCGCAATTTCCTTGATGTCGACGATACCCTGATGGATCTCCGGCACCTCGAGGTAGAAGAGCGCGCCCACGAAGATCGGGGCCGCCCGCGACAGCACCAGGCGGGGTCCCTTCGGAGTTTCTTCCACCTTTTTGAGGACACATCGGATGGGGTCACCCTGCCTGAAACGCTCGCGAGGATTCTGTTCCTTCCATGGAATGACGGCGTCGGCATCGGGCGTCCGGTTGAGCATCACCACGATCTTACCTCTCTCGACCTGCTGGACTTCGCCCGACAAGAGCTCGCCCACCCGATCGCCGTACTCCTCCCGAATCCGGTCGCGTTCGTTCTCGCGGACCCGCTGCACGATGCGTTGCTTCACCGCCATCACAGCGTTTCGGCCAAAATCTTGAAAGTCGACCGGAATTTCCATCACGTCTCCGACCTCGAAACCCTCATCGTCCCACCGGGCCTCTTCCAGGCTGATCTCCGACGACGGATCCTCAACCTCTTCGACCACACGACGGAGTACGATAATTCCCAAGCCACCCGTCGCGTCGTCGATCGTGACTTCGGCCTGCACATTGGGGCCATGTATCCGAGCCAAGCCCGCCATAATGCCATCTCTCAGGAGGTCGTTCACCTCCTCGGGCGTCAGGCTCTTCGTAGTAGCGACGTCGTTGAACGCGGCGACAATCTGGCCAGCATCGATCATAATCCCCTCAGATCCCCTCAGCGCTGAGCGCTCACTTCCATTTGAACAAAAGGTGGGCTCCCTTGATCTCTTTAAGGGGCACACCCACCTCGGCACCATCTCCTAGCCGGAGTCGAACCGTCGGTTCTGGCTCCAAATCCAACCCCAACAACTCGGCCTCGAGCCGAGACGAGCGCTCCGCGAGCACGCCGTAGCCCACCACTACCACCGACTCGCCCGCAAACCGCTCCCAATCCCGCGTACGTGTAAGCGGCCGCTCAATACCCGGTGACGAGACCTCCAGCACATAACGTTCCGGTATGTCGTCATGCTCGTCCAGCCAACCCTCCAACGCACGGCTCACACGGGCGCAATCGTCCACCGTCACCGGCGGGTCACCCATGGGACTCCGCTCAATACGGAGCCGAATGACCGGCCGATTACGGCTACCCGCCCAGTCCATCGAAACGAGATCGATTCCCAGATCCAGGAGGCGGCGCTCCGCCTCCCGCTCAATCTTCGGCCTCGTTGGAGCCATGCTGCCCCCCACCCAGGGAATCGACATCAAACCCCCCGAGAACAAAAAAGCGGGGGCGGACAACTCCCCCACTTACGAAATCGCCGCCCCTTCGGGCGGCCCAAACCAAGCTGAACCTAGCCGCAACATCGTTTCTTTTCAAGGCTTCCGCGGTTTCCACAGCGGAATATTCAGGCGCTCACGAGCCCTTCGATCTAGGGGTCTGCGGACCCCCCCCGTCCGTGCCCACCTTTTGCTCGATATCCTTGACCCGGGTGTCGAGCCGGTCCACAAGCTCCTTGAGCAGGGTGAACTCCTTCTGTTTGACGAAATCGAGCGCATCACGAGCTTCCCCAGCTTTTTCCTGCGCCTTCTCGAGCGTGGTCCGCATCACCTGTTTCGCCCGTTCCGGAGTCAGATCCCCACGTTCCTTCGCCTCCTTCAGGGTTTCTTCAATGGCGTCCTTCATCGCCGCGAGCATGCCGAGTCCATAACGAATCCCGCCCTTGATGCCCTCGCCGCGTCCCTCTTCGTTCGTCTCTGCCTCACCGGTCGTATCCTTCTCTTTCTCAGACATCGTCACTCCCTTTGGCTGTCGGCCCGCTACCAGTCTTCGCGGAAAAGCGTGCTCATTTACTACGGGACGTCCTGACGCTCGATGCGGGCGCCCAACGCCTTCAGGCGCTCGTCAATCTTCTCGTAACCCCGTTCGATCTGGGTGACATTTTGGATACGGCTGGTCCCCCGGGCCCCCAAGGCGGCGATCAACATCGCCATTCCCGCGCGGATGTCCGGGCTCTCGAGCACCGTACCCTGAAGCTGCGAGGGCCCGACCACAACCGCCCTATGGGGATCACAGAGGATGATCCGTGCCCCCATCCCAACCAACTTGTCCGTGAAAAACATTCGGGATTCGAACATTTTTTCGTGAACCAGGATCGTGCCCGTACACTGCGTGGCGGTTACGACCGCAATGGACGTCAAGTCCGCGGGAAAAGCGGGCCAGGGTCCGTCATCGATCTTGGGCACGGCCCCGAACGCATCGGTGGCCACCTGGCATGTACGATCCCCATGAACCGTGAGGGTGTCCCCGTCGACACTTACCTCGACACCGAGCTTCGCGAAGCCCAGTAGCGTCGAGTCGAGGTGCTCGACGGGGGCGCCTTCCACCACGATCTCGCTCCCCGTAACCGCCGCGAGGCCCACGAAGGACCCGGCTTCGATGTGGTCAGAACCCACCGCAAAGGTGGCGCCTCCCAGCTCGGGCACCCCCTTGATACGAAGCTGGTTAGTACCGATTCCTTCGATGCGGGCACCCATCGCAATGAGGAGGCGGCAAAGGTCTTGGACATGAGGCTCCGAGGCGGCGTTTCGGATCAAGGATTCTCCCTTGGCGAGGACCGCCGCCATGAGGGCGTTCTCGGTGGCCGTAACCGAGGGCTCATCCAGGAAGAACTCCGCACCTCTGAGGTCCGCCGCCTCGATCTCAAGACCGGCGGCCAACCGAACCGTCGCTCCGAGCGCCTCGAACGCCAGGAAATGGGTATCCAATCGTCGACGCCCGATGACGTCGCCTCCGGGAGGGGCAAGCTCCACCTTTCCGAAGCGGGCGAGGAGCGGACCCGCCAAAAGGAGCGAGGCCCGAATTCGTTCCGTCAGCTCCCGGTCCACGCTCCCAGAAGAGACCGAAGAGGCATCGACGGTTACGGTGTTTTCTTCAACCCAGCGAACCTCGGCACCGAGAGAGGTGACGATTTCCAGGAGGGTCTCGACATCGCCTATCCTAGGGATGTTCTGGAGCGTGACCGGCTCCGACGCCATGACGGTTGCCGCAATGGCGGGAAGAGCAGCGTTCTTGTTTCCCGCGGGCCTGATCCTCCCGCTCAACGAGTGACCGCCTTCTACGATGTAACTGGGCATAACCTCCTTACCGTGTCGCGAGCCCTACCGTCGTTGCGTCGTGCCACCTCAGTCTCATGGCCATAGCGCCGCCGACGGACGCCAACATATTCACCTGTACCCAAGCACAGCAACAATCGAGCCTGGGCCATAGGCGCCGTCTTGACACCGGGTGCGAGCCCTGCCTAGTCTGGTAGCGTGTCGACCCACTCACGGTGGTGCACACGTAATAATTACCGTAAATGGATATATAACATTCTCTTGGACGATTTACTTAAAGTTATTTATGGGACTTGTGGATTCAACTCGGACCCTTGGGGGGAGGCGAGTCAGGTGATGATTCACGCGCTATTTGAGCGAGGTCCCCTCGAGGCCAAGCCATAGGTCACGGACGGACAGCCATTGACTCCCGGACCCATGCACCTCCTGATCGCCGTTCTCAACGCCCCAGATAAGCTGGACGTGATCCTGGCGGGCTTCGTCGAGTTGGGGGTGCGAGGGGCTACCGTGATCCACTCGGAGGGGATGGGCCGGGTACTCTCACACAACATCCCGATTTTCGCAGGCCTTCAGACGCTCATCAATCGATCTGGACCCGAAAACCGGACCATCCTAACCGTGATCGATGCCGATCTCATCGAACCGGTCATCTCCCTGATACAGGAGTCATGCGGGGACCTGGAGAAGCCGGCGACAGGGATCATCTTCACGCTCCCCGTCGACAGAGTCGTCGGCCTGGCCACCCAGGACTTGGGCGACACGCTGGAGTAGCGAAGCTGTGGATCCCCTGCTTGCAACCTTCATCCTGATCTCCGTGGCTCTCGTGGGGGCCCGGGTTTCCTTTTCTACCGCCAACATCGCCCCAGGCCCCAGGCTTCTTTTCCGGACCGGCACCCACTTCATCGTGATCGGATTCGTGCTTGGCCCCTCGGTACTGGGCCTGGTCACACGGGAGGCGCTCGAACACCTCTTCCCGTTGTTCGCGCTAGGATTCGGGTGGGTCGGATTCCTCTTTGGCATGCAGCTCGAGAAAGAAACGGTTCGGGCTTTCGCGGCCCATCTCTACCGTTTCGCCGCCGGCCAAGCCCTCCTCGCCTTCGCCTTCATGACAACCGTAGGACTCGTTGGCTTGTGGGTGTTCGGGCACCTCGGTCGAGTGGAGGCCCTCCTGGTGCTACTGGCCGCGGCTACGGCGTGCACGTCCGCACCGGCCGGGATCGCCATGGTTTCCTCAAATTTTCTGGTGCGCGGGCCGGTCAGGGATATGCTCTTCTTCGCCGCATCGGTCGATGGCATCGTGGGGATTATCCTCCTCCAGCTGATCTACGCGGGCTTTCATCCGTCTGACGCGTTGGGTCCCCTGGGAGAGCTCCCGGCGTTCGCCTGGACCGTGATGGCCCTCTCGGTCGGGGTCTTGTGCGGAATTATCTTCGTATGGTTGTCCCGTGGGCGCACGGCAAACGAGGAGTTGGTTCTCTTTCTCATGGGGATCACTGCGTTCGCCGCCGGTGCCGCGCTCCAGCTCCAGCTTTCGCCCCTTTTCGTGTCCGTCGTCATGGGGGCGGTCGTGGCCAACCTCGTTCCCGATTCCCAACGCGTTTTTCGGGTGATGGCCCAGTGGGAGAAGCCCGCATACGTGATCCTACTGATCCTCGCCGGGGCCCTGGTTCGATTTTCCACCCCCTGGATAATTCCGCTCGCATTGCTGTATGCCATTCTTCGGGGCGGCGCGAAGGTCGCGGCAGCAAACACCATGATGCGCATCGAGACCATGCGCTTCCCCGTCCCAAGGTTTCTCGGTCTGGGCCTCATCCCGCAGGGCGGCATCGCCCTGGTCATGGCGCTGTCGGCTCTCCTGACCTTTTACGGACTCCGAATAGGGGGAGTCGACGTGAGTCAGGGACTGTTCAGTGTGGTGGTCCTCGGGGTCGTGCTATCGGAGTTGGTGGGCCCGATGCTCACAACGAAAACGCTCCGCCAAGCGGGTGAAATCTCTTCCGAAGTGGAGCGGGCGCTCGCTCGCGGCGACGATGACCGCGCGAGGGCCGAGGCGGCGCGTCACACGCACGAAATTGAGGATGACGCGGCCAATGTTGACGAGAGTACTAGAACATCAGAGCCATGAGCTTTTACCTTTCGGCATGAGGACTCGTTTGCTTTCTTTCTTGGTCTTGCCACTACCGCAAGCTGCGGCGGGCCCGACAGGGACGCCCATTCAGGTCGCGGCGGAGGTGTCGACCGTGGTGATCGCGGTGGTATCGGTGCTCCTCCTGGTGGTCGCCTTCGCCTTGGTCTTGCAGGTCAAGAAGCTTATCAGATCGCTCCAGGAACACGTGAAGCCGGTAACGGATCGCGCACGTGTTGCGGCCGAGAACGTGGAGTTCATCACCGCCGTGGTACGGCAGGACGTGCAGAAGGTGCGATCGTCGGTTTCCGGCTTGTCCAACCGCCTCAAGGAGGCCTCCGACCGAATGGAGGAGCGTGTGGAGGAGTTCAACGCACTCATGGACGTGGTCCAAGATGAGGCGGAGTCGGTTCTGCTCGACACGGCTGCCGTGGTACGTGGCGTCCGGGCGGGAGCCCAGACGATGGGCCAGCGGGTGGTCGGTGCCACACCCGAAGGAGACGGGAAGGAGTCGACGCCCCCAGAGGGTGAGGTCGATCCCGAGGGCGAAGATGAGGTGGATGAGGCGATGGCCCGGGAAGCCCCCGAAGGAGCGTGAAGGCGACCGCCGCTCTCGGCCTAGCGCTAGGTTGGATTCTCCTACAGCCGGAGCCGCGCTTTGGGCGTGGGGTCCGGGGACGCATATCGCTCTTGGCGAGGGTGTTCTGGCTTCGCTCTACCTGCTTCCTCCGGCTGTCCGTGCGATCATCGGGTCCCATCCGCTTCATTTCCTCTACGGCTCGATCGCCGCGGACATCTCCTTCGCCAAAAAGTATGTGCCGGAAGGGAGGCATTGCCATCACTGGCACGTGGGCGAGGAAATTCTGGCCGCCGCGGAGAGTCCGAGATTGAGCGCGGTCGGGTACGGATACCTAGCGCACCTGGCCGCCGACACCGTCGCTCACAACCTCTTCGTGCCACGGCAACTCTTGATTACCAGCACGACCCAGGCGATTGGCCATACGTATTGGGAACACCGCATGGATATTCATATCGGTGAGGATTACCTGGCAAAGGCCAGGCATCTCGTGATAGAGAACGATCACTCCGAGGCGGACGCACTTTTCGACCACGTACTGAGCAACACGATCTTCACCTTCCGAATGAATCAGCGGATTTTCCGGGGGATGATTCAGTTCAGCGACAACGACCGTTGGAGACAGGTCTTTGACCAAGTGCTCCGAAGATCTCGCTTCGATCTGCCTTCCCCGGTCGTGTCGGTCTACCACGCTCTCTCGTTCGAGTACGTCGTCGCCTACCTGGTAGGGGGCGCCAAGTCACAGCCGGCCCATCTCGACCCGATCGGAGAGTTGAACCTGAAGATGGCGAAGAAAGTGCGGCGTCTCGCCCTTGCTCGAGGCGGTGCGGAGGACCCGGCTCAGCTTCATGCGAGCGCCGACGAATTTTTCCCCCTGCCTGGGGACGACCTCGTCTTCTGGCCTCGCCGGAATAAGGCCAATGGCTTCAATTATCCAAGCGGTTCCGAAGCAACGCCGACAGTGCCTTAGGATCGGCACGACCCCGCGATTTCTGCATGGTTTGGCCGACAAAATAGCCGATGAGACGAGTTTCTCCGGATCGATACCGCTCGACTTCTTCGGAATTTTCCTCGATGACGGCCTCCACCCAGGCGTTGAGCTCATCGGAGTCCTGGACCTGCGACAGCCCCTCCGTTTCGATGATCTGGCGCGCCGTCTTTCCAGAGTCGGCCATCTGACCGAGCACGGTCCGACCCATCGTGCCGGAGACCGTCCCGTCGTCCACAAGCCCCATCAGATCGGCCAAGGCCCGGGGAGGTATCCCCAGATCCTCGACCGACCTCTGCACACGATTGGCCTCCTTCAGGAGGGGGCCCTTGATCCAATTGGCCGCGGGTTTGGCTTCGCCTACAATCGCCACGAGCGCCTCGAAATAATCGGCCAGGGAACGCGAAGCGATGAGGACCTCTACGTCGCGGCCGTCTAGCCGGTGTTCCTCCATGAGCCGCGTGCGCCGGCGGGCCGGGAGCTCAGGAAGCTCGGCCTCCAACCCGCGGATCCGCTCGGGCTGGAGTCGGAGAGGTGGCAGATCGGGGTCTGGAAAATAGCGATAGTCGTGGCTCTCCTCCTTGGACCGCATCGAGCGGAGAGTGCCGTCCCGTTCGTCCCAAAGCAGTGTCTCCTGGACCACCTCCTCCCCGGCTTCGAGGATGGCCGTTTGGCGCCTGACTTCGACCACCACGGAGCGCTCCACGGCCGAAAAAGAGTTGAGGTTCTTGACCTCCGTCTTTACGCCGTACGCCTCGGCTCCCTCTGGCCGGAGCGAAACGTTTGCGTCTACTCGAAGACTGCCCTCTTCCATGTTGCAGTCGCTGACCCCCATGTATTCGAGCGTGCGTTTGAGCTCTTGGAGGAAGGCCCTCGCCTGAGCCGGCGTACGTAGGTCCGGCTCGGTCACGATCTCGATGAGTGGCACACCCGCCCGGTTGAGGTCCACCGCGGTGCCGTCGGGAACACGGTCATGAATGGACTTCCCCGCGTCCTCCTCCATATGAACGCGGCGGATTCGGATGCGGCGGGTCTCGGCGGCAGACCTTACCTCCAGGACCCCTTCGGTCGCGAGTGGCTCGGAGAACTGCGTGATCTGATACCCTTTGGGAAGGTCCGGATAGAAATAGCTCTTCCGGGCAAAAACGCTCACCTCGTGGACCTGGCAGTCCAGACCGAGCGCCGCAGTGATCGCGAGATCGACGGCCTCGCGATTGAGCACCGGGAGGGCCCCGGGAAGACCCAGGCAGACCGGGCATACCTGGCTGTTGGGCGCGGCACCGAAGACCGTACCGTCGGAGCAGAAGAGCTTTTCCGCGGTACGCAGTTGTACGTGCACCTCCAGGCCAATCACCGTTTCCCAGCTCATGCGGCCTCCACGGCGCCCTCGAGGGCGAAGGCCGCACGAAAG
Source organism: Gemmatimonadota bacterium (assembly GCA_022564055.1). Taxonomy (GTDB): domain Bacteria; phylum Gemmatimonadota; class Gemmatimonadetes; order Longimicrobiales; family Gaopeijiaceae; genus UBA822. The sequence continues at coordinate 35,270 of JADFMD010000015.1, forward strand.
AGCGTTTTCTCTCCCCACTTGGGCGCGATCAACTGGCCACCCACGGGAAGTCCATCCGAGACACCCACCGGAACCGAGATCGCCGGCAACCCCGCGAGGTTGGCCGTAACCGTGAATACATCGGCCAGGTACATCTGGAGTGGATCCTGGACCCGTTCGCCTAGAGGAAAAGCCACCGTGGGCGAGGTGGGGGTGAAAAGAACATCGACCCCGCCGCCGAACACCGCCTCGAAGTCCGCGGACACCAAGCCTCGTGCACGTTGGGCCCGCCCGTAGTATTGGTCGTGGTAGCCCGCCGTCAACGCGAAGGTGCCGAGCAGGATCCGACGTTTGACCTCCCGACCGAAGCCGGCCGTGCGGGTCCGCTCATACATCTCACCCAGATCTTTCCCGGAGCTATCCCGAGCGCCGTATCTCACGCCGTCGAAACGTGCCAAGTTGCTGGACGCCTCCGCGGTAGCGATGACGTAGTATGCCGACAGGGCGTACCGCGTGTTCGGGAGCGAGACCTCGCGGATTTGGGCGCCGCCCGCCGCCAGCATATCGAGTGCGGCCTGGCAGCTCGCCTTCACACCTGGCTCTAAGGCGTCACCGAAATACTCGGTGGGTACCCCCACGACCAGGCCCTCTGCGCCTGTGTCACGCTCCTCCGAAAAGTCCGGCACGGGCAGATCGACCGACGTCGAATCCCGCGGGTCGTGGCCGGCAACCACCTGGAGGAGTTCGGCCGCGTCCGCGACGGTGGCCCCGAATATTCCGACCTGATCCAGAGAGGACGCGAAGGCCACTAACCCGTACCGGCTCACCCGACCGTACGTGGGCTTGACCCCTACCACGCCACAAAAAGAGGCCGGCTGGCGCACCGATCCTCCGGTGTCCGATCCGAGCGCCCCGGAAACGATGCCGGCCGCGACCGCCGCCGCCGATCCTCCGGAGCTTCCGCCCGGCACGCGGGTGGGATCACATGGATTACGCACCGGCCCGTACGCCGAGTTCTCCGTCGAGGACCCCATGGCAAACTCATCGAGGTTGGTCTTCCCGACGATGACGGCGCCCTCCTCCCGCAATCGCTTCACCACCGTCGCCTCGTACGGGGGACGATAACCCTCGAGGATCCTAGACCCGCAGGTGGTTGGAAAGCCCACCGTAGCCAAATTGTCCTTGATCGCGACAGGGACACCGGAGAGCCGTCCTCCATCGCTAGAAACCTTCAGCGCCAAGGCCTCGGATTCCGACAGGGCGGCAAGAAAGGCGTTGAGTCCCTGCGGTCCTCCGTTCTGTTCGCGGAGCCGGGCGACGGCCGCTCTCGCTGGCTCCGCCGCATCCACCCGCCCCTCCCGCACATCCTCGGCTATCGAGGCGATGCCGGTCACGGAGAGCCTCCGGAATCGTCCGCCCCGCCAAGCGACGGCGGAGAGGGCACCACGAAGAATCCATCCCTGAAGTCGGGAGCGGAATCGGTGGGCGGATGCGCCATCGCGTCGGGTGCCATCTGGCCGGCTTTTCGTTCCGGCGCCTCCGGCGGTCCCAATTCGAATCGCTCCCCCTCGGGCACCTGTAGGGACGCAAGCGTATCTACATACTCGAGAATCTGGCTCAAGTCCTGGGAAAGGTCCTCGGACTCCGAGTCTGTGAGTCGGAGACGGGCCAGGGTCGCGATCTGGAGGATCTCTTCCCGGGTGATCGACATGATGGGCGTCCGGTCAGTCGAAATCGCGACGAAGGCCGGCGTACCGGACCAGGAGCCGCTTCGTGCCGACGGTTTCGAAGTGAATCGTGACCTTCAGATCCCTGCCAAAGCCCGTAACCTCCCCCACCCTCCCCGAACCGAACGTATCGTGCAGAACCGCCTCACCCTTTACGAAGCGTGGCAGATCCTGGTTGAGGCCAGCGTCGAACGCCGGGTCGTCGTCGCCAAGACCGAGATCGATCGACCCGCCCGTATCGGGACGAACAGCCCGCGTACCCGCGTACCCAGCGAATTCGCTCACGCCCGCCGTGGTGACCTTCTCCACGAGTTCCGGGGGAATCGCATCGACGAACGGCGACAGGCGGCCAAACATCACCTCCCCAGCACGCCGGCGGCGGCGGGCGTGGGTCAGGTAAAGTTTGTTTTTTGCGCGCGTAATTCCTACGTAGAAAAGGCGTCGCTCCTCCTCGAGTTCGGATGGATTATCGTAAGCACGTCCGAGTGGGAAGAGCCCATCTTCGAGCCCCGAGATGAACACGACTGGAAACTCGAGGCCTTTGGCGTTGTGTAGGGTCATCAACGTGACTGCGTCCGCATCCGGATCGTGACGGTCGACGTCAGCCACGAGCGCCACCTGTTGGAGGAATAAGTCCAGTTCCGTGAAGTGATCCAACGTTTCTTCCTCGAATTCCTGCTCCAGCTCTGAGTTGTAGTCGAGTGCGCTGGCGATCAACTCTCGAACGTTGTCCGCCCGATCCTCTCCCTCGGGGCCTTCGTCCGCAAGGTGCCGGAAGAGGTCCAGTTCCTCTACGAGCCTCTCCAGCAACTCCCCGACCCGCATCTGGGATGCCAGCGCAGAATGTCTCTGGATCAGGGCGGCGAAAGCGCCAAGCCCCCGCACACCACCTTTGGGCACCTCGGGCGCCTCATCGGCCCGAGCCGCCGCCTCGAGAAGGCTGATCTCCTCGGCCTTGGCCCAAGCCGAGAGCCGCTCCAGCGAGGTATTTCCGACGCCGCGCCTCGGGTAACTGACGACCCTCTCGAAGGCTCCAGCATCCAGGGGATTGGAGATGAGCCTCAGGTAGGCCAAAACGTCCTGGATTTCCCGGCGTTCATAGAACCGCACGCCCCCCACGATCTGGTAGCGTAGACCACGCCGCCGAAACACGTCCTCCAGTGCGCGTGACTGCGCGTTCGTGCGATAGAGGATCGCCATTTCTCGATAGGCGAGGCCGGGGCCGTCAGACACACGAGCCTCGATCTGGTCGGCGATCCAGCGGGCCTCGTCGGTCTCGCTGGAGGTTGTGACCAGCGTGATCCGCTCGCCGCCCATCCGGTCGGTGCGAAGCGTCTTGCCCTTCCGATCGACGTTCTCCGCGATGACAGCGTTGGCGGCCGAGAGGATCACCTCGGTGGAACGGTAGTTTTGCTCCAGCCGGACCGTGTGGGCGCCGACGAACGCCGTTTCGAAATCGAGGATGTTTCTGATGTCGGCTCCTCGCCATCCGTAAATACTCTGATCGTCATCCCCCACGACCATGAGGTTTCGGTGCTCGGACGCCAAGAGCTCCACGAAACGAAACTGGGCTCGATTCGTATCCTGGTATTCATCCACGAGAAGGAAGTGGAAACGGCTCTGGTACATTTCCAGCAAATCAGCGTTGGACTCCAACAGCTCGACTGGCTTCACCAAGAGATCATCGAAGTCGAACGCATTCTGCGCTCGAAGTGATCTTTGGTACGCCGGATAAACCTTGGCCACGTTCCGTGCGAAGACGTCGAGACCCTCCGCATTTTCCTCGACGAACTGCTGAGGGCCGATGAGCTGATTCTTGGCGGCGCTGAGATGGCCGCGAATCGCCTTGGGACTCCACCGCCGAGTGTCCAGGCCCACATCCTCCGTGGTCCTCTTGATCAGCCTGAGGCTCTGCTCCGCGTCGAAGATCGTAAACGTGTTGCTCCAGCCGAGTAGCGGCGCGTGGCGGCGCAGCATTCGCGCACCGAGTGCGTGGAAAGTACCGGCCCACATCCCCTTCGGCGCCTCGCCCAACAGGCTCGAGATCCGGTCTCGAAGCTCGCCGGCGGCCTTGTTCGTGAACGTGACGGCGAGGATACGATCAGGCGGTACGCCTCTTTCCTGAATGAGGTGGGCGATCCGCGTGGTGAGTACCCTTGTTTTTCCGGATCCCGCCCCCGCCAAGACGAGCAACGGACCCTCGAAGTGGTTTACGGCTTCTCGCTGTTCCTGGTTCAACTGCTCCAGGTACGCACCTCTGGTCACGCCCGTGCCGTCGGAAGCCTGATTTCGAAAATGGCCCCCTGTCCTTCGTTGTCCAAAAGGAAGATATGCCCCTTGTGCGTCACTTCAATGATGCGACGCGTCAGCGTGAGACCCACCCCCCAGCCCCTCCCCTTTCCGCTCACGCCCGGCTCGAAAATCCTATCGCGCACCTCCGGATCGACGCCCGGCCCCGTGTCCTGGATGCGAAGGTGAAGCCAACCCGTCGGGCCTCTCCTGACCTTGAGCCGGATCTCTCCTCCCCTTCCGGCCAACGCGTCGAGAGCGTTCTTCACCACGTTTTCGAGCGCCCACGAGAGTAGAACTTCACTCCCGCGGATTTCGGGCATTCCCCTGGGAACATCCACGACCAGAAGCACCCCCGAGGCGAGCCGTGGAAGACGGGCTTGCAGGTACTGCTCGAGGTCCCGAACGACCTCCCGGATGTCGAGGGTCTCGAGGTCCGGGTCTCGACCTATGAGCTCGAACCGGTGGCTTATTCGTTCGAGACGCACCAAGTCTTCTTCTATTCCCAAGGCAACGGCGTCGCCCTCTGACCCCTCGGGCCTCTCCTCTGCGGGAAGGCTCAGGAGCTCCAGCCAGCCCTGCAAGGAAGAGATCGGCGTACCGAGCTGGTGGGCCAGCTCCCTGGCCATTGCCGTCCAGGCCTTGTCCTGCTCCGCCCTGCGCTGATACCGGATGACCAGAAACCCGATGAGCGCCGTGAGCATGAGCCCACTGGCCTGAAGCCAGGGGATCCAACGTAGGCCCGAAAGCTGTGGCGTATCGCCGAAGTAGATCCGGTCCCCCGCGGCCCCTCTCACCGGCTCGCGTCCCGTCAACTCGAGCCCCCTCACGAAAGCGCTCACGAGCTCCTGCCCGGCGGGCGTGAAGATGTCCGCGTCGAACGGGAGGTTCTCCACGGATAGCACGCTGTCCGCCGGGTTGACCCATATCATGGGGATTCCCGACTGAATGATCACCTCTTGAAGCTCGAAGAGCAGATTCTCGAACCCACGCACATCGCGAAGACGTCCACCTGTACCCGATGTCTCCGAACCGCCGGGGTCCTGAATGAGCTCCTGGGCGATGCGGAACACCTCGCTCGTGAGTTCCTGGTTTTCGTTGAGCCCGACGAGGAGCTGTTGCGTGTAGATCAGGTACCACCCAAAAAGGATCAGAAACAGCGTGGGCAGTGCGACGGGCCACCTGATACGGATCATGGCGTCATCGCTCTCAACCGACTCAGCAACCGGACGGCTTTGGCTCGATGACTGCTACGCCAAGGCGCTCTTGAAGCAATTCCGGCACCTGCACTGAGCCGTCGGCCTTCTGGTAGCTCTCGATCAAAGCCACCATGAGCCTAGGGAGGGCGAGGGCCGATCCGTTGAGGGTGTGTACGAAACGAGGCTTTTCGCCGCCCGCCGGACGGTAACGAAGATTGGCCCTCCGCGCCTGGAAGTCGCCAAACATGCTACAGCTCGACACCTCGAGCCACTGCCCCACTCCCGGTGCCCAGACTTCGATGTCGTAGGTCATCTCCGCCGAAAACCCGAGGTCCCCTGTCGCGAGCTTCACGACACGATATTGGAGACCCAATTGATCGAGAATATTTTCTGCTTCACCCGTGAGTTCCTCCAGAGCATCGCGGCTCCGTTCGGGGGTCTCGTAACGCACCAACTCCACCTTGTCGAACTGATGCACCCTCAGCAGCCCTCGGGTGTCCGCACCGGCCGCACCGGCTTCACGACGAAAGCAGGGGCTGTACGCCACATAACGAACGGGCAGATCATCGATGGACAAGACCTCATCCCGATGAAGGTTGGTAACGGGCACCTCGGCGGTCGGAATCAGCCAAAGGTCGTCACGCTCGATCTGGTACGACTCATCCGAAAATTTCGGAAGCTGGCCCGTCCCCGAAAGCGTATCCCGAGTCACGAGGTACGGGATCCGCAACTCGGTGTAGCCATGCCACCCCTTCTCTTCCAGAAGGCCTTGCGTGTGAAAATCGAGCATGAAGTCGATGAGACATCGCTGGAGACGGGCGCCCAAACCCGTGAGGACCGGAAAGCCCGCACCGGCGATTTTCGAGCCGCGCTCCAGGTCAAGAAGCCCGAGAGTCGACCCCAACTCCCAATGTGGCTTGGGCTCGAAGTCGAAGTCCGGAGGTGAGCCGACCACGCGCACAATTTCGTTCTGCTCGACGCCCCCGGAAGGCACCTCATCGAGCGGAAGATTGGGGGTCAGGAGCATCAACTCCCGGATTCGTTCCTCGGCGCGCGCCACCTCCTCATCGATCTCGGAAATCCGCCCGCCTACCTCCCGCATTTCCGCGATCATCCGGTCGGCTTCGCCGCCCTCGCGCTTGATCCGACCGACCTCCTTGGAGACCTCGTTGCGCTGAGCCTTGAGGTCGTTCACCTCGCTGAGCGCCACCCGGCGGCGTCCGTCGAGCGCGAGGATCTCGTCGAGCGCCTCTACGAGACCCTCCGTTCCCCTCCGTGCAACAGCGGACTTTACGGTGTCGGGTTCGCTTCGAAGCCGCCGAATGTCAAGCAAGTCAACGGGCCTCTAGTCGGGTGGGATCAGGCTACGATCGTCACAGAGCCTGCTCACATCATATTCGAATTCGACCGATCCATTCGCCGGATCGACCACCAGCGGCTGGAACTTGCCGTAAAATAGGCATGGAAGCCCAAATCGGTCGAAGCCCTGATGGGTCCGCAGCACGTACACGCTGTTCGCGTCAACAACAAGGGGCGTGTCCTTCGTATACTGAGTGGTATCCCCTGGCGCCTTGATCACGTCGTTGAAAGCCATGCCGGGGATCGCCAAGAACATCATCTCACTGGTGAAGCCCAGGGAACCCGGTGGAAGAAATACCAATTGGCCGTCCCGCGTATCGACGACCAGGTCCCATTCGCCGGTCGCTCCGGGCGACTGCAGCTCCACGGTCAGACGTTTCACGAAATCGAACGCGGAGGGAAGATTGAGCTCCGGACGCGCGAGCGAATAGATCAGGACGGTATCGACCCTGGCCTCGGTCCATTTCTGATCGAAAATGTTCTCTCCGCAACCGCTCAAACCCGTGATCGAGGCGACATAAACCGCCACGATAGGGAGCCGTCGGAAACCGTATGACAAAGGTTGGTTCACTGGGACGATTCAGGAGAGGATTGAGGGGTGGCCGAAGATACCAAGGCTATGCGAATCGATGGGGCGCTGTCAACGCTCCAACCGTTGAAGTTCCTTGACTTCTACACCATTTGCTGGGTAGGTTCCCGTGCCGACACTGCTCCCAAAAAGGGGCCGAAACTTATGCAACCAGCGGCACAACGCTCCACGTCAAACGGGCGTATTCTGATCGCCGACGACGAGCCTCATATCCGCCGTATCCTTCAGACCCTCCTTGAAATGGCTGGGTTCGAGGTCGATCTGAGGCACGACGGAACGGATGCGCTCGAGGCGATCAAAGGAGACGATCACTACGATCTGATCCTTTTGGATATCATGATGCCCGGAGCCACAGGGCTCGAGGTCCTCGAAGAGATCCGTGCGATGGAGACGAGAAAATCCACCCCGGTCGTAATCCTCACCGCCAAGGGCCAGGACGCGGACCGGCAAGCCGCCTTCTCCCTAGGCGCGAACGACTTTCTCACCAAGCCCTTCAGCCCGAAGAAGCTTCTTGCCAGAATCCATCAGATCATCGACGGGGACTGATCCTCACGTTTACGTAACGGTCCTCGCCGGCGGGATCGGCAGTCGCTTTTGGCCAGCAAGTACACCCGGCCGGCCCAAGCAGTTGCTTCCCCTCGCCTCCGATGAGCCTCTGATCGTCGACACCGTCAACAGGGCTCTCGGTCTCGTGCCAGAGGAGCGAATTCGCATCCTCGCATCGGATCGGCTCACGGAGCTGATCCGGGAGGTGCTTCCCAACCTCGGCCCTGAGGCATTCATGATCGAGCCGCAGGCACGGGGGACTGGCCCCGTGATGGCGTGGGCAGCATGGGAGATCGCCAAGCTCGACCCGGCTGCGGTGATCGTCTCACTCCACGCCGACCATATCATCGAACCCAAGGCTGCCTTCCTCCAGCTCTTGCGCGATACCGTGGGCTTGGCGACGGAGACCGGCCGCTTGTTCACCGTTTCGGTCCTTCCGAGTCGCCCTGAAACGGGTTACGGATACATCGAGCCCGGTGAACCGCTCGTGGCTCCCGCCGGCGTTCAGGCGTTCAAGGTCGGTGCGTTCCATGAGAAACCCGACCTCGAGACGGCCCACCGCTACATCGACAAGGGACACTTTTGGAACAGTGGCATTTTCGTGTGGACAGCCTCGGCGTTCTTGAGTGAAGTGAAGACGGTGGCTCCCGAAATCGGGGATCTTCTGCCGCTCATCGATGACGAATCGCCCGCATCTTTCTTCGCCCAGGTGCCGAACCTCACGGTCGATGTAGCGGTGCTGGAGCGAAGCGCGAGCGTAGCCTCGGTCGCGGCCACCTTCAAATGGGACGACGTGGGGAGCTGGGAGGCCCTTGCGCGAAGCCTGGAAGGCGATTCCAACGGGAACGTCATCGTCGGTTCCGCTCACATCGTGGATGGGAAGAGAAACGTCATCTACGTTGAGCGTGGCACGGTCGCCACATTCGGCGTGAACGATCTGGTGGTCGTGCAGTGCGGCGAAATCACGCTGGTCACTACCACGGACCACGCACCGAACCTGAAACAGCTTCTCGAACAACTCCCCTCCTCGATGCGGGAGCCGACACGCCCCGCGGAAAACACCTGATGGCACTCATCTTGTTCGACGATGAACGGGCCCGGGCCTGGACCCCATTTTCCGTCACGCGGCCAGGAGCAGAGTTGCTCTTCGGGTGCCTGACGCTCCGCGTGCGCGCCGAACGCTTCTGGGGCGAACCCTGCGCCGGACATGTCACCGATCCGCGGCTCGCGGGATTCGCCGAACCCGGGGCTGCCCCGGTCCTCGACACCACGGCAAAGGATTCGCCTCCTGAACTCGGCGAAGACACGGCACGAATTTTCTTTTCGAGCCGAGCAGTCCCGGATTTCGCTCCGGCCCCTACCACCGATGAGCCAGCGGTCCTGACGGTCCAGGGCCAGATCGTCGGTTGGATTCTTCCACCCGGTACGGCCTCGCCGACAGAGAGCGACCTATTGCGCCCGGAGCGTGCCGAAATGGGTTTCTCGAAAGTCGAAATCTCGGGCCGAATCCTGTCGAATATTTGGGATTTGGTGACCGGAAATGGAGAACAGGTGTGCTCTGACGTGCCCGTTCTCTTTCCTGAGAGCCGTTTCACGTTGCCCGAGGGAGTTCACGTTTCCGGCGGCGAACGGGTATCGCTGGGAGAGGGCGTCTATCTGGAGGCGGGTGTTCAATTGGACGCCACCGATGGACCTATCCGGCTATCGGACGGCGCTCGCGTCTCCGCCTTCACGCGCTTGGCAGGGCCCGCCTTTGTCGGCGCCGACACCCACGTCCTCGGTGGGTCACTCGAAAACGTCACCATCGGGCCCGGCTGTCGCGTCAGAGGCGAGGTTTCCAACACGGTCTTGCTGGGCTACGTCAATAAGGCTCATGAAGGTTACCTCGGCCACGGCTACGTCGGGCGATGGGTGAACCTCGGCGCGCTGACGACGAACAGCGACCTCAAGAACACCTATGGAAATGTGCGGGTCCACACGGCGAACGGTCCGGTTGATACTGGACTCATCAAGGTCGGATGTTTTTTGGGTGATTACGTGAAGACAGGTATCGGTACGTTGCTGCCGACGGGTTGTGTCATAGGTGCGGGTAGCAGCCTCTTCGGTGGCGGCATGGCCCCGCCCCATCTCCCCCCATTCAGTTGGGGGTCGGGGGACTCACTCGAGGAATATGAGATCGAGCGTTTCCTGGAAACGGCTGCACTCGTCATGTCTCGTAGGGAGATGACGCTTGAGGAGGGCCACCGGGCGCTTCTTCGACGGGCATGGGAGCTCACCCGCCCAGAACGCGAGTGAAGGTCTGCGTGCTCGGGACTGGCAGCGCCGGCAACGCTACGCTCGTCGAGGCGGGCGGGACCAGAATTCTCGTCGACGCAGGATTCAGCGGCCGGGAGATGGAGCGGAGGCTCCGCGAGATCGGTGTGACCCCCGCATCGGTCCACGCCATCGTCATCACGCACGATCATCGTGACCACACCCATGGCGCCGGAATTTTCAGCCGCCGTCATGGTACGCCGGTCTACATCACGGATCGGACACGGGCAGCTTGCTCCGAAATCTTCCGGGGGACCGAGCCCCTGAGGCCGTATCAGGCAGGCCGGATGTTCGAAATTGGCGCAATCAGTGTCGAGCCCTTTTTGACGGTGCACGACGCAGCGGATCCGGTAGCCGTGGCCCTGGTGGACCGAGACACCGGGACACGAGTCGGGATCGCGATGGACCTGGGACGGCCCAACGCTCAGATCCGGCTCGCGCTCGGAAACAGTGATTTCTTGATCCTGGAGTCAAACCACGACGAAGAGCTTCTTCGTAGGGGCCGGTATCCAGCATCGGTCCAGCAGAGAATCGCGTCGAGCCACGGACACCTGTCGAATCACGCTGCGGCTCGCTTCGCCTGTGAGCTTCTCCACCCACGCCTCGCGGGTGTTCTCCTGGCCCACCTTTCTCAGGAATGCAACCGCCCGGAGTTGGCCTCCGCGGTCGTCGGGGAGGCGTTACGTGGGGCCGGATTCCAGGGATTCCTAGGCGTCGCTCTCCAGGATCGGCCCACCGAATTCATCGACATCGAGGAAATGAGATTGCGGACCGGCCCGGCGCAGTTCAGCCTCCTCTAACACGGCCTAGGCCCTAGATCCCGAAGAGCCTCAGAATGTCGTTGGACAGCGCCCAGAGCATGATCCCCATGAGAATCACGAATCCGAACTGACTCCACCTCATCCTCTGCTCTATTGAAATAGCCTTGCCACGAATGGCCTCAATGCCGAGAAAGACAAGGTGGCCGCCATCCAGAATCGGAATCGGAAGCAAGTTGAGTATTGCGAGATTCACCGAGAACAGAGCCATGAACCGCAGAAAGGTCTCTATCCCGAGTTGGGCGGCCTGCCCGGACGCGGCACCGATGGTTACGATGCTCCCAAGCGATCGTGGTGACACTCCGCCCGTCACCAAGTCACGAAGAAAACCCAGGATCAGTCGGCTGATGCCCACTGTATCCATGAATCCAAGCTGCACTGCCTGCGCCAGCGACACCTTCCGGGACACCAACGCTCCGATCGGCTGGTAGACTCCGACTCTTCCCACCGTGACGGTCTCGCCCGTGACCGGATCGTCTACCGACGTGGCGTTCGGCGTCACAGAGAGCGTCAAGGACCGGCCCTCCCGTTCGACCGTAACGTCCATCGGAATATCCGGGTGAGCCTCGACGACTTCCACGAAGTCGTACCAGTTGGTCAAGGGTACGCCACCCGCCATCAAAACCCGGTCACCGGTCTCGAGCCCACTGCGTTCCGCGGGCGACCCCGGAGTCAGGACGCCCACTTCTGCATCTACCCAAAACAAGAGACCCTGGAAAATTTTGGCCCTCTCCTCGGGATCCGCCGTGAGATCGATCTCGATCTCCATTCTTGGCGCCTCCGTGAGGATCGTGAGGGGCCCCGCGGGCGCCCCTAAAATTTCGTCCCGGACATCGCCCGCATGGTTTACCTCGCGGCCACCGACCGAGACCAGAAGGGCTCCC
>JADFMD010000200.1 GCA_022564055.1 Gemmatimonadota bacterium
ATGATCTGGCCGTTCCGGTCGAGCGAAAGCTCGGTTCGCATATCGGGGCGGGCTTCGACGACATCCACGAAGTCGTGCCAGTTGGTAATCGGCACGCAACCGGCGACCAAGACCCGATCACCCGCCTCGAGCCCGCCCGCTTACGCAGGTGGCCCGGACATCACGTCACAGACAACGGCATCGATCCAGTAAGTGAAGCCCCGAAAAATCTGGACCCTCGCCTCCAGATCCGAGGTCACATCGATCTCGACCTCCAAGCTCGGATCGTCCGTGACGATCGTAAGGGGCCCGGCCGACGCCTCCATAAAGCCACTCTGGACCTCGCCCCAATCGGCCACCTGGCGGTCTCCGACAGCGATCACGCGAGCGCCGACGGGCAACGCCGCAAGCGCTTCAGCCCCCGCAGGCAGCAACTCCGGAAGAACCCGCCCCACAATATTTTCGGGGATCTCCTCGAGACCCCACACGGCGTTTACGCCCGTATACACGACAAACGCGAACAGCATGTTCATGATCACGCCCGCGGATATCACCCACGTCCTGGCCCATATGGGCTTGCCGTCGAAGTCACTCGGCTTCGGCTGACGAGGTTCTTTGACCGCCCCTTCGTCAGGGGCCCCTTCTATCCGCTCCATCACCTCGTCGTCCATTCCACCCATCTTCACGTATCCGCCTAGCGGCAACCAGCCAATCACATACTCGGTTTCGCCTCTCTTGAACCCGACCATTCTCGGCGGCAAACCGATCGAGAAGCGCTGCACCTCGATGCCTACGGATTTCGCCGCCATGAAGTGGCCGAGCTCATGGATGAAAATGAGGACGCCGAGTACGACGATCGTCGCGAGAATCGTCGTCATGCGGTCTCCGATCTCTCTCTCGTGGGGCGACCAGAGCCCGCCACCCATTCCATTTGTCTCACGTGACTTCTCTTCCTATTCGGCATATCCATGCCTCAACCACCCGCCAGCGACCCATGTGAGCACACGAACTCGCGGGCGGCGATGCGTGCCGCCGTATCTGCCTCCATTACGTCATCCACCGTCTCCACGTTCCGTTTGGGAACCGTGTCCAATGCATGCGCCACCATTTCCGGCATCTCGAGGAAGCGTATGTCCCCCGAGAGAAAGGCCTGTACGGCAGCCTCGTTGGCCGCGTTGAACACGGCGGGTGCGGTACCTCCACGAATTCCCGCCTCTACGCCGATGGTGTAGAGTGCAAAACGCTCCCGGTCGATCTCCTCGAAGGTCAGCGGCGAAGAACGGACCGGATCGAACGTCCTCAGCAGAGGATCCGCGATACGCTCCGGATGGGACAGGGCGTACAGGATGGGTAACTCCATCGTCGGAAATCCCAGCTGCGCGAGCACCGACCCGTCGTTGAACTCCACGAAGGAGTGGACGATGGACTGTGGATGTACGATGGCTTCTATTTTTTCGTAGTCGATACCGTAGAGGAAATGGGCTTCGATGATTTCGAGGGCCTTGTTGGCCAGAGTGGCGGAGTCGATCGTAATTTTTGCGCCCATATTCCACGTCGGGTGGCGGAGCGCATCTTTCGGTCCGACGCGCTCGAGCTCGCGCCGCTCGAGCCCACGAAAGGGTCCCCCAGAGGCCGTGAGCACCAGACGCGCCACCGATTCGGGGTCGTGGCCCGCCAGGCATTGTAGAATAGCCGAATGTTCGCTGTCGATCGGGATAAGCTCCCCACCGCCCTCGCGAGCCGCCTCGACCACCAGGGGCCCGCCCGCCACGAGTGACTCTTTGTTGGCCAAGGCAAGGCGCTTGCCCGCACCGAGCGCCGCGAGGGTCGCCTCCAACCCCGCGGACCCGACGATGGCATTCACCACCACGTCCACATTTTCATCCGCCACCAAATCCAGTACCGCGCTTTGCCCACTTCGCCAATCAGCCTTGGGGAGATCGGTGACACCGTCAAGGATCTCGGAGTCCGCTATCACGGCCACTGGTACGTTGTGTTCGATGACCTGTGCGGCAACCTCATCCACCGAGCTGTGAGCGCAAACCGCAACGACTTGAAAACGATCCGCATGGCGAGCGATGACCGACAGAGTGGCTCGGCCGATGGAGCCGGTCGATCCGAGGACGACGACCCTGGTCAAAGCCACGGGCGGATCAGCAGGAGGAGGGCATAGGTGAACGGTACGGTGAAAAACAGTGCATCCAAGCGATCGAGGACGCCGCCATGGCCGGGGAGCAGATGGCCCGAGTCCTTTACCCCCGCACCTCTTTTGATCACCGACTCGGCGAGGTCGCCGACCTGGCCGACGATGGCAATCGGAAGGCTAATTGCTGCCGCAACCGGCCAAGACAAGGCGAACTCAGGGATGCCCGAAAGCCAGAGCCAAGCGAACACGCCGCCCGCAACTACGGAACCCAAAAGCCCCCCGATCGCTCCGACGACGGTCTTGTTGGGACTCACGACCTCGAAAAGCTTCGCCCGACCCCACCGGGATCCACAGCCATAGGCGGACGTATCTCCCAACCAGGTCACCCAGAGCGGAAAAATGAGCAACGCGGCACCGTGGAAGGCGGTCGCCCCGCTGGAAACCTGTTCGGGCAACGCACGAAGCAAAACCCAGCACGACAGCGTCCCCCCGGTGTAGAGCGCGCCCATGATCGTCCGGGCCGCAGCATCAAGCGGGCGGCCATCCGGCCAGCGCAGCCAGAGCGAGAGGGCGAGCGCCACCAGCGCCGTCCCAAGGACCAGGGCGAACGCCCAGGGGGCGAAGGTCTGGTAGTCGGAGTGGAGCGCCGCGACCAGGGGAAGGGCCCCGGCAAGTGCGGCTCCCAGCCACCGGAAAGCCACGGTCTCACCTGGCGGCGGCGCCAAACTGAAATACTCGCGAGCTCCGAGCACCCCCACTATGGCCATGAGGACTGCGAGAGGCCAGACACCCCAATAGATGATGAACGCCGCCAGAGGAATCCCGACGACGGCGACCGTGAGCCGGCTGCTTAGCTCTTCCTTCGGCATTCGACGGTCCTAACCAACCGTCACACGACCGAAACGGCGATCACGTTCCTGGAAATCCAGGACGGCCCGGAAGAGGTCCTCCCTCGAAAAATCGGGCCACAGGACTGAAGCGATGTACAATTCGGTGTACGCTACCTGCCAGAGCATGAAGTTGGAGAGACGGAACTCGTCGGAGGTGCGAATCAACAGATCGGGATCGGGGAGGCCCTTGGTAAACAGGGCCGCCTCGAACGAAGCCTCATCGAAATCCTCCGGTAAGAGGTCCCCGGAAGCCACCCGTTCGATCATCTTCCTGCACGCCCTCAGAATCTCTTCCCGTCCCGAGTAGGAAATCATGAGATTAAGACGCAAATTCATTCCTCCGGCCGTCCCGGAGGTGATGAATTCTACCGACTTTCTCGTGGAAGCATCGAGGGCATCCACGTCTCCCAGCACATGGACCTCACAGCCCTGCTCCTTGAGCCTTTGGGTCTCCTTCGCCACGTAGCGCCGGAGCAACCCCATCAGCCCAAGCACTTCGGATCGAGGGCGCTGCCAATTCTCGGTAGAAAACGCGAACAGCGTCAGAATTTCGATGCCCGCGTCGAGCGCGCCCTCGACCGACTCTCGGACCGCCTCCATGCCCCGCTGGTGCCCCG
>JADFMD010000016.1 GCA_022564055.1 Gemmatimonadota bacterium
GCTCGTTTTGCAAGTCGCTGATAGTCTTGTCCACCGATCGCAATACGTAGCGTCTGCCATCGACTCCACGGAGGTGGAGCGTCTGTGTGGTCATGCCGCCACCGACATTGAACGGCGTCAGCCCGCCGCCACCCCACTGGGCCAGGTCGGCCACGGGCACGCGGATGGGCGTGGTCCAAAGGTTGCGGTACCCACGTCCCATGAATTTCATGAACACGCTGCCGGCTTCGTATTGCTCGCCAGAAACAACCGTGGCCGAGTCGCGCGTAGGGGGGGGAGGGCCACCCGCCTGGGCGCTGAGCCCGGGGGAGAGCAGCAAGAGAGTCAAGACTACCGGCGCGAATAGGCGCATACGTCTCTCCATTGCGACAGAGAAAGAGTCGGGCTTCGGCGAAGCGGCGCCCTCCGCCGACGGCGACCCACCCCAAAACCGCTCGTCACAGCCGACGGAAACTGCTCTTGCTTACGGACTATATCTGAGTCATGGTTAACCTGCGGGTATCGGAGGAGCCACGCAAGAAAGCCCGCCACCCATCCGGCCGACCTCACTACTGAAGAACCGGTAGCGTACCCTGTGGCTCGGCCAAGTTGCTGGCGATGCTCACGTCGAGAAACCCCAAAACGTACAGCGCGACGCCCAACACCAGGGCGACCATGAATACGTTGTAGGAGATCCGAAGGAGCCGGAACTTCGTCTTGAGCACCTGCCCGAGCCCGTAGAGATCTCGCACCATGTTCACGTACAGGTGGTCCTGGCTCATCATCAGATCGCGCATGCCCTCCACGAATTCCGCCTCGGAAAGATTCACGAAATTGCCAAAGAACAGGATGTTAGCGTCGTTCCGGGCGATGTCCTCGAGGGTTATCGGAACGTTGCTCACGCGCGGCCGCGCCGCCACGACGGCGTATACGAGGGCAGTGACACAGCCTATCAGTAGGACGGCCGTGGCGAGGGGGAGGAGCCAAAAATACTGTGCCTCAGCGATATAACCAGCGATCTGCGGCGCGAGGGGCATGGTAATCGCAATGATGAACCCGTTCACGCTGATCATGATGTTGGCCTTGGCGTCGGCGATGCCGACCAGGTCCTGATGAACCCGATAACTGGTCCGGAACATCGTCTCGATGCCCCGAGACGACCCCAGCCCTGAATCCTTTTTCTTACCCTTTTTCTTCTTCTTCCCGTCGACCGCGGCATCCTCCTCGGCCGCCTCCTGCGTGGCATTCGCATCGCCGCCCGACCCAGCGGTGCCTACCACGCCCTGTACGGTGTCCGGCCCCGCATCTGAAGCCGTGTCAGCCGCCACATCCGAAGCCGGCTCCGCCACGTCGCCTTCCGGGCCTATCTCAACTCGATCGGATTCCACTGTGTCGGCCGTCCGCTCTCGGTCGGTTCCCATACGCTCAACCCCCCAATCAACTCCCTGGATTATCTGCCAAGAGTTCTCTCAAATACCGGTAGGTGTCAAACTGACTGCGTACCGTGGCTCCTTCGATCTCCTGGACGAAGCGGTTCCGTTGGTGCTCATCGATGATCCGTGCCTTCGTGTTATCGGCACACTGTAGATCCAGGACGTGACGGAGCTCATCAAACACGTCCTGGTCGTAAATCGGAAACGCAACCTCCACCCGTCGGTTCAGGTTGCGCGTCATCCAATCGGCGGATGAGAGGTACATCTTCTCCGCACCGTCCGCGTGGAACAGGAACATTCGGGAGTGCTCCAGAAACCGGTCCACGATGCTCGTGGCCTCGATCGAATCACTGAGTCCCTCGACCCCGGGACGCAGGCAGCAGATACCGCGAATGATGAGTCGGACCGGCACGCCGGCGGCGCTCGCGTCGTACAGCCTGTCGATTATGCCCCGGTCTTGGAGGCTGTTCATCTTGGCCGTGATGCCCGAGGGTCGTCCCTGACGAGCGGCCTCCGTTTCGGCGTCGATGAGGGCGTTGAAGCGGTCCCGTAGATGGTGGGGGGCGACCAACAGATGTTCGAAGTCGGGCTGGACGTCCTCTCCACATAAGAGGCGGAAGACGCGACGAACCTCTTCGGTGAGTCGCGGGTCGGCCGTCATGAGCGCATGGTCGGCGTACACACGAGCGGTCTTTTCGTTGAAGTTGCCCGTGGCCAGCAAGGCGTACAGTCGGCTCGCATCACCCTCTCGGCGGCGGATCAGGCACAGCTTGGCGTGTACCTTGATTTCGCGGGTCCCGTGGATCACGCGGATGCCGGCCAACTCCATGCGCTCGGCCCATTCCAGATTGAGCTCTTCGTCGAAACGGGCTTGAACCTCGACGAAGGCCATGACCTCCTTTTCGTTCTCGGCGGCCTCGATCAGCGCTTTTACGACCTCGGAGTCCCGGGAGACCCTGTACAGCGAAATCCAGATCGCGTCCACATCCGGGTCTGCGGCAGCCTCTTTAAGAAGGCGGACCACATACGAATAGGACTGGTAGGGAAAATGAAGCAGGCGGTCCTTGGCCCGGATCAGATCCAGAGACGAGGGGCCACCCTCCAGCGTGGGGTGGGGCAGAGGATCCAGCGGACCATACTCCAACTCTGGAAGATCACCTACGGGGAGCCCGGCGAGGTCGTTGAGGTTGTGGTAGCGCCCCCCCTCGATCAGGTCCCCCTCACCGAGTTCGAAGCAGCTCGAAAGGCGTGTGAGCATGGCCTGCGGGGAACGCATGTCGTACAGAAATCGGATCGGGGCCCCTGTGGCCCGCTTCCCCAGACTCTTCTTTATCGCTTGGCGCAGGCCCGTGTCGAACTCGTCATCCAGGTAGAGGTCCGCGTCTCTCGACAGCTTTATCGCGTACGCGCCCGCAACCGAACGTTCCGGAAAGACCAGGTGAAGATTCAAGCGGATGACATCGTCCAGAAAAACGATATTTCGGGTTTTGCCGGGACCAGGGGTCGACAAGAACCGGGGCAACGGTGGGCTGGGGACTTCGACGATTCCCAGCTCCGGGCCGGCGGTGCCCATTCCGATACCGGGTCCGGGTTGGAGCTCTGCCACGAGATAGGAGGTGTGATCCTTGAGGAAGGGCGGTGTGTCTTCCAGCCCCAAGATCATCGGCTCGAGGTGCTCCGCCACGTGCTCGACGAAGTAGGCTTCCATGATCGCCCGATGTTCTGCATCGGCCCCTTCCTCTCCGATGAGATGGATCCCGGCGTCCTGTAATCCCGGTAGGATATCATCGCGAAATATTTGACCGAAGCGCTCCTGTTGGGCCACGGTCACGGCCTGGATCTCTCGAAGGAGCTCGGTCGGGTCCAAGCCCTTCTTCCTTCGCTTCTTCCGACGGAGCCGGAGAAGGCTCCTCAGGGATGCGACCCGTACTCGGAAGAACTCATCGAGGTTGGAGGAGAAAATGGCGAGAAAGTTGATGCGCTCCAGAAGCGGCACCGAAGAACTCTCCGCCTCCTGGAGAACCCGCTCGTTAAACGAAAGCCAGCTCAGCTCTCGGTTGACGTAGCGCTCGTCCATAGCGGACAGGCCGAGGCCGACTTCGGTCGGATCCTCCTGCGGGGTTGTCGCCGGGGTGATCTGGCTATTTGGTAGGCTCAAGGGACCCGTTCCGCCGCTCCCACAGGCGTTGACTCTATGTCCTGCTCGAGCAATTGCCGGCGGAGAAGTCGGGCGTAGGTACCCCCGAGTGCCATGAGGTCGGGGTGCCGGCCCCGTTCCACGATCCGGCCGCCATCGAGCACGAGAATGAGATCCGCGTTCATCACGGCGGACACGCGGTGGCTGATGATGAAGGAAGTCCGCCCCGCCATCACGCGCACCAGATCGTCCAGAATGCGTGCCTCGGTGTGCGTGTCGACGGAACTGAGGGCGTCGTCCAGGATGAGAATTCGCGGGTCGCGAGCCACGGCGCGGGCCAGCGTAGCGCGCTGCTTCTGCCCCCCCGACAGATTGACGCCCCGCTCACCGAGCACCGTTCCCCAACCCCTCGGGAACTCCTGGATCGATTCGTAGAGCTGCGCGATGCGGGCCGCCTCCACGACGACTTCGTCGGGGTCCTCGATGGGGCCCTCCGGGGCGCTGTGTGCCCGGCCTTCGTTCTGGGCCCAATTCGCTACGGCGGACGGTTCGGTGCCGAGCCCGATGTTGGCGTCGAGGCCCAGGCCGATGTTCTCTTCGATGGTCGTCGAGAAAAGGAATGGGTCCTGAGGCACCATGCCGATGAGCGAGCGTAACTCACCCGGGTCCAGATCACGCACGTCCACCCCATCGACGAGGACGTGCCCTCCCGTCACGTCGTAGATCCTGGGGATCAACGTTACGAGCGTCGTCTTGCCCGAGCCGGTGGGACCGACAACCGCCACGGTCTGACCGGGGTCGGCGGAGAAAGAGACGTCCTCGAGGACCAACCGCTCCGTGCCGGGATAGCGGAACGAGACGTTCCGGAACTCGACTGCGCCACGGGGCTCGGCGAGCCGCACAGGATTCTCGGGGGGGCGTACGGCCGGCTCGGTCTGGAAGATCTTGTTGAGGCGGCCCATGCTGGCCGCGCCTCTCTGGAACAGGTTGACCACCCAGCCCAGAGCGATGAGCGGCCAGATGAGCATGGCAACGTAGATCCCGAATGCCACGAATTCACCGAGTGTGATTTGTCCGGCGATGACTTCAAGACCACCGAGCCACAGTACGATGACCATGGCCGTTCCACTGAAGAGAGCGAGGATTGGGTGGAACAGGCCTGCTACCTTCACGAGGCCCATGTTTCGGTCCATGTACTCACGGTTGAGGCCGTCGAATTGGTGGGCCTGGCTCTCTTCTTGAACGTACGCTCGCACGATGCGTATGCCCGTCAGGTTTTCCTGCACCATGGTCGAGAGCGTGGCGAACTGCTCCTGAATCTTCTCGAAGCGCTCGTGAATGACACGTGCGAATGCGAACACGACCGGCGGTAGGACGACCATCGGAATGAGGGCGTAGAGCGTGAGCCGGGGGCTGATCCATACCATGAACCCGAGAGCGAGCAGGAAGCTCACGAGCGTATTCACCGAGTACATGATCGCGGGCCCGGTCGCCATGCGCACGGCCTGGGTGTCGTTGGTCGCACGGGCCATGAGATCACCGGTCCGCGTTCCCCCATAGAAGCTGGCGTCCAGGCGGAGGAGATGGGTAAAGAAGTCGTTCCGCAGGTCGCACTCGATACGGCGGCTGAGACCGTTGAGAAGCTCCCGCATGCCGTACTTGGCGGCGCCCCCGAGAAGGGCCGCCGCTACGATGAGGAGCGCATAGGTCGAAATACGCCCCATCGTCACGTCCGGATCGCCCAAGCCGTCGATGGACAGCTTGATCAGGTACGGTGTGGCCACGCTGAACAGGTTGGTGACGATGACCAGCGCGAGACCCGCTATGACGCCGGCGCGGTAGGGCCGGAAGTAGGGGAGGATGGTACGGAGTTCGTTCATGCGCGGGCCTCAGGCCTGGGTGTCACCAGCCTACCGCGGCACCGCCTCGGCGCGGATCGGCTGCCGCCTCGAGGGTGCCGTCCGGCATGACCATGATGGCCTGTACGTCTCCTGAGACGCCGCCGCGCTCCGACATGATGTGGCCGCGGGCCTCCAAGTCCGACACCACCGCCGGCGGTAGCCCGCCCTGCTCGAAACGGATCTGGTCCGGCAGATGCTGATGGTGGATCCGGGGCGCGTTCACGGCCTGAACGACGTTCATCCCGTAATCGATGACGTTCACGATCGTCTGGAAGACGGTGGTGATAATGGTGGCGCCCCCCGGTGTACCCGTGACGAAAAACAGGTCACCGGCCGGATTCAGGACCACGGTGGGAGTCATCGCGGAAAGCATCCGTTTCCCTGGGCCCACCGCGTTGTTGGCTCCCTGCACCAAACCATACTGATTGGGTGTGCCGGGCTTGGCGGTAAAGTCGTCCATCTCGTTGTTGAGCACGAAACCCGCCCCGGCGACCGTCACCTTACTCCCGAAGAAGGAGTTGAGCGTCGTGGTCACCGCGACGGCGTTGCCGTCCGCGTCGACCACCGAGAGGTGAGTGGTGTTTTCGCCCTCCGCCGGGGCCCCCAGCCCGGGCCCGATATCGGTCGAGGGCGTGGCCGTCTCGGAGATGTCGGCTCCCCTCTCGGCGGCGTATGCCTTCGACGTCATGCGTTGCAACGGAATGTCCACGAAGTCCGCGTCGGCCAAGTAGGCGTTCCGATCGGCGTACGACCTCTTCCAGGTCTCGGCGAGGAGATGGACCATTTCCGCGGAGTGCCACGGTAGGCCGCCCAAATCGTAGGGCTCAATCATGTTGGCCATCTCCGCCATCGTGGCTCCGCCGGACGAAGACGGCGGCATCGAGAGGATGGTGTGTCCGCGGTACGTGAACTCAATGGGGTCGCGCCACACGGCCCGGTACTCGTCGAGGTCTTGGTGCGTGATGAGTCCGCCCCCGCGCTCCATCTCCGCCACGATCAGGTCGGCCGTTTCCCCGGCGTAAAATCCCTCCGGGCCCTGGTCGCGGATTCGGCGCAATGTGGCGGCCAGCTCGGGCTGGCGGAACGTCTCACCGAGCTCCACGATCCGTCCTCCAGGAAGGTAGGTAGCCGCGGTGGTTGCGAAGCGTCGCAGTCCCTCCAGGGAACCCGTGATATTTCTACGGAAACGCGGATGCACCTCGAAACCGTCCGCCAGAGAGGCGGCCGGCTCCACGAGTTCGGCCCATGGAAGCGTGCCGAAGCGGCGGTGCGCCTCCCACAGGCCCATTACCGAGCCCGGCACACCGGCGGCAAGATGCCCCACCATGGACTTGTCGGTCACATTCCCGTCGCCGTCCAGGAACATGTCCCGCGTGGCCGCAAGAGGGGCCTTCTCCCGGTAGTCGAGCGCGGCTGCCGTGCCGTCGGCCATCCTCACGACCATGAATCCCCCGCCGCCGATGTTGCCGGCTTGGGGGTTCACTACGGCGAGCGCCAGAGAGACCGCCACTGCCGCGTCGATGGCGTTTCCACCCCGCTCCATGATCCTGGCCCCGATCTCGCTGGCGACGCTGTCCGTGGTGACCACTACGGCGTGTTCGGCCGTGAACGGCGCGTCGTCGGCCGAGAACCGCCAGGTGGCCGGAAATACGACCGGGGGCCGCGATTGGATCTCTTCAGTGCGTGGGGCGGAGTTCGGCTCAGCCGGTGTGCAAGCCGTTACCAGCAGTCCAATACCCAGCACCCGGAGACCCAGCCGCGGAAGACCCACTACCCCATCTCCTCTAGAAGGCGAATGGCCCCCGCCGCCAGAGTGGCCGCCCCGATCGGGAGCGCCGATTCGTCTATATCGAAGTCGGTCTCGTGGTGCATGCGTGGGTTGGGAAGGGCTGCCCCCAACCAAAAAAACGTGCCTGGCGCTTCGTTCGCGAGGAAGGAAAAATCCTCCGCCAAGGTCATGGGTTGAATGGGTAGCACGTCGTCCTCTCCCACCAGATCGATCGCCGCGGCGCGTACGCACTCGGTCACGCGTTCGTCATTGATCACCGGAAGATAACCAGTACCCAGTTGGATGGTGACCCTGGCGCCCGAGTTCTCCAGAGCTCCAAAAGCGTCGTCCAGCCGGCGTTGGAGCCTCTCTTGAACTTCCGCGGAGAAATACCGCATGGTGCCTTCGATGGTCACCAAATCGGCCAGGACATTGTGGGCCGTGCCCCCGGCGATGCGTCCGAACGAGATGAGTCCGTCCTCGACGGGAGAACGGTTCTCGGGTGCGGCGTCTTGGACCGCCACCACGCCCCGAGATGCCAGCACGAGCGCGTCCACTCCGCCTTCGGGGAATCCCGCATGGCTGCTCTTCCCATGCACCTCGATGTGAATTTCCGCGGCGCCGGCCATGATGGGGCCCGTCGCAAAGAAAAGCTTTCCGCTGGGGAGCGGTGCCCCGAGGTGGAGCCCCACCACAGCGTCGACGCCCTCCATCACTCCCTCCTCCACCAGCCGCATCGCACCGCTTTTTCCCTCGTCGTCGATGGCCTCCTCGGAGGGTTGGAAGATGAAGCGAACGGTGCCGGGAGGAAGGCGCCCGGCACCCCTCTCCTCCGCGAGGATCCTGGCGGTTCCGATCAATCCTGCGACGTGTCCATCGTGCCCGCAGGCGTGCATGACTCCGTCGTTCTGGGATACGAAGTCGTGAGTATTCGCCTCCTTTATGGGAAGGGCGTCCATGTCGGCACGAAGTGCGATGAGGGGTCCTACGCCGTTGTCGAGCTCGGCGATCACGCCCGTTCGGCCGACCCCCGTACGTACGGAAAAGCCGAGGGCCTCCATCGCCTTTGCCGCGATCCCCGCCGTTCGGACCTCCTGGAACGAGAGCTCGGGATTCTGATGAAGGTCTCTGCGTATCGCGGTGAGGTCTTCGGCGAGAGCTTGGGCTTGTTCGAGAAGATTCACGGAGCCTCGGGCGTGTGGGTCGCGCGCGCACGCTAGGTCAGGCGTGCAAAGTCCTTGGTTGCCGGCCAAAAGAAGCCAAGATTAGCTTGTTCAAGCGAGAGTATCGCCGCAACCCGGGGGGAGTTCCGCACCCCCCCCACATCGGGGGACGAATCGCCCACATGCTCGATGACCGACTGACGGAGCAGAGAAATCCGCGTTCTTCGGCCATGGATGTGTTGTCTCCGCTCGAGTTGGTCGACCTCATCAATATCGAGGATCGGGCTGTGGCGGAGGCCGTCGGGTCCCAGCGCCTCGAAATTGCGCAGACGATCGAATTGGTCGTGGAGGCTTTCCGGAGCGGGGGGCGTCTGATCTACGTGGGTGCGGGGACCTCGGGACGGCTGGGTGTTCTGGATGCCGCGGAGATGCCGCCGACCTTTGGAACCGACCCTGAAATGGTCCAGGGAATCATCGCGGGTGGCCACGAGGCTCTGGTCCGGTCTCAGGAAGGCGCCGAAGACCGTCCCGAGGATGGCGCCGTCGAGATCGATCGCATCGCTGCGGGGCCGAAAGACTTCGTGCTGGGAATCGCCACCTCGGGGACGACCCCGTTCGTCCATGGCGCTCTGGCCCGCGCCCGTGAATGCGGTGCGCGTACGGGGTTTCTCCTGTGTACGCCTCCCGCCCCAGAACTCCTCGAGACCCACGATGTGGTCATCGCCCCCCTGGTAGGTCCGGAGGTCGTGACGGGCTCAACCCGCATGAAGGCCGGTACCGCCACCAAGCTGGTTCTCAATACGATCACCACCGGGGCGATGGTCCTGACCGGAAAGGTGTTCGGGAACCTCATGGTGGACCTCCAGGCGAAGTGTGAAAAGCTCCAGGATCGGGGCGAACGCATCCTGATGACGATCCTCGACGTGGATCGGTCCAGGGCCAAGGAGCTTCTCGAGGCGGCGGGAGGCGCCGTGAGGACGGCGCTCGTCATGGAACGTCGCGGGGCCGGGGTCGTGGAGGCGGAGCGGTTGCTCGAAGAGGCGGGGGGGGTGCTCGCCAACGTGATCGGGAGTCTGGATGAGGACCCGTCCGCGTGACCCCGGGGAACCTCTTTGTGGGCCTCATGTCGGGGACGTCCATCGACGGGATCGACGCCGTGCTCGTACGGATCGACGGCGACTCCCGCGGCGCTTTCCACTGGAAGCTGCTCGCGTTCCACACCACCCCGTACGACGAGGGTAGCAGGAAAATGATCCTGGACGCTATCGAGAACGGTACGCCGGAGATGCTGTGCCGATTGGATGCGTCCCTCGGCGAGTGGTTCGCGGCAGCGGCTCGGGAGGTGTGTGAAGCGGGCGGTGTCGAGACCGGGGATCTCGCCGCCATCGGCTCGCATGGGCAGACCGTGTGGCACATTCCGCCGACCGATACTGAACCGGGGGCCACGCTCCAACTCGGCGATGCGGCCACCCTCGCCGAGCGTACGGGCGCGGCGGTCATAAGCGATTTCAGGAGCCGGGATGTCGCGGCCGGTGGGCATGGTGCCCCGCTCGTTCCCTGGCTCGATCAACTTCTGTTCTCCGCGGTGGATCTGCGGCGTGCGATCCAGAACCTGGGGGGGATGGCCAATGTTACCTGGTTGCCGCCCACCGGTTCTCAGGAGCCCGTGATCGCGTTCGATACGGGGCCGGGCGTGGCGTTGATCGACGGGGCCGTGCAGCGCGCCACCGACGGCGCCTCGCCGTACGATCAGGATGGCGGAATGGCGCTCCGGGGGCAGGTGGACGAGGCGCTTCTCGCTGGACTTCTCGACGATGACTACTTCCGCGCGCCACCACCCAAGTCGACGGGCCGGGAGCATTTCGGGAGGGTACTCCTGGATCGGGTGGCGACCGGCTTAGAGCCCGGAGAGGACGAGGCTGCGTGGTGTGATCTCGTGGCCACGCTCACGGCGTTCACCGCCCACTCCATCGCGGCGGCCTATCGCACTTGGGTGCTCCCCAGGGGTCTCGATGAGGTTTTCCTGGTCGGGGGCGGTGCGAATAATCCCGCCTTGGTCCGGGCCATCGAGCAGGAGCTGGACACGGTTCCGGTTAAGGGCGGCGTGGAGCTCGGCGTCGATCCGGACGCGCGCGAGGCGCTGGCCTTCGCGTTTCTGGCGTGGGCGCATCTCCACGGAATCGCCGGCAACATCCCGTCGGTCACCGGTGCCGAGGACCTCCGGGTTCTGGGGTCCATGACACCCGCCGGCGCTATGGCATCGGGGTTGAAGACTTGACCGCCGGGGGGCCCAGATGAAACCCCGGCTGATCCCTCCGGCGATAATTCTCGCGGTTGTGGCTCTGGTCCACCTGGCCATCGCCCTCCCGGCTCTGAGCCCCGCGCCCCACAACGGGGGCGACAACGCCGGCTACCTGTCTCTGGCCCATTCGCTGGCTTCCGGGTCGGGATACGTCGAGGCGTGGGATCCTGCCATGGCGCCGCACACGAAGTACCCGCCGCTCTACCCCGGGCTGCTCGCCGGGGCCATGGGGCTCGGAGCGGAGGCTTGGCTCACCTTCAAGATTCTGTCGCTTCTGCTGGTGACGGTTACGGTAACCCTCTGTTTTGCCTGGGTGCGTGACCGACACGGAGTGTTCTTCGCCTCGGGCGTCGCCCTGGTGCTCGCGTTCTCGCCGGCCTTGCTTTGGTCCACCAATTGGATCCTCTCGGATCCGCTCTTTCTGGCGCTGACTCTCGCATGTCTTTGGAGTTTTCACAGAACGGATCACACCGACTCGCCTCTGCGATGGATTCTGGCCGGGTGCGCTTTCGCGATCCTTTCCACCTTCACGCGGACTGCTGGGTTGCCCCTGGTGCTTGCGGTCGGGGCGGCGTTCGGTCTCGCCCGTCGTTGGAGGGCGCTCGCGGGTTTCACGGCGGTATTCGTGGTACCGAACCTGCTCTGGTGGCTTCGGTCGCGGGCTGGGGGCGGGGCGCAATACGTATCCGAATTCTGGATGATCGACCCGTACCAGCCGGATCTGGGCCAAGTGGGTATCGGAGACCTCTTGGATCGAGTGCTCGAAAACCTTCAGGGTTATGTCCTCGTGCATATCCCGGCTGGGTTGTCTCCCTGGTCGGGCGGCGCGCTAACGACGCTCGGGCTGGTGCTGGTGGCCGCCGCTGTGGCCGGGTGGGTCGCTCGGATCCGGGTGCGCCGGACCGTCGCCGAACTGTTCACGCCTCTGTATTTCGGGCTGATTCTGCTCTGGCCGGCCGTCTGGTCCGGCGACCGGTTCGCGTTACCGCTCTATCCGCTCGTGCTCTTCTATGCCGGTGAAACCCTGGTCCGCGTAGCGAGGCGGGTAGACCGACGTTTGCCACTGGCCGCGGTGGTGGTGGCGCTCGCCGCGTTGCTGGTGCCTTCCGTGCAGGGTTGGCGACAAGCGGTGAGCCGGGCCACGGCCTGCCGGGAGATGGTGCGCGTGGCCGGCCCCTTCGCGTGCTACGGTGAAGGCTTCCAGCAGTTCGTTTCTGCCGCGCGTTGGGTCGGTGAGAACCTTCCCGACGGGTCGGCGGTATTCAGCCGAAAACCCCGTATTTTCTATACGCTCTCGGGCGTACGAAGCCGCACATATCCGCTGAGTCCCGACCCCGAGCGCTTCTTCCGCGAGGCCCGTGAGGTGGGGGTCTCCTACGTCGTGCTCGATCGGATAGATCGCCTCGGCGGGGCGTATGTCGGGGCAGTGGTCCGCGATCGTCCATGGGCGTTCTGCGGCCTTGCGGGTGTGGGCGAGGGAGAGCTCCGGACCCAGATTCTCGGAATCGTCGAGGATGCGGTGGATCCGCCCGACGGGGTAGATGGGGGCGACGGTGCGTCAACCATCGCACTGGCCGCTTGCCCGCAACGTATGGTACGCACGGAGCCCAGGCTCCTACCCGCCTACTCGGCGGCGCGCCTGCCTCTTCTCGCGCTTCCCTCGCCGTAGAGTAGCCCGAGCGTGACCCCGAACGCGATATGGTGGGCCATGGACACGGACTCCGAGCCGTCCTCTGAATCACCTGTACCCAAAAGCGCGGCCAAAATCGGCAGAGTTCGATGAGGGCTGGAAGCACCGAGAATGCCGTCGAGGCCACCGAATGGCGAGGTCACGTACTCCATGATGCCGAAGGTGGCCCCACGAAGGAGTGGCGATCCCGGAAGCCGGGGTTCGAGAACGGCTCCGTAGAGCATGCCACGGGCCGCTCCCGCGAGGATGTCAGCGGTCGGGTCGTGCGGGCTCTGTCCGACTCCCGGCTTCCCGTTCGTTCCATTCCGAAACAGGCTGAGCGCCAGGGCTGCGCCGGCGCCCGCCAGGGCCGCGCGCGTCAGACGCAACCCTCCGGGTCGCCGCCCGGCCACGAGGGAGAACAGCCGATCGCCGAGAATGCCGGTGCCGGTCGCGATGAGTTGATCCACGGCCGACGAAACGGGCCTGGGCTCGGCCGACCTGTCTCTTACGTTAGAACGAGCGCGCTTGGCGACCCGGCCTTTCCCGCCGGACCGGGTCTTCCCGCCGGACCGGCCTTTTCCGCCCCTTTGGGCTTTTCCGGCGGTTTGGACCGCCTGGGCTCCGCGGCGGGCCGACTCGAGCGCATAACCCAGATGGTACCAGATGCTTTTCGACGGTTCGGGCATGCCCTCGATCACTCGGAAACTCTGATGGATGGTCCAACGCTTCGAAGGGTGAGGATGACCAGCGCATTTGACAAGAGGCCTAGGCCTCCCGGTCAGCGAGGGAAGATGTGCCGACGCATTCTGAGCCTGTTGTGTTGGTTGGCCACTGGCGTTGCGGGGGCTTTGCGGCCGGTGACGGCCCAGGTGCCACCCGACGAGTCCTGGCGAAGCTTCGAAACCTCTCACTTCCGGGTCACCTTTCCGGAGGGCATGGAGCCCTTTGCGCGGAGAGCGGCGGCCCGGGCCGAGCGGGCGTTCGAGGCGCTCAGCGAGGCCTTCCTCGATCCTCCGGCTGGGCCCATCCAGCTCCTTCTGACGGACCACACCGACACGAGTAACGGGTTTGCCACCGCGGTTCCGTTCAACCGGATCGTCGTGTTCGCTCGTCCACCGATGGCGGGAGGTCCGCTTTCCCACTTCGACGACTGGATGGAGCTCGTCATCACCCATGAGCTCGTTCACGTCTTTCAGTTGGATCACACGGGCCCGCTCGGATCTCTGCTCAGAAGTGTGTTCGGCCGCGGGGAGGCCGGGTGGCCGGGCTTTCCCAGTTTTGATATTCCGCTCTGGACGACCGAAGGCTTGGCGACCTATTACGAGTCTTCGCTCACCAGGGCGGGCCGTCTGCGGGGGACCTACGTCGACATGGTTCTTCGTACCGCGGTGTTGGAGGATGGTCTCGAGAGCTTGGATCAGGTCACGGGACCCTCGCCGAATTGGCCGGCGGGAAGTCGGGTCTACGTATACGGGGCCGCCTTTTTCGACCACCTGAGCCAGACGTACGGGGAGGATCGCCTCGGCGCCTTCGCCGATGCGATCGCACGCCAATGGTTTCCCTATCGAGTGAATTCGGGTGCGAAGCACGCTTTCGGTGTCAGCTTTTCGACGATGTGGGAGGTCTGGGAGACGGAGTTGAAGGCCCGGTTCGAGGCCTTGGCCGATTCATTGGCCGCTGCCGCTCCGCTTACCCTAGGCGAGCCTCTCGCCACGGAGGGGCGGCGGGCATTCTTTCCGTCCGTCTCGCCCGACGGGACTCGGTTGGCGTTCGGACGTTCGGACGGACGGACGGACATCCAGATGCGCGTGAGTGAGCCGGACGGTTCGAACGACCGCAAGCTCTTTCGCTTGAGTAACTTATCTGACTTCGCATGGCTCCGAGATGGTTCTCTCGTGGTGTCCGAGCTGGAGTTCACCGATCCGTTTCGGATCCGATCCGATCTGTTCCGAATCGACCCCGCGGGCCGAAAACGCAGGATCACTCGGGGTGCTCGCTTGGATTATCCCACCCCCTCGCCCGACGGTCGGACAGTGGTGGCCGTTCAATCCAGGGGTGGGACGAACCGCTTGGTCCGGGTGGACCTCGAGACCGGCGATATCCTGGGCCTCACCCCGTTTCTCGACGATGTGTATTGGGCCTACCCTGCGTGGTCCCCGAACGGCCGCTGGATCGCCGCGTCGCGGTGGAGCCGGGGGGCCTTCTACGATGTGGTGGTATTGAACACCGAAGGGGCCGTGGTCAGTCGGATCACGAACGACCGGGCGATAGATCAGGCTCCGACCTGGTCTCCGGATGGCCGCTGGCTCCTGTGGTCGTCGGACCGGAGCGGGATCCCCAACCTATACGCCACCGAAATCGATTCTGAACTCGGGACGCCGGGGTCGTTGAGACAGGTGACGAACGTCCTCGGCGCCACGGCCTACCCTTCGGTCGGCCCCGATGGCGAATGGATCTATTTCTCCAGTTATCACAAGATCGGCTGGACCATCGAACGGGTTCCGTTCGATCCCCGGACGTGGTTCGATCCGTTTCCCATGAAGCCCGGATTTGCTCTGGGAGGGAGGCCGGACGACCAGCCGGCAAGCCCCAGCGCTCAGATTGGCGGAGAAGCGGGGCCATACAGCGCGCTCTCCACGCTTCGTCCCTATTTCTGGGAACCCTCCTATTCCTCGGGCCTGATGCGGCCTGACCAGGTCGGTGGGCGAAGCAACACGGAGGTTTTGGGTCCGGCGCTCGGAGTACGAACCAGCGGGGGCGATCTGGTCGGACGGCACCGGTACGGCGTGGTCGCCCGTTTCCGTACCAGCGGGCGGACCGATGCGGCGGCGGCCTATGCTTATTCGGGCCTTGGCAACCCGCTCTTGGGTCTGTCCGCCTTCCAGAGTCACACGGTCGACGGGCCCTTCGACGTCGCGTTGCCGTCCGGTGGCAACCAGGTGTTGTATGTAGCCGAGAGGGAGCGGGTGGCCAGAGCCTCCGGTACCCTACGCCGTCGGAGGGTTCGAAATAGCACCGCGATATCCTTCGCCGTAGCCCACATTTGGGACGATCGCGAGTTCTTGGAGACGGATCTCGAGCCCAGCCTGATCTCGATCTTCCGGCCGCGCCGGCGGCTCGGTGAGGCCCAAGTCGGCGCCTCGTTCAGCACGGCCCGGGCTTTCGCATTTTCGACGAGCGGGGAGGCGGGGGTGCTGGCATCCATCCAGGGGAGAGCTCGGAGAGAGTTGGCTCTCGACGACACGCTCCGAGGCTCGGTCGGGTTCGACCGGTCGTTCAGAGAGGCCACGGGTGTCTTCCAAGCTTACCAGTCGCTCTCCGGGCCCGGCTTTTCCAATCACGTTTTGGCTGCCCGCATCTCCCTCGGTGCCGCCAATGGCCCGGGGGCCGACGCCTTTCATTTCTCCGTCGGCGGGGCTCATGGACGCCCGGAGAGGCTGACCGGTGCGGCGTTGTTCGGGGGCTCCCGGCTGGTGTTCCCGGTTCGGGGTTACTTCGAGGGCCGACGTACCGGGAGGTACGCCTGGTCCGTGTCCGGGGAGTACCGCTTTCCGCTGATCAACGTACACCACGGCCTCGGCCTCTGGCCCCTGCACATGGACCGAGTGAGCGGTGCCCTTTTCATTGATGCCGGGAATGCATGGGGCGAGGCCGGTCCCTCGAGTGGCAGCCCCCAAAACCCGAGACGCAACGCGCTGGCGTCGGTGGGCGCCGAGCTTCAGGCCTCGATCACGGCGTTGTTCTCGACGCGCATGTTCTTTCGGCTCGGGGCGGCCCTTCGGTTGAACTCCGGCGAAGGCAGTCCGTTCTATCTTCGCCTGGGGACCGCCTTCTAGTTGAGCTCGTGGGCAGCAGGCTCGGTGTCTTCTGCTTCGGCTTCCTCTGCTTCGGCTTCCTCCGCTTCGACTTCCTCCGCTTCCGGCGCCGCTTCCGCTTCTGCGTCGGCTTCCTCCGCCAAAGATTCTGCCTCCGCCACGAATGCTTCCGCCGCCTCCGCGTTCGCTAAATCGTCCTGCCCCGCGAGTTCGGCCATGCGTTCCACGGAGGTGTGCATCTTTGCCCTGGTTTCTTGAAAGCGCGCGTCGTCTTCCTCGCCTGCGTCGCTCGCGACGGCAGCCGCGTTGAGCAAACGGATCAGACCCATGAAATGGTCCCCTTCTTCACGCAGAGCCAGATAGCGGCGCTCGTTCGGTAGGATCCCGCTCGTGAGCCCCCAGACCCCCGCCTCGAGAATCAGGACCCCGATCAGGACGAGGAGTACCTGGAGCTGAAGGCTGCTCGGTCCGAAGAGGACGGACCCGAAGATGATCCCCATGCCTAAGAGGGGAAGTGCGATCTCGATGCCGCGCCGGATTTTCCTTTTCACGCATCGCCCTCCAATAGGGTGCCGAGGCTGGAATCCTGAACATGGGAATCTATTCAAATCGTACCGAGGGGGGTGCCGGTTGTACAGCAGATTCTTCCAGAAGTAGCGCCGCCCCAGACTTCCCATCAACATACTTGACCACAAGATATAGGGGGTGTAGGTTGTACGGCCGCAATATTTCGTGGTGCTTCGGGCATTTTTCCACATAGGACGTGCCCTGGCGAGGCGGGTTCTCGTCGGTTTTCCACATACTTCCAGGGAGGGCTTCCACCGCCTTTCCACACTTTTGCACGGAGAGGCTAGGTATGAAGCGGGAGGCCCCAGAGTCCGAGCGTACGAACTTCGACGAACCGCTGCCCGCAGACATGCCCTTGGCGGATCTCACGGAAAATGCCCGGATTGTCCTGGCCAAGCGGTACCTGAAGAAGGACGCCGAAGGGACGCCGATCGAGGAGCCGGAGGTCATGTTTTGGCGGGTGGCCAAGGTCATCGCGAATGTGGACCTGGAGTACGGGGCGTCCGAGGCGGCGGTGGGAGAGTTGGCCCGCCAGTTCTACGATCTCATGATCACGGGCATGTTCGAACCGAACTCGCCGACGCTGATGAACGCCGGCCGGCCTTTGGGACAGCTTTCCGCCTGCTTCGTTCTCCCTGTGGATGACGCTCTCTCCAATGGCAAGAGCGGCATTTACGATACGCTCAAGGCGATGGCGCTCGTTCATCAGTCGGGGGGGGGAACGGGCTTCTCCTTCTCACGACTTCGCCCGGCCGGTGCACAGGTCAAATCGACGATGGGTGTGGCGTCGGGGCCGATCTCGTTCATGACGCTTTATGACGCCAGCACAGAGGTCGTGAAGCAGGGCGGGACTCGGCGGGGGGCGAACATGGGGATCCTCAGGGTGGATCATCCCGACATCCGCTCGTTCATCGCTTGCAAGAACGATACCTCCCGGATCACTAATTTCAACATCTCCGTGGCCCTGACCGACAAGTTCATGGAGGCGGTCAAGGCGGGAGAACGCTACGACCTCGTGAACCCCAAGACCCAAGAGGTCATGGGGCAAGATGATGCCCGTGAGATCTTCGACCTGATCATCCATGGCGCATGGAAAACTGGCGAGCCGGGGACGTTCTTCATCGACCGCGCAAACGCCTTCAACCCGGTGCCCGCGCTCGGTTCCTACGAGGCGACGAATCCGTGCGGAGAGCAACCGCTTTTGCCGTACGACGTCTGCAACCTGGGAAGCATCAATCTTGCCCATTTCGTCCTAGCGGATCCTATACCCGGTGGCGATCCGGCCGAGGCGGTCAACTGGGATGCGCTTCGCCAGACGGTCCATCTATCCACGCATTTCTTGGACAACGTCATCGACGCGAGCCAATACCCACTGCAGGATATCACCGACCTGGCTCACACCATCCGCCGAATCGGGTTGGGGGTCATGGGCTGGGCCGACATGCTCATCGCGCTCGGCATACCCTACGAC
Source organism: Gemmatimonadota bacterium (assembly GCA_022564055.1). Taxonomy (GTDB): domain Bacteria; phylum Gemmatimonadota; class Gemmatimonadetes; order Longimicrobiales; family Gaopeijiaceae; genus UBA822. The sequence goes on from JADFMD010000016.1 coordinate 18,209, forward strand.
AGCGCTGAGGGTGTAGAAATGGGTCGCAAGGTGATGGGCTTCCTGAACGACGAGGCTCGCAACGCGTCGGAAAACCTCGCCGAGGCTCGCGAGCCCTTCCCGGCCTGGGAGGAATCGATTTGGGGTCCGGACGATCAATGCGCCCGGGACGCCGCAGGACAGCGTATTCGCGAGATGCGCAGGCTCCGGAACTGTAATCTCACCACGGTGGCGCCCACGGGCACCATTTCAATATTCGCCGGCTGTTCCGGAGGAATCGAGCCGATCTTCGCCGTCGCTTTCATGCGCCACCAGGCGGACTCCATGATGCCGGACGTGAACCCCGCGTTCGTGGCTCGTGCCCAGGCCGAGGGGTGGTACTCCGAGGAACTTATGGCCCGTATCGCGGAGGAGGGCCACATCCACTTCCCCGAGGTTCCGCAAGAGGTGCAGGCCGTCTTCAAGACCGCGCACGACATCTCCCCGGAATGGCACGTTCGCATGCAGGCGGGGTTCCAGGAGCACACGGATTCCGCCATCTCCAAGACCACGAACTTCCCGGCGCAGGCCACCGAGGACGACGTCCGGAAGATCTATCAGCTCGCGTATGAACTCGACTGCAAAGGCGTCACCGTGTACCGCGACGGATCGAGGTCGGGTCAGGTGCTGTCGACCGGAAAGACCGGGAAGTCCACTGAGGGCCAGGAGGCTGGAAGCGGGGACGTAGAGGCTCTCGAACAGCAGCTTGCGGATGCGCGGGAGTCTCTTCACGGGCTCCGGATGGAACTCGATCAGCTCTACCGCGACCGCGACGAAAATGATCTAACCGCTGCCGCCTCTCGCCACAAGCGTCAGCGCCCCTCCATGCTACGGGGGCGTACGCTCAAGTTGAACTCGCCGCTCGGTGATCTTTATGTCACGATCAACGAGGACGACGGGGGTCGCCCTTTCGAGGTGTTCTGTACGCTCGGGAAGGCGGGAGGCGCGGCGACGGCGGACGCCGAGGCGATCGGGCGGCTGATTTCCCTGGCGCTCCGTTCCGGAATTCCGGTCTCGGCGGTCAAAGACCAACTTCGGGGAGTTTCCTCCGATCGTGCCGTAGGGGTAGGTCCGAACAAAGTCCTCTCGCTTCCGGACGCGATCGGCCAGGCCATCGAACGGTACTTGGCGGAGAAGGAAGGTGTGCAGGAGATGCTTCCGCTGGGTGCTTCGGTCGATGCGGGTGGCGATGCGGGTGGGGCTCAGCCGCAGTTTTCTTCCAGTGCCGGGGCTCGAACGAATTTTCTCGGCAGCTGCCCGGAATGCGGCGCTGGCCAACTCTCGTTCGAGGAGGGTTGTGTGAAGTGCCACATCTGCGGATACAGCGAATGTGGATGAGGGCGCCCGCCTCGCTTCGCTGAACCCGATTCCGGAAACCACCGCCCATCAACGGGGCCCGCGTCGCCTGGGGCGGTGCGGGCCCGGTTCTTTTCCCCCCCTTGGGGTTTACATAGGATTAGGTACTAAAGGGTCCAAGTGGGAGATTTCACGTGAGTGAGCCTGGAGCACCAGAAAGCGGCCCGTCGGCGGCCATCCGCACCGACGAACTGATCGGGCTTCTTTCGAGCCGGGTCGTGGGCCAGGCCCACGCCCTCGAGCATATCGTACCGAGCATCCAACTACACCGGTCGGGGCTCGCCCCGGAGGGCCGCCCGGTGGGTGTATTTCTGCTGCTCGGACCGACGGGAACGGGGAAGACCCGAACCGTCGAGGCGCTTGCCGAAGTCCTACACGGAGATGCGCGCTGCATCGTCAAAATCGATTGTGGTGAGTTTCAGAGCGAGCATGAGGTGGCCAAGCTCATTGGGGCTCCCCCGGGTTACGTGGGGCACGCCCAGACCGAGCCGCGGCTGAACCAAATCGTCCTCGACGATGCGACGAGCTCCGACTGCGACCTCTCGCTCATTCTCTTCGACGAAATCGAGAAGGCGGCGCCATCGTTGTCTCAACTTCTACTCGGCGTGCTCGACAAGGCCACGCTACGGCTCGGAGACGGCGGCGAGGTGAACTTCGAAAAGTCGCTCATTTTCCTCACCAGCAACCTCGGGGCGAGGGACATGGTGTCCGAGTTAAATCCGGGTTTGGGTTTCGACACGCCGCCGAGGCGCCCGGGGGCGGAGCTCTCCGCGCACCTGGAGCGTGTCGGCCTGAGGGCGGTCCAGCGTCACTTCTCTCCGGAGTTCGTCAACCGGATCGATGCCGTCATTACCTATCGTCCGTTGGATAACGAGTCTCTGGTGGCGATCCTCGAACAACACGTGGTCGAGCTACAGCGGCACGTCCAGAACCGACTCGGCAGCCGGTCGTTCGACATCGAGGTGGCTCCAGCGGCTCGATTCTTCATGCTCGAAAAGGGGACCAGCATGGAGTACGGTGCGAGGGAGTTGAGGAGGATCATCCACGTCCATTTGACCCAGCCGCTGGCCGCTATGGTCGCAAATGGTGAGGTCACGCCCGGGGCGCAAGTCACCGTGGACCTCCACGAAGACGGGGACCATCTGACCCTCCTCGCCGTCGGTGGGACGCCACTCCCCGCGATCCCTCGGACCGTGCTCGCGATCGACGACAACGAGGCCGTGCTGGGTTGGCTGCGGCGGGTCCTCAGCGATGAGGGCCATCGGGTTGTGGTCGGCACCACGGTCAAGGATGCTCTGCTCGAAGTCGAGAAAGAGGTGCCCGATCTGTTGGTGTTGGACCACATCCTGCCCGACGGTGAAGGTGTGGAGCTCGCGGTGAGCCTTCTCAAGAAATACCCTGACACACGAGCTGTGGTCATGAGTGGGACGGCACTGGATGAGGAGGAAGCGCTTCTCTGTCAGCGGTATGATATTCCGTTCCTCCAGAAGCCTTTTGTCGCTGAGGAGCTTCTCAGCGCTCTGGAGGCGATTTCGTTGAGCAGCGGATCCATCCGTTCCGCGGCCGGCTGACCCCGCCCCTCACTGACCTGGACCTTTGCGTCTGCGACGACCACGCATCATGACTCCTGACGAATTCGCCGAGCGCTTCAACCGGTTGCGCTCCTCTGAGGACCGCTATCGATACCTCATCCAGCTCGGGCGAAAGCTGGAGCCCTACCCGGAAGAATTCAGGGATGAGGAGCACTTGGTTCCGGGGTGCATGAGTCAGGTTTGGCTCGTCACCGTCGGGGGCTCCGAGCCCTCCGAAGTCGTATTTCGCGCGGACAGCGACGCGCACATCGTCAAAGGACTCATCGCGGTGCTTCTCATGCTGTACTCCGGCAAGACTGCCGAGGAGATTCTTACGACCAACGTGCAGGGGCTCTTCGAACGGCTGGACCTGGGGCAGCATATCTCGGTCAATCGAAGGAACGGCTTTTATTCGATGACCCTGAAGATGCGAGAACATGCGGCCCAAAAAGTGGCCGTCATGGAAGAGGGCGAATGAGTGTAGGACCGTTGCGATGAAGCGGTGGGCAGTGCTGGTAACCACTTTGCCGCTTGCGGTCGCCGCGTGTGGTGGGGGTGATTCCGAAGGGAGCAGCGTCACGGTCCGGGTCGAGCGGCCGTCATTCGATGCGGACCGTGCGTTTCAGGACCTAGAAAGACAGGTGGCCTTCGGGCCCCGCATCCCGGGCTCCGCGGGCCATGCCCAGCAGTTGGAGTGGCTGGAGACCGAACTTCGAGCCCTCGCCGACACGGTATTTCTCGACCCCTTCGAGCACCTGACCGGGGAGGGCCACGAGCTAGCTCTGACCAACGTGATCGCTCGGTTCGGTCCCGCCGACGGGTCACGGCTACTCCTCCTCACCCACTGGGATACGCGGCCGAAGGCGGACCAGAGTTCCGAGGCGGCCGACCGCGAGGAGCCCGTACCCGGTGCCAACGACGGCGCCTCGGGCACCGCGATTCTGCTGGAGTTGGCCCGAATGTTCAACGAGCAACCTCCGCCCGGGGGTGTGGAGCTCCTTTTCACCGACGGAGAGGACTATGGACCGTCCACAGACGACATGTTTTTGGGCGCCCGGCATTACGTAGCCGGGATAGGGAACGAGAATCCGCCCGCTTTTGGGATCCTCCTCGACATGGTCGCGGATGCCGATCCCGCTTTTCCCGTCGAGGCTTACTCGATGGAGCGTGCGGGTCAGGTGGTGCAACGCGTCTGGGGCATTGCGGCCGACCTGGGATACCGGCGTTTCTTTCCTATGGATCGGACCGTGAGGGTGATCGACGATCACGTTCCATTCAACGATGCCGGGATTCCGGTGGCGAACCTCATCGACTTCGACTATGGGCCCGGGAACGGCTTCTGGCACACGCCCCGGGACGTGCCGGGGAACACGAGTGCCCGGACCCTTCTGATGGTCGGAGACGTGGTGGCGGAGGTCGTGTACCGGAACCGCTGACCAGAAACCGCTCGAGCCCTTGAAATCTGCCGGTGCCGTGACCATGATCGGACGTGCATTCTCTTACCCTCCTCTGCAGTAGCCACGTTATCTCTGCAGTAGCCACGTTATCACACGAGTAGTGCCATGACCCAGGCCAGCGCATCGAAGACCGATTTTTATCTCACCGAGGCCGACCAGTTCAGCGCCGCCAATTACAAGCCCCTTCCGGTCGTGTTGGAGCGCGGCGAGGGCGAGTGGGTTTGGGACGTGGATGGGAATCGGTATCTCGATATGCTCTCCGCCTATTCGGCCCTGAATCAGGGACACCGCCACCCGGCCATCATGGCCGCGGCCGAGGAGCAGATGTCGAGGCTGACCTTGACCTCACGGGCGTTTCACAACGACCAGATGGGACCCTTCGTGCGCGAGCTCTGTGAGGCCACCGGGTACGAAAAAGCCCTTCCGATGAACACGGGTGCCGAGGCTGTGGAAACCGCGATCAAGGCGGTCCGGAAGTGGGGGTACAAGGTGAAGGGGGTAGCGGCGGGTAAAGCCGAGATCATCGTCTGTGAAAACAACTTTCACGGGCGGACGACGACGATCGTCGGCTTCAGTTCCGAGGAGCAGTACCGCGACGGATTTGGGCCGTTCACACCCGGCTTCGTGCTGGTCCCCTATGGTGATGCAGATGCGTTCGAGGCGGCCGTCAACGAGAACACCGTCGGTTTTCTGGTCGAGCCACTCCAGGGCGAAGGCGGTGTGGTCGTGCCGCCGGAGGGATACCTGCGCCGGACCGCCGAGATCTGTCGGGACCGACGCATCGCGTTCATGGGGGACGAGATCCAGACGGGGCTCGGACGGACCGGACGCCTCTTCTGCTGCGAGTGGGAGGATGTCCGCCCGGACGTCCTCATCGTGGGAAAGGCGTTGGGCGGCGGGGTCTACCCGGTTTCGGCGGCCATCGCCGATGCCGAGATCATGGACGTCTTCCAGCCAGGTGACCACGGCTCGACGTTTGGAGGAAACCCGCTCGGCGCGGCCGTCGGCCGTGCTTCACTCCGCGTCATCCTGGATGAGAAGCTTTCGGAACGCTCCGACGAGCTCGGCACGTGGTTCATGGGGCGGCTCCGCGACATCGGCTCCCCTCACGTGGAGGAGGTTCGCGGGCGCGGCCTCATGATCGGCGTCGTGATCAAGGAATCCTCGGGCACCGCGAGGCCCTTCTGCGAATCCCTTCAGGCCAAGGGGATTCTTGCGAAGGAGACGCATCACCAGGTCATACGGTTCGCGCCTCCTCTCACGATCGAACAGGCGACGCTCGAGGATGCGCTCGTGGACATCGAGGCGGTATTGCTGGGCTGATTCCGGACTTCCGATGAGCGAGCCGACCGCACAGGAGGAGCCGGGCATGGCTCCGCTCATCCCTCTCATCGTGGCGGTGTGCCTCGGCCTGGTCGGGGTCTTGGTGTGGGTAGCCGTGCCACCCGGTGTCTGGCACGACGACGGCGCGTATCTACTCCTTGGCAAATCCCTCGCGGATGGCGAGGGACTCCGATACTCGCAGGTCCCCGGGTCCCCGCCTGGAGCGAAGTTCCCGCCCCTATATCCGCTCTTCCTCGCGCTGTTATGGAGAGTGGCGCCCGAGGCGGTGGGGCAGGGTTCCCTGGCCTCTCTCTTCAACGTGCTTTTCGTCGCATCGAGTGGCGGGCTGTTCGTGGCCTATCTGCGGTGGCTGGACTTCTCATGGCGGAGTGCGGTCGCTACGACGGCCCTGCTGTGGTTACTTCCGGATTTGTGGCGACTGGCTCTTGTGCCGCTTTCCGAGCCACTCTTCCTGGTCACGCTGGTGGCGGCGCTCTGGACCGGCTCCCGGCTGGAGGTCCGACCTACGTGGCGTTCTCTCGGCGGATTCTTAGCCGCGTTCGCGGTCGCCTACTACACGCGAACCATGGGGCTCGCCGTGGGGCTCGCCGTGCCCGTGGCCTTGCTCATGCGGGGCAGGAGGGTCTGGGCCTTCCGGAGTGCTGCCGGCGCGGCGCTGATCATCGCGCCATGGATGTTCTGGTCGAGCAGAGCGGCGGCAGCGATTCCCCCTCCCCTGCGGGACACCCTCGGTCCGTATGTCGGTTGGCTCGCGGACCAGGCCGGTGGGGAAGGCGGATCCTTCGGCGTCTTGGTAACGCGCCTCATCGCGCTGGCGGGCCAAATCGTGGGGCTCCTTTTTCCAGGTGCCGGTGGGTGGGCCGCGGTCTTGTTCGGTGTGCTCGGGGGTGGGGTGTTCTTCGCCGGGGTGCGCCGCCTCTCGGTCCTGACCTGGACGCCAATTCTTACCGCGGCTCTCCTCATCGGGATGCTCTGGCTGTGGCCCTATCAGGAAATCCGCCTGACCATGCCGCTCATCCCCATCCTGGGCATGATCTTGGTGGCCGGCTTCAGGCCCGAAGCGGAGCGGCTCACTCATGGAATCCTCATCCATGGCGCGCGACCGAATCGAGGTGGCCTACTGGTCGGCGCACTGGGTTTGGGTTGGATCGTTTGGTTGGGTTCTGTGAGCGTGATGGGTCTCGGTGGCGGACGGCACGTGGAGCCTCTCCGAGTACGGGAGCTCATGCTCGCCCGGGCGGTGCCGGCCATATATGAACGAGTGCCCCCGAACGGCGTGGTGGGGGCCCCCGAAATGTGGGCTGGCCTGGCCCTTCACACGGGTCGCCGTGTAGCACCCAGTGCCCGTTTTCGGCCGGCAGCGGACGGCCCGATCTGGGGGACACCCCAGGAGCAATTTGCGGTCTGGGCCGTGTCCGGAATCGAATATGTCGTTTTGGAGAACGCCGGGCTGGTCCATCAGCAGGCGCTGGACGAACTGGATGCACGCTGCCCCGGTGCGGTCCAGCTTCAGGCGTCTTGGGCCGGCGGCATGTTGGTCCGGTTGGATTGGGACGAGGCATGCCGGGCCAGGGTCGTACCGGGAAGTTAGTGTTCCGTTTTTTCCGGGCCCGATCGCAGGACGCCGCTAGCAGCTACCACTCGATCTCGCCCTGCTGCGAGGTATCGATCCCTTTCCCCTCTCCGCCACCCAGCAGTACCGTCTCGATCTGACCGTACAAGAACTCCCGCGCCTTCTTGTCGCGGGGGTCCAGCCCGTAGTGATTGATCAGGAGGGTCTGGTGCTGTAGCCACTCCGCCCAGCATTTCGTGCAGATCTGGTCCTGTATGGTTGTCCCCAACTCGGTTCGGAAGGGAGCCTTGGCCAGCTTCGGTTTATCCGCGCCACAGCGCTTGCACTCGATGTTTTCCACTTTTGGTTTCCCAACACTTCAGGATTCAGGCCCGAAACGGAACGACCCCGCGCGAGCCTGGGGATCTCTCGGTTCAGGACACGGCACTACCCTCGCACATTGGTGGGGATCCCCTCCGGTGCCATCCTGTGGCGGGGGACTCGTGCGAGACGATGCACCATCCGCTCCAATCCTGGTGCGGCGGTCGCTTTCAAAACGTCGGCGGAAGAATGATGCGGAAGAATGATATAGACGACATTTTCCGTTTCGATTAATTTCTTCGACCCAGGGCGAGTCGGAGGGGCGGCTCCCCATTCGAACCCGATACGTATCCAGAATGTTGACCAAGAAGCAACTCGAACATATCGAGGGCCGGCTCATGGACGAGCGGGCAAGGGCGCTCAAGGCGCTCGGGCTCTTCGACCGGATTTCCAAGCTCGACCGGGAGACGATGGACTCCGATTTATCCGCCTACACCGACCACATGGCGGATCAGGGGACCGAGGCGATGGAGCGTGAGAAGGCCGCACTCTTCGCGACCAAGGAAGGCCGCTACATCTATCGTCTCGAGGAGGCGCTGCGCCGTATGTACAATGACCCGAGCACCTTCGGGAACTGCGACACTTGCGGCTCCCCACTCGGGTACGAGCGTCTCGACGCGCTTCCGCATGCGCGGTACTGCATCGATTGCAAGCGGAAAGAGGAGGACGTGGCCTAGAGGCAGGCTCGCGGAGCTTCCCTAGAGGACCCCGAGAAACCGGTCCGCCAACGCCTCCGATTGCCAGCGCCTCACCCCTGGGACCCCCGCCAGTTCCTCCACCGAACTCGGGTTTACCTGTGCGATTTCCAGGATCACGGTGTTCGACATAAGGACGCCCCGGTCGATGCCGAGGGTCACCGCCACCTCGTTGCGAACGGCCTTGAGGCGGTTGGCGATTTCCTCCACCTCGGGACTGGGGCGGCGCGGGCCGGCCGGCCCGCGGGGATAACCCACGAGTTCGGAATCGTCGAGCCGATCGGTCTGCTCGAGCCGGTCGAGTAGCTCCTTGCCGGACCGCTCCGCGAGCTGCGACGAAAAACCACGTATGCGCCCGAGCGCGGAAACGTTTCGCGGCCGCTCACCCACGACCTCGAGGAGCGCCGGGTCTCCCGCCACTCGAAATGGCGCGCGATCCCGTGCCCGGGCGACCTCATCCCTCCACAACCAAGCCTCGCGGACAAGCGCTACGTCTCGGAGCTCGAGATTCCGCGCGCCCTTGATCCTCGTGACGGGATCGACGTCGCCGGTGGAGTTCCACCGTAACGCCTCCATGAGGGTTGATTCCTCTTCCGCCCAGGATATTCTCCCGACCGCCTCCAACCGCTCGATAAGGATGCGGGCCAACTCGTGTAGATGGCGGGTGTCCGAGACGGCGTAGTCCAGCATCTCGGCGGGAAGAGGGCGCTGGGCCCAGTCCGCGCGCTGGTATTTCTTGGACACGTGGACATCGAGGTACTTTTGCAGGAGGGCCGCGAGCCCCAACGACGGCTCTCCGAGCAGGGCCGCGGCGGTCTGGGTGTCGAACAGCTTCACCGGATGCAGGTCCAGGTCCCGGTCCAGAAGCCGAAGATCGTAATCTCCACCGTGAAGGAGAATCGTCACCGTCGGGCTTTCCATGGGGCCTCGGAGCACCCCCGACGGATCGACGGCAAGCGTATCGACGACAAAGTGTTGGCCGGCTGTGCTCACCTGAAGCAGGCAGACCCGATCCGAATAACGGTGAAAGCCGGCTGCTTCGAGGTCGACGGCCACCCGGTTTTCGCCCGTCAGGCCCTCCTGTAACTCACCGAGGGAGTCCGCGTCTGAGATCAGTCTGATAGTCATGATGCCGAGAGCTTTGGGCCCAGGGACCCCGCGCGCAAGCGATTTACGTTTCGGGCCGTCGGGGGCCTTGTTCTTCACATCACCCCGGGGCAGCTTCCACGAGCCTCCTAATGCCTAGCCGCCTTGGACTCATGAAACTCACATTCCTCGGGACGGGAACCTCTTTCGGCGTGCCGGTCGTCGGGTGCGATTGCGACGTCTGTACGTCAGAGGACGCCCGGGACAAGCGGACGCGGCACGGGGCTCTGCTCGAGTTGGAGGGAGGCACGGTTCTGGTCGATACGCCCCCCGAGCTCCGCCTCCAGTTGCTAGCCGCCGGTGTCGGCAACGTCGACGCGGTGTGGTATACGCACAGCCATGCCGACCATCTCCATGGTATCGACGACCTCCGGGCCTTCACGGCTCGACAGCGGCGTGACATACCTGCTTTCGTTCCACAGGAGTACGAGGACCTCTTTCGAACCCGGTTCTCGTATATTTTCGACGATGATTTTCACCCTCCCGAGGGAACGACCAAGCCTCGTATTCGCCTCAACCCATTTGGGCCCGCCGAGCCCACGATGATTCTCGGTCACCGCTTCGAGCCGGTGGTGGTGCCCCACGGGCCGATCTCCGTTTACGGATTTCGCGTCGGGTCCCTCGGTTACGTCACCGATGCGAAGGAACTACCGGAGGCGGCGCTGAAAACCCTGAAGGGTGTGAGCGTTCTTGTACTTAACGCGTTGTGGTTCGGCCGGCCGCATCCGACTCATTTCAACGTGGAGGAAGCCGTCGAAGCGGCGAAAGTCGTGGGTGCGGAGCGCACCTACCTCGTCCATCTGACCCATCGAGTGGGGCACCAGGAATTGGTGGATCGGCTCCCCGAAGGTGTCGCCCCGGCCTACGACGGTCTGAGTATCGAGATCTCATGACCCCCATCACTCTCGATTTCTCAAACATGGTGGAGGAACGCCTGGGCACGGGCGGCGTCGACGCGGATCGTCTCGGGGCGGACCTGGCCGATCGCTTCCGCACGGCCCATGAGCAGGTCGAGGCCTCTCGGCGCTCGGGTGAGATGGGATTTTTCGACCTGCCGTACGACTCGGAAGGGTTGGGCCACGCGCAGGAGCTTGCTCAGCGCCTGGAGGGGCGTTTCGAGAATTTGGTCATCATCGGAATCGGGGGGTCCGCGTTGGGGGCTCGGACGTTGCGAGATGGCCTGCTGGGAACCCTGTGGAACGAGCGCTCGAATGAGGAGCGCGCCGGTAGGCCACGGATGTACATTCTGGACAACGTGGACCCGGGCGCCGTGTTGGACCTCGTGGAACATCTCGATCTTCGACGCACGCTTTTCAACGTGGTCAGCAAATCGGGATCCACCGCCGAGACCATGGCGCTCTACCTGGTGATCGAGGGGATGCTGATCGGGGAGGTCGGGACGGAGAAGGCGGGAGAGCATTTCGTGTTCACCACCGATCCGGAGCATGGAGCCCTGCGTGCGATCGCGGAATCCGAGGGAATCGAGAGTCTTTCGATTCCGGAGAGCGTCGGAGGCCGCTTTTCGGTCCTTTCGGCTGTGGGTCTGTTTCCCGCCGCGCTGATCGGCGTGGATGTGGCGGGGCTTCTCGCGGGTGCTGCGCGGGCCGATGAGTATTGCCGAACCCCGACGCTTCGAGAGAACCCGGCCGGACTCATGGCTACCTTGCTTCACACGGCCCACAGAGAATCGGGGGCCTCGATCCACGTGATGATGCCCTACTCGGAGCGCCTTCGCTCCTTCTCGTTTTGGTTTCAGCAGCTTTGGGCTGAGTCTCTCGGAAAGGCTCACGATCTCTCCGGCAAGATCGTCCACACCGGACCGACGCCGCTGCCTGCCGTGGGGGTCACCGATCAGCACGCGCAGGTACAGCTCTTCATCGAGGGACCTCGGGACAAGGTAGTCGTCTTCGTTGCGGTTACCGGGGCGCAGCGGGATCTGGACATCGGTACGCATCGCGCCTCGATGCCCACCGTCGGTTATCTCGGAGGACACACGGTGGGTCAGCTCATGGAAGCCGAACGGCAGGCCACCGCGGAGGCGTTGCGCCAGAGCGGCCGGGCGAACATGACGCTCGAGATCGAGGGCCTCGACGCATCGACGCTCGGGGAACTCCTCATGCTCACGTCCATCGCTACGGTTTACGCCGGTGCGTTGTACGACGTGAACCCGCTCGATCAACCGGGTGTAGAACTGGGGAAGCAACTCACGTATGGACTGTTGGGTCGGGAGGGGTACGATCCGCCCGCCCGTTCGGATCCGGACGGTCGGTGGCGGCTCACACCCGGGTAGCGTAGGGTTCCCATTCGATCCCACTCGTCGGTATGTTTCAGGCGGTCGCGGGTGCTTTGCCCCGCTTCCAGACGCTGCAGAAGGAGTACATATCATGCGTAATCACGAGGACCTCCCCTACATCCTCGTCGAGCGGGATAGCGGTGGGAGTTTCGGGTCGTTCTGCCTCGGCGCCCTTGTCGGGGCTGGGCTGGCGCTGCTCTTCGCTCCCCAAACCGGCGAAGAGACACAGGAGGAGATCAGGGCCCGTGCCCAGAAGCTGCGCCTTGCCGCCGAGGAGCGCATGCGTGAGGCTCAACTGACCCTGGAGGATCGGTTGGGGACCGTTCGGGAGGGCGTGGAGGCCAGGGTGGAGTTGGTGCGCGACGCCGTAGAATCGGGACGTGTGGCGGCCGAGGAGGCCCGCACGGATCTCGAAGCCAAACTCGAGCGCTCCAAGGCCGCCGCAAAGGCGGGGATCGCTGCGGCGAGGGAGGCGGCGGTGGACGGGAAATCGTCCCAAGAGGAGGACGTCGGCGAATAGTGACCGAGTCGGCACGGCCGTGAGCGGCGGCCCTGTAGCTTTCTTCCCCGGGCAAAAAGCGCAAGAAGGTGCGAATTCGAGCTGCCTTCCAGGGCTGGGCGTGAAGTTGGGGAACTGTTGAGCGACAAAAATGGTGGCGGCGAGGGCGGCCGTAAGGTGGTAGGGCGAAATCGAAAAGCTAGGCACGAATATGAGATCCTGGATACGCATGAGGCTGGGATCGTGCTCAAGGGACCGGAGGTGAAGTCGCTTCGGGCCGGGCATCTGGCTTTCCGCGATGCCTTCGCACGGGTGGAGAAGGGAGAGGTCTGGCTCTACAACCTTCACATTTCGCCGTATGAACAGGCGAATCGGGCCAACCAGGAGCCTGACCGAGTACGAAAGCTGCTCCTGCACCGCGAGGAGATTCGCCGCTTGGTGAAAAAGACGGAAGAAAAGGGACTCACCCTTATCCCGCTCGAAATCTATTTCCGGAAAGGGAACGCGAAGGTGCTTCTCGGGGTGGCGAGGGGACGCCGTCTATACGACAAGCGCGAAAAGCTCAAGAAGCAGACTCAGGATAGGGAGGCCAAACGCGCCATGAGCGAACACCGATGATCGTGTCCAGGTTTTCGGGCCCATTCGGCATCTGGGCTTTTTTGACGGTGTCCCTCGGCGGACCCGCGCCCGTTTCTGCGCAAACGGGCGATTCTCTCCTCGTACACGGTCCGGACGACTCCTCTCTCACGTTACCGGTCACACGTTTGCGTGGGTATGCCACCGTGCCTCATGACGCTTTGCGTGAGCTGGGTTGGCAGGTTGAGGTAGACGGGCTACGCCTGCGCGCCCAGCTCGGCCCGGACGGGCCCGTGGTAGAGTTTTCGTTGGGCAGCCCCTTCTTCCGATGGGATGACGAGCTGCTCCAACTCGTGAACGCGCCGTTCTTGGGTGGCGGCTCCATTCAGATTCCGCTCCAGTTCGTGGTCGATTTTCTTCCGTACCGAGCGAGAGAGGCCTACGCGTTCTCACCGGAGGAGCGGGTGCTGGAGATCCTCGACGCATCGCTGTGGCCGGGGGGTCGTATCGAGACGCCGCGTGTGGGACGGGGGCGCGGGGTCTTAACCTCTGCGAATGAACCGGCGGCAAGGGGCGACCCGTCCGCACCGACCTTACGGCAGGATTTGCAAACGGCACAGGATCCCGAGAAGCGAGTGGTCGTGATTGATCCCGGCCACGGGGGTAGTGACTCGGGGACGACCGGTGCTGGCGGACGCCGTGAAAAGGATATCGCCCTGGCCATCGGCCGGTATCTGGAGCGGGAACTCAGGGGGGACGAGAGCCTCGAGGTGTACCTGACCCGAGACCGGGATGTGCTCGTTCCGCTTTGGGAGCGAGGTCCGCGGGCCACGCTCTTGAAGGGAACCCGCCCCGGCGTCTTCATCTCGATTCATGTGAACTCTTCTCCCTCGAGCCCGGCGATCCGCGGGTTCGAGACATACTTTCTGTCCGAGGCCCGCACCGAACACGAACGGAGGGTGGCGGCGATCGAGAATGCTCCCCTCCAACTCGATACCGACCTGGACGGGGGGGACGTGGAAGCGGATGTGGCCTTTATCATGAGAGGACTTCAGTACCTCGACCACCAGCATTGGTCGGAGCTTCTGGCGGAGGGGATTCAGTCGGAGCTGGAAGAGGTCCACCCCGGCCCCAACCGCGGTGTAAAGCAGGGCCCATTCGCGGTGATCACCAACGCTCTCATGCCGGCGGTGTTGGTGGAGGTCGGATTCATCTCCAATAGAGAAGAGGAACGCGTGCTTTCCCGTGGGGAATTCCAACGCGGCGTCGCCGCGGCGCTCGCGCGGGGGATCCGGGATTTCTTTCTGCGATACCCACCGGGTCAGGGGGTGGCGGTTCAGGGCGCCCCCCGGTGAGAAGCGCCCGCCCGATACGCATCGTCGCCCTTGCGGCGCTGGGATCGGGGGTTTTCGCGGGGTGCATCTTCAACAACACGCTCTATAACGCGGAGGGATTGTACCAGGAGGCCGAGGACTTGCGGTTGGCCGGCCAGGACACCGCATCCTCGGCCCGTTACCGCGAAGTCGTCGCCAAGGCCACCAAGGGCTACCGCGCCGACGAGGACGGCGGATGGGCCGATGATGCCTTCCTGCTCATCGCCAAGGCCCAGTTTCGCTTGGGCGCCACTTCGGAAGCGAGCCGGGCCCTGGAGCGGGTACTCGAAATCAGTGATGACCCCGCCGTGAGAGCGCAGGCGGCCCTCTACCGCGGGGCCCTCGCCGTGTCGGTTGGAGAGACGGTCCGCGGGCTGGCGCTTCTCGACGATGCGATCGAGCGCGTGGACGCCCCGATCGATCGGGCGGAGGGCCATCTCTGGCGGGCTCGCGCCTTGCTCGACCGGGGGCTGGTGGCCCAGGGATGGCGGGATCTGGACCGGGCGGGAGAGACCCATGACGGCCACGTGGTGCCGGCGGGCTTCGAGCGCATCGCGTGGGGATTCGCTTTGCCGGATTTGACTCGTATCCACCAGGGGGTCCAGACGCTGATCTTCACCAGCGGGGCCCAGGTTTACGGGGACTCTATTCGTTCGCTGGTTCGACGGTTCGCGGACCGGTGGGGTCCCGGAAGCGCCGTGGTCCTTTTGGCCAATGCCGAAGACGCCCACTGGTCGCGAGAAGAGCGGGACCGGTTGTTGATGACACGCGCCTGGCTGGCTTACGAGGCAGGCGATTTGGTGCGGGCAAGGGAAGACGCCCGGTCGGTCGGTTCCGGCGTGGGTGGGCAGGCCTCCGCCGCGCGCGTGACGCTGGCCCGGTGGCGCCTGGCCGAGGCGGAGCAGATGGACGACCTTGCGCCACTTCGAGCCATTCTTCTTCCGGCGGTCGCGTCCGAGGGGGCCCAGGCCATACTGAACGCGATCCGCCGCGTGGAGCTCCTGCGGGAGTATGGACTCGAGGGCGAGCCCGTCGCGCTGATCGGCGCGGCGGAGATCTCCCGGGACGTACTGATCGCCCCACGGCTCTCGGCGGCGCTTTTTTTGGCGTATGCGGTAGCGGTGCCAGAAGCACCGTGGTCGGGGAAGGCCCTCCTAGGGGCCAGGGAGCTGACTGCCGATCGGGCACAGCGGAAGTGGCTGGACGAGCAACTCGAGGCACTCCCTGAGGATGCCTACGTACGCTATGCTCGTATGGGTCGTGTTGGGGCCGAGCTGGGGGAATTGGAGGCACGACTTCAAGAGACGCTCGATTCGCTCCTCGAGCGCGTCGACGAAGAACTGGCGGCCCGGCGGCACCTCGCGGGCGTGCCGAAGGAGTGACAGCGATCCAAGCGACCATGCGACTGAGCCAAACCCTGTTCGGAGCCACGTTTCACAACCCCGTCCTTCTGGCCGCCGGAACCTGTGGATTCGGCGAGGAGCTCAGGGATGCCCTCGATCTCCCGTCCCTGGGCGGCATCGTGACGAAGTCGGTGACGCTGGAGCCTCGGGCGGGCAATCCGGCACCCCGTGTCGTGGAGGCGGGGAACGCCATGCTGAACTCCGTCGGTCTGGCGAACCCCGGCTTGGAACGCGTGTGTTCGGAGAAGCTCCCGTGGATGAGAGAGCACCTCTCGGGCATCCAGGTGTTCGTGAGCGTGGCCGGCCACAACCCGGAGGAGTATTGGCGCATCGTGGAGGGGCTGGAGTCGGTCGGCGGTTTCCTGGGGTACGAGTTGAACCTCTCCTGCCCTAACGACACCCGCCTCGGTGGACTGCCCTTCGCCCTCGATCCCGACGCGCTCCGGGGAGTGGTCGAGGGTGCCCGGAGGCTGACCGATCGTCCGCTCCTCGTGAAGCTCGCTCCCAACGTCCCGGACATCGGACCGGTTGCGGAAGCGGCGGAAGAGGCCGGTGCCGACGGGCTCACCCTCGTGAACACTCTACCGGGCTTGATCATCGACATCGAGTCCCGCAGTGCTACCCTCGGCGGGGGGCCGGGTGGTCTGTCCGGACCCGCGCTACGGGCCGTAGGTGTACACGCCGTACATAGGGCCCGCGCGTGCACCGCCATACCTCTCCTCGGAGTTGGTGGGATCACCGCGGCCGGCGACGCGATCCAGTACCTCTTGGCGGGAGCCTCCTTGGTTCAGGTCGGCACCGCCACCTTTGCCGATCCGAGGGCCGCGCAGAGGATGGGGAGGGGGATCGCCCGTTATGGGCAGAAAATGGGAATCGAGGACATTCAGGATCTGGTCGGGACGTACCGGGGAGTGGAGGATCACCCCGTGAGCGTGTCGGGGGGAGATCGTCCCGTTAGCGTCTCAGGAGAGCCAAGCTGACATGGCCCAGGTGATCGTCGCGCTCGACGTCCCAACGCTGGACGAGGCCATGGGCCTGGTGGATTCGCTCGGCGAAGAGACCCGTTTCTATAAGGTGGGGCTCGAACTCTTCACCCGAGAGGGCCCGTCCGTGGTCCGAGCGCTTGCGGAAAGGGACAAGCGCATCTTCCTCGACCTCAAGCTTCACGATATTCCCAACACGGTGGCCAGGGCCGTGGACCGTGCGCGGGAGCTAGAGGTCGAATTCTTGACCCTTCATACGACGGGAGGACGCGCCATGATGGAGGCGGCCGCCGGCGCAGCCGGAGACGACCTCACCCTTCTGGGAGTCACCGTCCTGACCTCCATGACGGCGTCCGATGTCGAGGATTCCTGGGGCCGTGCGGTTGAATCACTCGAGGAGGACGTTGTGCGCCTGGCTCGTTTGGCGCGGGCGGCCGGCGTCGGGGGTGTCGTGGCGTCGGTGCAGGAGGCTGCTGCCATCAAGAATGCCCTGGGAGCCGAGCTGGTGGTGGTCACGCCGGGGATTCGCCTTGCCGGGGACGAAGCGCACGACCAGGCCCGCGTCTCCACGCCGGCCGAGGCGGTAGCGGCGGGCGCGGACTATCTGGTGATCGGGCGTTCCGTGACCCAGGCGCCCGACCCGGCGGAGGCGCTCCGCAGGGTTTGCGAAGAGGCGTCCGCTCCCCGCACGGTCCCGACGACATGAGGGCCGGACCTACGGTGGTCCTGGCGATACTGGCGATCGCAGGCGGCGCGGGCGCCCCTCCCGCGTGCCTCGGGCAGGATCTCGGACAGGCCGCGGCCGCGTTTGCGGCGCAGTGGTCCGCCGGTGACGTGTCTCGGCTCCAGAGCGGCTTTTCCCAAGGCGGAGTGCGAGTTCAATGGGAGGCCCGACCTCTCGGGGCGCTCTCTCCTCAGCGCGCAGGAGCTTCCATTCGGGAGTACCTGGAAAACCGCGAGGCCGCCTCGGCGCGGGTGTCTCGAACCGGAGAGGTGGGGGGTGAGCCCCCGCGGGGATTCGCAGAAATCCGGTGGGAGTCGAGAATCCGAGGGATGTCCGAGATGGTCACGCGAACCGTATTCGTCGCCTTCGTATACGAAAACGGTACTTGGCGGGTCGCTGAACTCCGGGTCCTTCCGCAAACCCGGCTTTGACGTCATCCTATCCGGTCCGCTGGCGGGGCCGAAGGCCCGGGCTGGCCCGCACCCATTCTGAGCAAGCCTGACCCCCGCTAACCGATGCTGACCCTCACGACCACATGTCCCTGAAGCTCTACGACACTTTGACCCGCTCGGTGAGGGATTTCGAGCCCGCCGATCCGCCCCGCGTCCGGCTCTACGCCTGCGGCCCCACCGTGTACGACCACGCGCACATCGGCAACTACCGCAGTTTTCTGGTCTACGATCTCCTCCACCGTTACCTGAAGTGGTCCGGCTACGACGTGGACTTCGTCATGAACCTCACGGATGTGGACGACAAGACCATCGATCGGGCGTCCGAGGCCGGAAAGGACGTTCGGGAGTACACGGCGCCCTTCACCGAGAGCATCCTGGCGGACGCGCGGACCCTAGGGATCCTTCCGGCTCGTAGTTATCCGCTCGCCACCGGGTACGTCCCTCAGATGGTGTCGTGGATCGAGCGACTGGAAGAGAAGGGGCTCGCCTATGCCACGGAGGACGGGTCGGTCTACTTCTCCATCGGTGCGTTCCCGGCCTATGGTCGCCTCAAGGGGCTCGACCCCGAGTTCACGCGTCCGGGTGCGCGCGTTGCCGACGACGAGTACGAGAAGGAAAATGTCCGCGACTTCGCTCTCTGGAAGGCAGCCAAGCCTGCGGACGAGGCCGTGGGCGCCGCCTGGGATTCACCGTGGGGAAGAGGGCGGCCCGGTTGGCATTTGGAGTGCTCGGTCATGAGCATCGCCGAGCTCGGAGAGACGCTCGACATCCATATGGGCGGCGAAGACCTCGTCTTTCCCCATCACGAGAACGAGATCGCCCAGTCCGAGGGGGTGACCGGTCAGACCTTCGTGCGCCACTGGGTACACGTGAAGCATCTGGTGGTGGAGGGCGAGAAGATGTCCAAGTCGCTCGGCAACACCATCACGGTCCACGAATTGCTCGAGGAGGGGCTGGGGCCCGCGGCCATCCGGCATCAGTTGCTCGGTGCCCAGTACCGGCGGGAACTGAACTTCACGCGGGACGGTCTTGCCGCTTCCGCCGCGGCGGTCCAGCGCCTTCTGGACTTCGAGGCGCGCCTGGCGGAGACCGTCGGGGCGGGCGGTGTGGATGGAGCGGGAAACCGCCCGCCCGCTGCGGATGGCGGCGCGCCGGCGACCGCGACAGCGGAGTCTGGAGGTTTGGCAGGGCCGCTGGCTCGTCTTGCGGATGAAGCCGTGGAGGCCTTTCGCACGGCGCTCGAGGACGACCTCAACTCAGCCGAGGCCCTCGCCGCCTTGTTCGTCTTCGTGAATCGCGTGAACGGCGAGTTGGACGCCGCCGCGGAGGTCGCCCAGTGCGACTTGGAGGCTGCGAGAGCGGCGCTCGCCTCGATGGACGAGGTGTTGGGCCTTCTCAGCGTAGCCCATGAGGACCTCGACGTAGATGATGACTTCGCATCCGAGATCGAGTCCCTCATCGCCGAGCGCAAGGCGGCTCGGGGCGACAAGGATTTCGCGCGCGCGGACGCCATCCGGGACGACCTGGTTGAACGCGGTATCGTGCTCGAGGATTCCGCCGCCGGCACGCGCTGGAAGCGGGTGAGGTAACCTTGGGCGGCGAGGGCGGGTAGCTAGACTCGGGTAGCGACACCCGGGTATTTACACCGGGGTGGTTACAGATCGTGTAGACATTCGCTGGCGTAGCTCAACTGGTAGAGCAGCTGCCTTGTAAGCAGCAGGTTATCGGTTCAAGTCCGATCGCCAGCCCTCATCACCCCGCCCCCGTTCTCCCCTCGAAGAACGCGCTCCCGGTGTTTCCCGAACGTCGCCACGAAGGGAATGAGCCCGACGAGCATCAACCAATGAAAAAGAAACAGATTCATCGTGTATTCGAGAGAGAGGTGGAATAACACGGCTGCGCCGAGGGCGAGCCACCGTGTACGCGGAAACCAAAGCCCGAGGGGCAAGAGCGGCTCGACCACGAGGGTCGCCCAGGTGAGCAGATGAATCCACGGAAGCGAATCGAAGAGAAAATCGGGAAGCGGGAATTTTCCCCATGCATCGTCGAGACGTGAGATGTACCACATGGCGATTCCGTCCCGCCATTCGGATCCCATGAGCTTCGACCAGGCTGCCCCCACGTAGACGAGTGTCGTTTGAATCTGGAAGAGTCGGAACGCCCATGCGGTGCCGAAGCGAGTCGGTTCGGGTTGATTTTGGCGTTCTCGCCACCACGCATGAACGGAATCAAATCGATGCGTGGGGAGGAAAATCATGAAGAACGCGAAGAGTCGAAACAACTGATCCTCCCCGTCGAAGATCATCATGTTCCGGTGCTGAAACTGCCAAAGCCAGAAGAAGACCCAGAAGGCCTGAAAGCGCGGGAAAAATCCGAGCAGAAGCAACACCGTGTGGATCACCGCGAGTGAGTAGCAGATCCACAGAACCGTCGCCGTTTGCGGGAGAATCTCGAAGATCGTATGAGAGCTCGAATCAATGACCTCGCGCGAGGCGTCGAGCGGCATGGGGCCCGTGGAGCCAAACCAAAACTCGAGGTCGAGTCCGAGAACGCCGAAATTGATCAGCGTGAGCAGCGCAAACCCGATTCGAAGCCACGCGGCGAGGCGAAGATCGAACGGGGCGAAGAGGAATTCGTTCCATGCTCGCCCAACGCGCGCACCGAATTCGGTAGCCTTCATCGCTCGTAGACGCGGCTATAGAAGACCTGCTGCTCGACGATAGGGAACGGATCGGCGATGGGCCGCAGCGGGGCGCGTGGCGGGGGAATGACCACGGACTGGCGCCAAAGTGAGACACGTGTGACCGCAATCGAGGGGTCGGTGGGGTGTGGACGCTCCCGCACGACGTAATCGGCGAAGGCCGGCCACGCCCCTCCATTCGAGTCGCGCCAGATGCCGTCCGTATACTCCATGTACCGAAAGAACCGAAACTTCTCCCTCGGAGAGAGGTCGTGCCAGTTGGGATGGCGCCATTCGGTTCTCTCTCCGTCGGCAAACTCCACGACTCCGACTATCGACACATTGATCTTGTCGGCTTCGGGCCCGAACAGGGCCCATTGCCCCTGCCAAAGGCCGATGCCGTCCACCAAGGGGTCGAGCCACTCGCGTATGAGGTCCTGGCTCGGATGGAGGGTCGGGATCCCGCTGGTCGCGAGGATGACGAGGACCAGCGCGACGAAAACATGAATGACCCGACGATGAGTTCCGCGGGGGGCGTCGTCGGCCTCCATAGGTCAGCGAGGGGCGTCTTCCGGCGCGGTAGGCGCCCTCAGGAAGACGCCGTTGCGTCCTCGCTGTTTGGCCTCGTACATGGCACCGTCCGCCTCCGCGACGAGCGCCTCGAGGGAATCGCACTCCGCGCGCATTTGAGCCACGCCGAAGCTCGCCGTGAACTTGATGTCTCCGCCCTCGAGATGAAAAACGGCTTTTTCCATCTCCTCCCGCAGCCGCTCCGCGAGCTCAAAGCCGTTCTGTGCGTTCGTACGGGGCAGGAGGATGGCGAACTCCTCCCCGCCCACACGTCCGGCGATGTCCGATTCCCTACACGTCTCGGCCACGATACGGGCCAGCTTCTTGAGCACTTCGTCCCCGACCGCATGACCGTGGACGTCGTTGATGTTCTTGAACTGGTCGATATCTAAAAGGATGGCCGTCAGATCCTCACCGTACCTTCGCGCGAGCTTGAAGGAGGTGTCACATAAGTCATAGAAGGAGCGGCGGTTGTTCATGCCGGTGAGAAAATCGGTGCGGGCCAGCATCTCAGCTTGTTCCTTGGCCTCTTGTAGCTCGTGGGACAACGAGTGGGCGCGCTGGACGAAATGGTTCGTGATGCTCAACGAGCGGTAGGCCGCGATCATGAAGAGTACGACCGCGAGTGCCATCAAACGCTCCTGCAGGCTGTCTTGGAGCGCGAAGTCCAAGGTCGCCGGAAGCACCAAGGCGAGTATGGTGAACATGACCGCCCACACGTGGATGGAATAGACAGCTACGGCCGCGCTCGCCATTCCGATCAGAAAAAAGAAGATCATCGCACGGTAGGCGAATTCCTCCGGTAGCAGCAACCACCCACCTACGCCCCAGCAAAAGCCCGCAGTGACGAAGCTGAAGGTGAAGAGACGCTCCCAGACCCGCACGGCGAGGGCGCTCTGGCGCCTCTGGAAAGCGACGACCACTCCGATCCGAAAGAGGGCTATCGACGCGATGACCGAGACCCACGCGATCGCCAGGCCCTGGTTCGCCACCTCCCATATCCCAATGGAGAGGGCCGTCGCGGCCAAAGGACTGGCGATGATCGCCAGAGGCGCTTGCGCGAAGACGAGCTTGAGTTGCTCGTCTCGAATGGTGTCGTCTTCTCGCCTCGTCAGGTCTTCTTCAGCCATACGCGGCTGTCTCTCCGTAAAATCCGACTTTTCCCGGCCATTTTTGGGCCTAGGTGTTACATAAAAGCATAGCCCCACGCCTTCGCATCATGCAAAGGATTCTTCCATGGCCTGCCCGAAGCCCGGTGAAACCGGTGAGGAGCTTGTGCTCGTGCCGCCGTTATCCGCTCTGGTTGCACTTGCACACCTGGACCGATGTGGACTGATTTGGAGGCGTTTTGACGAAGACGGACCGGAGGGGACATCCTGAGAATCGTGGTACTGGGCGGTGGCCGAATCGGCAGCACGATCGTGCGCGACCTCGCCGCCAATGATGATTTTTCAGTGATCGGGGTCGACCTCGACCCCGTGCGGGTCGAGCGGATGACCGAATTCGGTGCGGAGGGTGTGGTTGCGGACCTCTCAGAGCTCGGCAACGTGTCCAAGGCGGTTGCCGACGCGGACCTCGTGGTCGGCGCGGTGCCCGGTTTCATGGGGTATCGGACCGTGGAGCGCGTCCTCCAGGAAGGAAAACCCATAGTCGACATCTCGTTTTTTCCTGAGGATGCGTTCGGACTCGATCGGGCCGCGAGGGACGCCGGGGTATGCTGCCTCTTCGATTGCGGGATCGCGCCCGGGCTGAGCAACCTGATCCTCGGCCGCATGGAGGAGCACCTCGACGAGACGACCTCGTTCCATTGCCTCGTGGGCGGCCTTCCGGTGGAGAGGAAATGGCCCTGGGAGTACAAGGCGCCCTTTTCACCCGGTGACGTTATCGAGGAATATGTGCGGCCCGCCCGCCTGCGTCGGGACGGCGTGGAGATCACCCTGCCGGCTCTCTCCGAGGTCGAGCTCGTGGACTTCCCTGGACTCGGGTCGTTGGAGGCCTTCAACACGGACGGGCTGCGCTCCCTACTGCGGACCTGCAAGGCTCCCGACATGGTCGAAAAGACCATGCGTTATCCCGGCCACGCCGTGCGGATGCGGATCCTGCGGGACGCCGGTTTCTTCTCCACCGAGGAGATCCAGGCCGCTTCCGGCCTCGTACGTCCCCGAGACGTGACCGAGGCGCTCCTCTTCAGCGCCTGGCAATTCGAGGAGGGCGAGCCGGATCTGACGGTCATGCGAATTGTGATCGAGGGCAAACAGAACGGGGGGCGCGTCC
Organism: Gemmatimonadota bacterium; assembly: GCA_022564055.1. GTDB lineage: Bacteria > Gemmatimonadota > Gemmatimonadetes > Longimicrobiales > Gaopeijiaceae > UBA822. The sequence continues at coordinate 41,556 of JADFMD010000016.1, forward strand.
GCCACACCTACAACCTGCTCGACTACTACAACCCGGACACCGAAACCTCGTCGATGGCTCGCACGACGGGCTTCACGTGCACGGCGATGGTGAACCTGGTCGCCGGGGGGCTCTGGGACAAGCCGGGCCTTGCGCCACCCGAGGAGGTGGGCCGCAACGTCGACTGCTACAACGCCGTGCTCAAACACCTCGAGGCCCGGGGCGTCCACGTTTTCCAGGGGATCGAGGCGCTCTAGCGGTCTACAGCTCCGGACACGCCCACGTAACGTAACGCACGGGCCCCATGGGTTCTGTGCAGGTGCCGATATCCCGCCGTGCATGGCGGGTTCCAGTACCGATCTCCATGAAGTCTTCCCGGCACAAATCCGGCCCCCGTCCAACGCACTGCGCGATCTCCCAGGGTCCGGCGCTGAACCACCCCTTTCTGGCCGCCATGGGCATGCATTCGAAGGCGACTTCGACGGTTTCGCGCCGGCCGTGCAGAATCCGGAAGTCTCCCTCTGTGGGATCCATGTTCGAGTTCCATTCGCCGATCGGGGTTTCCTCGAACTCTCGCAGTGCGTCTCCCGCGTCGACCGGGATCCCGAGGTCATCACCCGGAAGGGGAATCCTCCAGTGGCCGGTGCTGACCGATATGTGGGCAGCCAGCATCATCTGAAGTTGAGTTCGAGAATCCAACTCGATGAAGACCCTCAGCAATTCCCGGGAGACGTACGCGGCTGGCAGCTCCGAGAGGGGCGCACCGATTCGCACGGCATCCCCGGTCCACGGGAGCAAAACGGGGCGTGTGAGGGACCGGCCGGGGGAGCCCCGCTCCGCGTCGTCGCGTCGGATCTCCTCGAAGCCACACCCGAGTGTGGAGATCGCCGGCGCTGCCAGTCCAGCCGCGGTCAGGCGACGGAGGAAAGCACGACGATCGTATCGCTCGGTCAAAGCCTGCTCCCTGGGTGAATTCGATGGATGACGGTCCGGCCCAAAGCCAAGGACTCGGGCCAGTGAAGGCACTATGCCCACTGCCGGCGTGAGGGGCAACCCGCAGGAGGCAAGCCGTGGGCGGCGCCCCCCACGTACGGGTCCTGTGCCGTGAAATCGCCAGGGAAAAGGGAACGCACTATACTTCCGCTCGCATGGTAAGAGCGGTTCCGGTTCTCACGACCATAGCTCTGCTCCCTCCTAAACCCTCCTGACTCGTATGCCGACGAACTCCAATCCGCTGCTTTGCGACTACGACCGTATCCCCTTCGGCGAAATCGAGGCCGACCACGTCGTCCCCGGAGTGCGGCAGATCCTGAAAGATGCCCGAGCGGAGATCGAGGAGCTGGTGGCCGCCGAGTCGAAGCCGACCTATGCCGATACGATCGGTCGGCTCGACGACGCGCTCGAGCGGGTGAAGGAACGTATCGTTCCGGTCACGCACCTGCTGTCTGTGGCGGAGACGCCTGAGTTGCGGACGGCGTTTAATGAGGTTCTGCCCGAGATCACGGAGTTTTGGACCCGGGTCACGCTGAACGAGCGGTTGTGGAATCGCATCAAGGCCCTTTCCGAGACCGAGGAGGCTGGGGCTCTGCTGCCGATCGAAAAACGGCATCTGGACACCACCCTGCGAGACTTCCGGCGGGCGGGAGCCGACCTCTCGCCTGCTGACAAAGAAAAGCTGAGCACGATCCGGCTCGAGATCTCTAGCTTGGAGCATAAATTCTCCGAGAACGTGATCGACGCGACCAACGCCTATTCTCTCCTGATCGAGGACGGGGGCCGCATGGAGGGCGTTCCGGAGCGGGATCGGGAAGAGGCACGGCGCAAGGCGGCCGACCAGGGACTGGAGGGCTGGCTTCTCACCCTCGACTACCCCTCGGTCGAGGCGATCATCAAGCATGCCCTGGATCGTGAACTTCGCCGAGAACTGTATGCGGCCTTCGTCGGGCGCTGCCGCGAGGGTGAGTTTCCGAACAACGATATCATGGTCCGGCTGCTCCGTCTCCGGAGAGATTTGGCGGAGGTACTCGGATACTCCGACTTTGCCGATTACCGCCTCGAAGACCATATGGCCAAGAGCGGTGAGCGAGCCTTCGGTTTCGTCGAGGACATGACCCAGCGGACGAGGCCGTACTGGGAACGCGACCTTTCCGAGCTACGGGAGCATGCTGCGGTGCTGGGCATTCGCGAGCTGGAACCGTGGGACACGGCCTTCGTGAGCGAGAGTCTGAGACGGGCGAAGTTCGACATCGACGACGAGGCCATCCGGCCGTACTTCCCCCTCCATCGGGTTCTGGACGGAATGTTCGAGGTGGTCCGTAGGGTGTTTGGCCTGGTCGTGTCGGAGAAGAAGATTCCCGAGATCTGGCATTTGGACGTCCATTATTATGAGTTGCGTCGTGAAGACGACGGCACGGTGCTGGGATTCTTCTATGCCGACTGGCATCCACGTTCCGAAAAGAGGCAAGGGGCCTGGATGAACGACCTCAGGACCGGTGGACCCCGGCCCGGAGGGTTCGAACCCCACGTGGGGGTCATCGCGGGAAACTTGTCTCCGCCCAAGGGCGATGTCCCCTCCCTCCTGACCCACACCGAGGTGGAGACGATTTTCCACGAGTTCGGGCATCTGCTCCATCACCTGACCTCCACCGTCCCGATCGCGCCTATGGCGGGCATCAACGTCGCGTGGGATTTCGTCGAGCTTCCCTCACAGATCATGCAAAATTGGACTTGGGAGCAGGAGGCCCTTTCGCTCTTCTCAGGGCACCATGAGACCGGAGAGGCGTTGCCCGAGGACCTTTATGAAAAGCTCCGCAGGGCACGCACCTTCATGGGTGGGTGGAGCCAGATGCGGCAACTCTCGCTAGGGCATCTCGATCTCCGGCTCCACCGTGATCCCATCGATGCGGTGACGGAGGACCTTTTCTCCTATATAGAGGGCTTGCTCAGGGAGTATGCACCGTCGATCGAGTTCGCCCGGATGCACGCCGCCACGTCGTTTACTCACCTGTTTTCCGGAGGATATGCCGCGGCCTACTACTCGTATCTGTGGGCCGAAGTACTCGATGCCGATGCCTTCGAACGGTTTCGCGCCGAAGGGATTTTCAACCGGGAGGTCGGAGAGGCGTATCTCAGGGCGATCCTCACCAGGGGCGACAGCGAAGAACCCGAGGATCTTTTTCGCGAATTCATGGGAAGGGATCCGGAGCTCCAGCCTCTGCTTGATCGCAATCTTGGGCCGCCTCTAAGAATCCGTTCCCCGGCACCGAGTGCGCCCTGAAAAACGCTCCATTTCGGGGCTTGATGAGGCTCTGAGCAGCCGTTAGCTTACCAAGCTTACTTGGAAACGGCCGCCTGCTGGGGGGTTTGCCGTGTTCCGGGGAGGGTAGGTCACGGGGTGGAATTGCCCCGGATCGATGGCCGGTGGGGTACCGAAGCGGTCAAACGGGGCAGACTGTAAATCTGCTGGCTTAGCCTTCGTAGGTTCGAATCCTACCCCCACCATTGGACCAAAAAAAAGCTTTGCGGGAGTAGCTCAGTTGGCTAGAGCATCAGCCTTCCAAGCTGAGGGTCGCGGGTTCGAGTCCCGTCTCCCGCTCTAGAGAGGCGGCGCTCCGATAGCTCAGTGGTAGAGCGCCTCCTTGGTAAGGAGGAGGTCCCGGGTTCAAGTCCCGGTCGGAGCTCTAGGAACAGGGAGAGGGGATCGGCGCCAACTGGAAGCGATTTCCAACACGGTGAGGGAAGAGCGATGGGCAAAGTAAAATTTGAGCGAACGAAGCCACACGTGAACGTGGGAACGATCGGGCACGTCGACCATGGGAAGACGACGTTGACGGCGGCGATCACGATGACGCAGGCGAAGAAGTTTGGTGGTGACGCGATCGCGTTCGACCAGATCGACAAGGCCCCGGAGGAGCGTGAGCGGGGGATCACGATCGCGACGGCGCACGTGGAGTACGAGACGGCGAATCGTCACTACGCGCACGTGGACTGTCCAGGGCACGCGGACTACGTGAAGAATATGATCACGGGAGCGGCTCAGATGGACGGAGCGATCCTGGTGGTGAGCGCAGCGGACGGACCGATGCCCCAGACGCGGGAGCACATCTTGCTGGCCCGGCAGGTGAACGTGCCGCACGTGGTCGTGTTCCTGAACAAGGTGGACACGGTCGACGACGAGGAGCTTCTGGAGCTGGTGGAGTTGGAGGTACGGGAGTTGTTGAGCGAATACGGCTTCCCAGGCGACGACACGCCGGTGATCAAGGGGAGCGCTCTGAAGGCGATGGAAGCGGAGGGCGAGGGTGAGGCCGTGGAGTGCATCCAGGAGTTGATGGACGCGATCGACACCTTCATCCCGGAGCCGGTGCGAGAGATAGACAAGCCGTTCCTGATGCCGGTGGAGGATGTGTTCTCGATCACGGGCCGTGGGACGGTAGCGACGGGACGGATCGAGCGCGGGATCGTGAAGCAGGGGGAGGAAGTGGAGTTGGTGGGGATGGGAGCGGACCGCAAGACGGTGGTGACGGGCGTGGAGATGTTCCGGAAGCTGCTGGACGAGGGCCGAGCTGGGGACAACGCGGGGCTGTTGCTTCGCGGCGTGGGGAAGGACGAGATCCAGCGGGGCCAGGTTCTGGCGAAGCCGGGCTCGATCAAGCCTCACACGAGGTTCATGGGCGAGGTGTACGTGTTGACGAAGGAAGAGGGAGGACGCCACACGCCGTTCTTCGACGGGTACCGGCCACAGTTCTACTTCCGTACGACGGACGTGACGGGATCGGCGAAGCTGCCGGAGGGAGTGGAGATGGTGATGCCGGGCGACAACGTGCAGATGGAAGTGGAGCTGATCACGCCGATTGCGATGGACAATCAGCTGCGCTTTGCCATCCGTGAGGGTGGACGCACGGTGGGGTCGGGTGTGGTGACGGAGATTTTGGAGTAGGGTCAAGCGGCTTCAATTTCAGCCTCCCCCTACGCTACACCGTGTCCGGGACGCTGCGTGGGAGGCTGAAACCGAAGCCTTAGATAGCGGGATCTCCGCCGGCACGCCCGAAGGGGCGCGCGGGCTGGGAGGGCAGGAAGCAAGCGGTAGCAAACCGTAAAGAGCTAGATGATGCGAACAGCGGGACCCGGTTTTGGTCCCGCGCGAGGTCCACCCGGGCAGCGGCGGGGAGCGGAGACTCCCTACGCAGCGTCCCGGCCACGGTGTAGCGGAGGAGGGAGTCTCCGCTCAACCGCCGCGGGCCTCAGCAATAGAGCTCGCAGGGCCCACCGGCCCCG
>JADFMD010000201.1 GCA_022564055.1 Gemmatimonadota bacterium
ACGAGTTCGTCGAAGTCGTCGTGGTCACGGTGCCGGCCGCAGTCGAACCGGGCGGCGTCGCCCGCGTTCACCTGATGTTCGAGCCGATCAGCGAGACCGAGGCGCACTGGAACAACGAGGCCGAGCAGATGATCCTCTGGGTCGACCCACCCGAGGGATGGGAGGTCGACAGTCGCGCTTTCACGTATCCACTACCACCCGAGGTCGTGACGAAGGAGCAGCGCACGATCGAGGTCGAGATCCGTGCGCCCAAGGACCCGCGTGGTCGCTCCGTGACGATCCCGGCGTACGCGCTCTACTACGTGTGCGAGGACGTGAACGGCGTCTGCATGTATCGCCGACAGGACTTGGAGTTGGAGATCGGAATCCGGCGGTAATGCGAGACCGCGTCAGGTTCCAAAACTCAGCCCAAGCGGAACGCCTGAAGTAGCATCGGCTTTCCGCGGTTTCGCCCCGGGCGTTCTCGGCCGACACGCCGCGTTTCGGACCTGACGACTCCGAGTAGTCCGCTCTACATGTTTCTCTACATGTTCGGGTTCATCAATTCGGTGAAATCCAGCGCCCATTTGCCGCAAATCGATGAACTCTTGCCCAGAAGTACGCCAAATCGGTGAAAATGGGGGTGTTTGCAAGGTGCCTTACAAGCAGGGGGTCACTGGTTCGAGTCCAGTAGTGCCCATTGATGTAACTGGTTGACTGACAAGTGGTTACCGAGTCACCGGGCTCCGTGCGGTGGTGTGGGGTCTCCATGTTCGTGTAGATGTTCGGGGCTGGGGGCCCGTGCTTTCGGAGTGTGGTTGCCGGCTGGCAAGGGCAGGTGGCGGAGTCGCAAGGCGGCTTGCCCCCTCCCCCTCTCGCGCCCATTGTTCGGACGAATCGAATACCACGCCAGACTAATGTCTCTGTTGACCCAGATTGGCGTGCGAAAACTCCGTCGCGTGTAAGTTGGGCGTGGTCCCGGCGCACGCTCGAAGGCACCGCTCGCCCGTCCTCAATACCGAGCCATGGAGCATGACATCTTTGTGAAGTGTCTGGAGTGCCAAGAGGAGACGTTAAGCAAGCAGCCGTTTAGGGTAGCCCAGGGATTAGCGATACTGGTGATGATGAGTGGTGGGCTAGGCCTTTCGCTCGCCATCTTCTTCCAGGTTCCCGGCGGACTCCTCGGATTGCCGCTCACCGTAGTTGGGTTCCCGCTGATAAGAGACACCCGGGCCTGCACTGCCTGCGGTTTCCGCGCGGGAAGTTCATCCTCCCCCCGTCACTCAAGTCTATAAAGAGGTGATCATGCGACGCGACGGCCTTCCCGCGCTCTTGACGATGCTTCTCGTAGTCGCGGCCTGTGCGAGAGACATCAGCTCTCGGGAGCTGGCGTATCAACGTGACGGTTCGCTCTACGTTTCACACCTCGATGGCAGCGGGGCGATCACTCTTTCACATGATGTCCAAGGCTTCAGGTGGACAGACGACGGTTCGGAGATAGAGTTGGTGACGCGCATCTTCTCCGAGGACTCCGTTGCGACTTTGAGCCACATCACAGTGCGTCTAACAGACGTCGCCAACTTTCGTCGAGATGGGACCATTGCCGAGCAGGATACGTTGCCCACGCCTCCCTTGGGATGGGCGTCCGTATCTCCCGGCGGACTCCTCACATACTCCATGGAGGGCGATACGCTCGTGATCGAGGACACCGGAGGGGAGCGACGGCGGATCGCCGGGGTCACACACTACGCGCTTCATCCGGCAACAGGACGCTAAGCGGCCCATTGTGGCCGCATGGACCTTCTGCCCCCCACGTGTGCGCCGAGCCACACTTCTGGGGCGGGTTGACATCCTTCGCCCACGGGTTCGTTCTCGTACTGTGCGAGGGCTGCGGCCACGAGCGGCTGCGTGCGGTTGCAGCTCCTATCGGTTTTCACGCTCTCAGGTCCCTCGCGTCCTGTTCCAAAACCCCGTCCTGTTCCAAAATCCAGCCGATCGTTAAACGGCGAGGTAGCAGGGGGTTAGGTTGACCTCCGCCACGTCATTCTCGGCCGACGCGGCGCGTTTTGGACCTGACGAGTTGAGGGATGTTGGACACGCCTTGGCGGATGTTCGTGGTGATGCTCGCCAGGGTTCCAGAACCCGCGTCAGGGCCTGTCGTTCGACAGGAACGGCTGGGAGGAATCCTCAGCCACTACTACCGAGAAGCCGCTTGATCGGTCGATCGCATATTGGAACAGGACGCCGACGAGCGACATGGGCGGCAGCCCCCCGGGGTTTCGTGTTGCGTGGCCGGGAGGACAGTGACCGTGGCCTCGCACAGCAGGTCGCTCGTTGCCGCCTGCCTCGCTATGTAGTCCCTCAGAGCCGACCTCGTGACCCGCCACTCGCGGTTGTTGAACTTGTAGCCACGTAGTGCTCCCGAGATCAGCCAGCCGCGCACGGTGGACGGTGCTTTGAGCATTTCCTCGGCCACTTCCTCGACCGTGAGGTCTCGTGCCCAGGGTCCGCAAAGCCTCCACACTCAGGTCGACGAGATTCCGAGTTATCGATGGCCGACTACAGGATGTCCGTACATGAAGGTGTTGCCGCCGTGAACGCCTGGCTGGACCACCACTTTCCCGGGGATCGGCGCGGGTACCTACCCCGCGAAGGCAACCGGCCTCACCTGTGGAAGGTGCCTCGTGGGCCGCATGGACCCGGCTTCAGTCTGGCGGTTCAGGAGGACCTGCTTCAGCGCTCGGGAATGCTCGCCGATCGGCTCGCGACGGTGGAGCGGGGGACGTCTGTTCAGCGGGAGGGGGAGTGGATCGTGCTCAGTACGCGTGGGATCGAGCGGCGGGTATAGCAGAGAGGGTCGGTTCAGCCGCGATGCCTGGTGCGAGGATTCAGCCGCCCCGTAGATCACGAATCGACACCGCCCCATAACGCGGCGCATCCCCCTTCGGCCACAGACGACCGCATCGCGAGCGATGGCGTCCGGGGCGGTGGGTTTGGACTCGGAGGCGGTTCTTGCCCGCTTCGAGGCCGAGCGCCGGGTTCTGGCCCGCATGGGCCACCCTTCCATCGCACAAGTCTACGACGCCGGCCTGGACGAGGACGGACAGCCGTATTTCGTCATGGAGTACGTCGAAGGTCTTCCGCTGCACGAGTACTGCGACGTCAATCGGCTGTCCGTGGACGAGCGCCTCGCGCTCGTGGTGCAGACATGCCTGGCCGTGTCGCACGCCCATCAGAAAGGCGTCATCCACAGGGATCTGAAGCCCGGTAACATTTTGGTGACGGAGGTAGACGGCGAGCCTCGCTGCCAAACCTCGCGCACGTGAAGAGGTTCCTCCGCTTCAAACACTGCCGTTCTGTCGAGCGCCAGTTTCCACGTGGCAATCGCGTTTCGGACCTCAGCGCTCTCGACCACGGCTAGACCTCCGCCAAGCAAGGCTGCGTATAGAACACCGCGTTCATACACGGGGATCGCCCACCCCAAGCTGACTTCCTCGATCAGACGCCCGCCTTCGATCCCACCGAGGTCGAGCTCATCACCGACTTCGTGTTCGACCAGTCCCTGCCCGACGAGTTCGACGACTGAGCGGTCACGGGCTGCCCCCGCTGTCTTCCCCGGACAGCGCTGAGCCAGTG
>JADFMD010000017.1 GCA_022564055.1 Gemmatimonadota bacterium
CCGCCGATCAGGCGAGCGGAGAGCCTTCGCCGCTGGTAGCATCAAGCGCCGAGACGTTCACGGTCACCGGGCTGAGCAACGGCACGACGTACTTCTTCGCCATCAAGACCTCGGATGAGGTACCGAACGAGAGCGCGCTCTCCAACGTGCCGAGCGTCGCGACCGCGACCCTGGCTGTTGCCGTGACGCCCGTTACCACGACCGCGAGTCGCCTGCCGAGCAACGGCACCAACTACACGGTGGACTTCGACGTGGTGAACGGTGGAACCATCACCGAGGACTTCGATCTGCTGACAACGCAGGGCCCCGGCACCGTGATCACCGTCGTGTCGATCACGGGAACGGGCGTAACCCAGGGCGGGAACCCCGACAGCGCGCGGGTGTCGGGCCTGGCCGCCGCAGGTACGGCGGTCGTGACCGTAACGTACTCTGTCGCCAGTGTCGCGGCCGGTACGACGGACACGCTCTTCTTCTCGGCTCGTTCCGTGGCCGACCCCCCGACGATCGATGATGGTCGTCTGGAAGTCACCGTTGTGCGGCCCAACCTCACGGTGAATAAGGCCGTGAATCCGGGCGGTACCCAGCTGCCGGGCGCCGACCTCACCTACACCGTCACGATCACCAACGACGGTAGTGCCGACGCCGCCGGCGTGGTGGTTTCGGACTCGCTGGCCGTGGAGCTCGACTTCAAGGTGGGCACCGTGGTGACCAGCCTACCGGTCACCGCCACGGTGGAGTATTCGAACGACGCGGGCAGCTCGTGGACCTATGTACCGATCTCCGCCGGGTGCGGTGCGCCCACGAACTACGACCGGTGCGTGACGCACATTCGGTGGACGCTGGACAGCGATCTCAGCTATCTCGGGCCGAACAACACCGGTGACGTCGAGTTCGTGGCTCGAATCCAATAATACCCGTGTACCCGTGTGCCCGATCACCCCGGGCGCTCGTGCTCCGGTAGCACCCCTACACCTCTATCACACCTCCACACTCGTAGCTCCCCCAAGCCTGTAGAGCACCCGCCGAACCCACGTACCACACCCAGTACAACTCCCCTACGACTCCGCCTCCCCTCCGAGCCATCCCGCACTCCGGCGTATCGGATACCCCCGCGTAAGTGTAAAACGGAACACATGTTCCCGAAAAACCTCGTAATGGGGAGCTAGGCCTCGAGCTCGCTATCGTCGAATTTTCGGGCGTCCCCGATGTCGTCCGATATCACGCCAAAACCGTTACCCGTATTGGGTTAAGGATATGATAGGCGCCGACGCCGGCGACGGTCCCGCACCACCCACCGCACCTGTACTCCCACCGTTGTAAAAAATAAACACTTGTTTAGTAAAGACACCTTCCTCATCTTTCGCCGACGAGAAACGTATCTTCGAAACGCCGAGTGAGGACCATGGTTCGAAACACGGCATCAGCAGGCGTGCTGCTCGCCTGCCTTTTGGCGACGGCACCCGCGTCGGCTCAGAACCCGACGTGGACGACCGAACGACCCGATGGGCATGCCCCCGCCGGCGTGATGGCCGACTTTCTCATCCTGAACCGCAACGTCTACATCGGCGTGCGCTTTTACCAGGAGCACTTCAGGGGTACGAGCGTGGGTACGCAAGCCATCTCGTCGGCCGAGGTGTTGGACTTCTTCTCGGTCGCTCCCTTGACCCTCGACAAAGGGACCGCCGAATTGGAACTCCGGGTCGGCCTGTTCGGCTTCGTGACATTGGAGGGCTCAATGCCGATCACCCAAGCGGAGATGCTCAGCACCACCGACGCGTTGTTCTTCGAGACGTCTTCGAAGACCTGGGGCGATGTCAGCGTTCGGGGGCTCTTCGATCTCCTGGAGATGGACGAGTACCGGATGAGCCTGACGCTGGGTGCCACCATCCCGACAGGAAAGCTCAAAAAGCGGGACGTGGGCCGCCTCGGGACCAGAGAGATCCTTCCTTTCGCTCTCCAGGGTGGCTCTGGAACGGTCGATGTCTTGGCGGGCCTGACCTTTTTGACCCAGAACGAGCTTGCCTCCGTCGGCGCCCAGATCAACACGGTCACGCGCGTCATGGACAACCGCCGGGGCTATCGCCTCGGAAACGAGTTCAGCCTCTCCGTGTGGGGTGCGCACAATCTTTCGGATTGGGTGAGCGTGTCGCTACGGGGCCTCTACGAGAAGTGGGGTGACGTGACCGGTTCCGAACCGGGAACCGACGGGACCGTCGATCCCGGCGCCAACTCCTTCGCTCAGGGAGGGGAGCGGCTTCAGATCCCGTTTGGCGTCAGCCTCTTCTTCCGAGAAGGACCGGCATCAGGACACCGGCTCTTGTTGGAGTGGTATTACCCCCTCCACGAGGATCTCAACGGGCCTCAGCTATCGCTCGACCGGACTTTCGTGGTCTCCTGGCAAACTTTTTTCTAACCCTCCAGCATCCCCGCGTCGACCAACACCCCTCGGGCCCGCTCCTCGTCCTCGGTCCGAACCACGATCCGAGCAGGATTGACGAACGCCAGGCCCACGTCCATTCCACCCGCATCGTCGATCAGCAGAGCGGCATCCACGCCTGCGTTCTCCAGGTACCCGTGAGCCAACTCCGCTTGGTGGCGATAGTGGAACCGGGCCACGATCGTGGTCGGAATCCTATCGCGGCTCACATTCGCTCCGGCGCTAAGAACACGTGCCTCAATTTCGCTCGCCTGCCATGAAGACGTGCCTCAATTAGGGAAAAGTGACCGATCGATGGTGGGGACCAGGTCAAGTGCGTTCTGGTAATAGATCTTCCGAAGCACCTCATCGGGAAGGTCCAATCCATACATCTGCCAGAATGCGTGGTACCTCCGGTAGTAGTCGAAGTAGTCGTCCTCCGTTTCGAAGACACGGAAGTAGGTGTAGAACTCCTCCTGGTCGTAGGAATCCTTTCCCATCACCACCCTGTCTTGGTATTGGATGAGCCACTTCCTCGCGAATCTCGGCTGTCTTCCCAACTCGTAGATGACCGCGCCGAGGCCCACGTACATGTTGGGCATCTCGTCCAGGAGGGTTCCGAGCCGAGTCAGGTCGTGGCCCAACCATCCGAGATGCGCCGAGATGAACCTCGTGTTTCCATGCCTCCGGAAGAGGTTGTGCTGTTCCCCGATGATCTTCTCGAAGGGGGCGCTCCTGCCCGGGGGCTGCAACCGCCGAGGGCGAAGCGTCAACTCCAGCCAGCGCTCATTGAAGCGGTCGTAGGGCTGCCAGAACTCCGCGGGGTCGGCCGAGTGGATCAACACCGTAATTCCGAGCTCACCTGCCTTGGCCCAGACAGGATCGAGCCGAGGATCGTCCACCGGGATCCGATTCCCGTCTGTGTCGAGCGCGCTCAACCCCAGGTTCTTGAAGATCTTGAGACCAGCAGCGCCCGCGGCGACATCCGCTTCGAGCTGGGCCGCGGCTCGCTCACCCCAACCGGGCTCGCCCACACCTCTGAAGTCGACGTTGGCGAAGAACACGAAGCGGCCCGGGTGGTCGCGGTTCATGTTTTCCAGCCCTCGGACGAGGTTGGTCCCGCTTCCGCCCGAGAGGTTCACCATGACCGCCATGTTGAGTTCGTCCATCTCCCCGATCAACCGGTCGACGTCCCCCTGTGAGATACGGGTCCCGTTTTGGTGCCCGTGGATGTCCACGAAGGGAAAGCGGGAACGGGTTACCATGTGCTCCGAAACGACCAGGGTGTTGCGCGGCTCGTACTCCTGCACCGTGATGCCTTGGCCGGCGACTTGACGCACCGGCCCCACGGGGAGCATTCCTACCAAAACCAGAAGGCCTCCAAACATTTCGGCGGCGGTCAAACGCATGCGAAAAGCTCCACGTAGGTAGGGGTCACGGGCGGCAGGGCGCGGACGGGGCCCCGCGCGGACCCTGCGACCTTGCGGCGGCGGTAGGTCATTTTAGCAACTGCGGCCCCGCTGAGAAACCCGAGCAGCGAGCCCGAGGTCCCGGAGGACGAGCCCTACGGTGCGAGGCATCTCATAATGAAACCGGTTTGCGGTCCCAAACCACCGGGTCGCCATCCCACAGCAAGTGGTGGATCCCATCCTTTCCAGAACGTTTCACCGTGTACATCGCTTCATCCGCGACCCGAAGCGCCTCTCGGCTCGTGCCGATGGGGGTCTCGAACGTCACGGCACCGATGCTGAACGTCACCGGCCACCCGCCCTTCGCCATGGCCCGGATGAGTTGCTTACGCAGATTCTCGAGCACCGATCCAGTGGCACCGCCCGTTATCTCCGGCAGGACCGCCGCAAATTCGTCCCCTCCCAGGCGCCCGAGGATGTCGGTCTGTCGTGTGCTGGACCGGAGCGCGTCGGCTGTTCGCCGGAGGAGCTCGTCGCCCGCGTCGTGTCCCTCCAGGTCGTTGACCGCCTTGAAATTGTCGAGGTCCACGTAGGCGAGCGTGAACGCCCGCCCGTAGCGCGCCGCCCGGCTCAACTCGCCGTCGAGTCGTGCGATGAATGACCCTCGACTGAGGAGCCCCGTCAGCGTATCCGTCGCCGCGAACGTAGCCTCGTCGGTCAGGCGACGCCTCAGCGTGACGAGCAACATCACGATGATCCCGAGGAGGACGAAGTCCGACAACACGCTCCAGGTGATCGCCCCACCAATGGGCTCGCCAGCCAGGAGAGAAAACGGCGTCGGAAGTATCACGGCGACGGCCGCGAGACCGTAGGCAGTGCGGGGACTGGCCGCCCACGCCGCGAGCGCGACCGGAATGGCATAAAGGGAGAGCAAAGAGGGCTCGAAACCCGAGGAAATCTCAGCCGCACCCACCGCAATGACCAGGGTGAGGGCCACCCGCGCCGCGGTTTTGGGAGGCCAGCTTTCGAGGTGGGCGATGAGCCCGGCTCCAAGCCGGCGGGTAGCGCCGGAGGAGCTCACGCCCGGGGAGTCCTCGGCGTCGGCGGCCCGCCGCACTCGACCGTCCCTGCCTGCGTTCAAGGCGCGCCCCGCTCCAGGCCCGTTCTGCCGACCCCGGCCATCTCCCTCGCAAGCAGATGAACCCCGTTCAATTTCCGCTGTGCACTTATGCACCATGCGGCGAGCGCCAGCAGACCCAGGTTGCCGGCAACCGGCCCGAGACCTGCCGTTCCACCGAGCTGGACCAGGTATAGGATTCGGGTCACAATCACGTAACCGGCGAAGAGGAGGGGCACGAACCCACCCGCGAAGACCAGACCTCCCCAACGGCTGGGTTTCTCCAAGACTCTCGAGACCGCTTGCAACCCGTACGCGACCATCGCCACCATGGAAATCAGGGCGCCAATCAAGAACGCGACATGTTCGGAGGGCTGGAAACCGTGCCGGAAGGACTGCACCAAACCGTATAACGCGAGGACCGCCAGCGGCGGGAGACCCATCGCGATCTTCGCCGCCGCCATGCGCTCGACCGCTTGAGCCACGAGAGGCCCGGCCTGACCGCCCTCGGGTAGTTGATTCGCCATCTACAATGATCATCCATGCCCAGTACCGGCGCCAGAGAAATTCACATCGGCCGCCGTGGGCACCTCAACACCGGCCGCTCCCTCTTCGGAACCGACGGACCCCGCCCGGGGTCTGCAATAGCCGAGACATGGGAGGTAGTTTGTTCACACGGTGCATCTTCTGCCACACGAAATTCCCGGAGAACGGCGTCTTCGGACGCCTTCCTCCAGGCCGCTATCTGGCTTTCGATCCCAAACAAGGGCGGTTGTGGGCGGTCTGTGAGGAGTGCGGCCGGTGGAGTCTCTGCGCCATGGAGCAGCGGTGGGAGGCCCTCCACGAGCTGGAACGGATGGTGCGTGACCGATCAGAGCTCGTGGCCGAAACCGACAACATTGCGCTGCTATCCGCGGGCGAGCTCTTTCTGATCCGAGTGGGCAAAGCTGGACTCGCGGAGAGGGCCTGGTGGCGCTATGGCCGCGAGCTGCACGAGCGGCGATCTCGGTTTCACGGTGCGCGATCTCGACTGACGGCGTACACGTTCGGTGCCATGGCATACTTGTCCGACGTCATGGGACTCAGGGATGACGATCTCAGCATCGGGTGGGATGACGAACCGACCGCGGACATTCTTCGGTGGCGCAGGTTCGGGTGGGCCGCGTGGCATGGCTCCGTCGATTGTCGGTACTGTAACAGCTCGCTAAAAGCCCTCAGGTACGACCTGTCATGGTGGGTTTTCCCTCGCATCGATCCCGATACCGGCCGGACCGTGGTCGAGGTACCCTGTCCTCGTTGTGACCCCTGGACACCGAAGAAGGTCTACGAAATCGGAGGCCCGGAGGCGCAGACCGTCCTCCGCAAGGTTCTGGCCTATCAACACATCTCCGGCGCATCCGAACGCACCATCAAAGATGCCTCGCTCGTGATCGAGACCGCCGGATCCTCGGAGGCCTTCGAGGCCCTCGTGACGAAGGAACGAAGGTCGTTATGGGGAATGGGGAAGACGCGTTCCATCGCCCTCGAGATCGCTGTGACCGACAGCGTCGAACGCCGCACGATGGAGTTGGAGCTCGAGGCCCTCGAGTTCACGTGGAAACGCGAAGAGGAATTGGCTCGCATCATCGATGAGCAACTGACCCCGGACGATGTGCGAGCGCGGCACCTTCGCCGGCTACCCGTTACCGTGAGATAAGGCGCCTCGCCCTCTCCCACACCGAGTCGAACATCGACTCGGTGAGCCGGCCTGTGAACGTATTCTGCTGGCTCGGATGGTAGCTGCCGAGCACCGTTCTTCCTCCGATTTCCACCTCGACCCCGTGCGAGAACTTGGGACGGGTCCGGGGGACGCTTTCCTCCCTGCTCCGGAGGATTCGCAGCACCTGATCGAAGGCGAACCGCCCGAGCGCCACCACGACACGAGCAGAGGCAAGAATTTCCAACTCCTCTTCGAGATAGGGCCGGCAGTGTTCCCTCTCGGTCGCGGTGGGGCGGTTCGCAGGAGGCGCGCAGCGGACGGTCGCGGTGATGTAGACCCGCGAAAGACATAGCCCATCCTCCGCCGTGCGTCCGTCTGGCTGGTTGGCAAACCCAGCTCGGTGCAGAGCCCGGTACAACCAGTCCCCGGAGCGATCCCCAGTGAACATGCGCCCGGTCCGATTGGCGCCGTGCGCGCCGGGGGCGAGACCGACGATCAGAACCTCCGCCTGCGGGTCCCCGAACGACGGGACCGGACGTCCCCAGTAGGGTTCCGCAGCATATGCGGCCCGCTTTTCGCGAGCCACGGTCGAGCGCCACTCCACCAGGCGTGGACACCGGGTACATGCTATGACCCGTTCGTTCAACGCCCGTAGGCGCCTTTCATTCTTCGATGACGGGACCGTCGAAGGAATTGTTATTGGCCTCTTCGCCGGGCGACGATGGCGCCGACCATGGGGCCGACCAATGCCCCGACCGTGATCCCGATCACGGTCATCACTCCGATCGGGTTGAGATGACTCACGGAGGGCCCGCCGCTCGCTATGGAGCGGTACAGACTCAGGGCCAAGAAGAGGCCTCCACCCGCCGATGCGCCGATAGTGGTCCACCGAACATTGGCGCCCATCACAAATGCCTCCGAGAGGGAGCCATCACACAGTGCAGAAGCCCGCGTCGCCTACTCGGGCTGCGGAAGGAGGCCGGAGGGACCGGCCTCCTTCGGAGGCATCCCTGAAAAAGCCTGAGGGACCGCGATCGGCTGTGCGATACCCCCGGCCTCCTGGCTCGACGTCCCTCCCGACGCCATTCCGGCACCCAATTCTCCCGCCAGCACCTTCCCGCCCTGCGTAAAGTTCCGCTTGAAGAAATCCGACACGTCCTCGACGGCCGAGTAAAGCACCGGCACCAGGATGAGTGTGAGGAAGGTCGCAAACAGAATTCCGATGATCACGGCGATGGCCATCGGGCCCCACATAGCGGCCTGCTCCCCTCCCCAGTAAAACTCGGGTTCGAGTCGCGAGTAGAGGCCGTAGAAGTCGAAATTCAATCCGATGGCGAGCGGGATCAAGCCCAACGCCGTCGTGACCGCCGTGAGGATCACCGGCCGGAAGCGTACGGTTCCACCACGGACGAGGGCCTCCCGCAGCCCGAGTCCGTCTCGAGTCCTCAAAATTTCGACGTAGTCGATGAGAACGATGGCGTTGTTCACCACGATTCCCGCAAGCGAAATGATGCCCACCCCCGTCATGATGATTCCAAAGGGCATGCGGAACACGAGGAGGCCGAGGGCCACCCCGGCCGTGGACATGACCACCGAGGTAAGAATGATCACGGGTTTGACCACAGAGTTGAACTGGCTCACCAAAATGAGCCCGATCAGCATGATCGCCCCGAGGAATGCCGTCTGAAGGAAGGCCTGGGCTTCCGCCTGCTCTTCGGATTGGCCCGTGTATTGGAGTTGATAGCCGACCGGCAGTTCGTTCGTGACGAAATCGGCCAGTACATCCTGGACCTCACGCAGGACCCGATTGTTGTTGAGACCTATCCGCACGTCCGCACTGATCGTCGCCATGCGCTGCTGGTTCCTCCGGCGGATGCTCCCGTACCCGTCCCGGACCTCCCAACTCGCGACCGATAAAAGGGGGATCTGGGTCCCCTCGTTCATCACCGTCAGGTTTCGCAGGCTCCCCAATTCTCCGCGGTACTCCTCGGCGAGACGCACCACGATGTCGTATTCATCGTTCCCAGTGCGGAACTTCGCCGCCTCGATTCCCTGAATAGCACCCCGAATCGCCATCCCGATGTCTCGGGTGGACACTCCATAAAGGGCCGCCTTCTCCCGGTCTACCGACACCGACAGCTCGGGCCGGGCGGCGTCCAGGTCGCTCTCCAACCCCACGAGCTTTCCGTAGACCGGGTCGCCCTCCAGAATCGCGAGTACGCGGTCGGACAACACCTGGAGTAATGCGGGGTCTTCTCCCACGAGCTCGATGTTCACTGGATCGCCCTGGGCAGGTCCCTGAGCCGTCTGATCCACCTTGATGTTCGCTCCGGCGATGCCCCTGCCGAGCCCTGCCTGCATGAGATTCAGGAGATCCTGGGAATCCCGTTGCCGCTTACCGAACTCGATCATGCTGACCGTCACGCGCCCGGCGTTGGGACCCGAGGCGCCCCCCCCCATGGGGTTTCCGCCACCCCCCGAGCCACCTACGGTCGCGACCACCGACTCCGCGTCCGACATGCCGGAGAATGCCTGAATTTCCTCTTCGAGCCGCCGGGTGATCGCGTCGGTCGCTTCCGGGCTGCTGCCGACCGGCAACTCCAAGTCCACGAGGATCTGGTTGGGCGGCATGTCCTCGGCGAAGAACTCGACGCCGGCGTTGAAACGGTAGAAAAGACCACCCGTCCCGATGAGACCCAGGAAGGAGCCGAGAAGTAGATAGGCCCTGTGATCCAGAGCCCAATGGAGCGTCCGTTCGTACACGCTCAAAATCTGGGGAAGACGAACCGCCTGGAATCGGGCCGCCATCTCTCGCAGGAGGAATTTGTGCAGCCCATACAGCCCAACGACCGTCCCGGCGAGGAGCACCACCATGAGCGGATTGTTTATGCCGATCGCGATCCCTGCCAGGACCGTCACGCCGATCATCGTCCAGCGAGCCGCAGGCCTCAGGGGGGGAGCCGGATCATCGTCGAGCCGGAGGAACATCGCGCACAGCGTGGGAATGATCACGAGCGCCACGAACAGGGAGCTGGAGAGCGTGACGATGAGCGTCGACGGCATGTACTGCATGAACTCGCCGACTTGGCCGGGCCAGAAGAGCAGCGGAGCGAAGGCGGCGAGCGTGGTGGCGGTGGCGACGATCACGGGCATGGCTACTTCGCCCGTGGCCTTCTTCGCGGCTGTGCGCCGGTCCCAGCCCTCCTCTACGTACCGGTAGATGTTTTCGACCACGACGATAGCGTTGTCGACGAGCATCCCCAGGGCGAGGATCAGCGAGAAGAGTACGACCATGTTCAGCGTGATCCCGAGAAGGTGCAGGATCGCGAAGGAAAGGAGCATGGAGGTGGGGATCGATATGGCCACGAAAATGGAATTTCCGGCACCCAGGAAGAAGAGGAGCACGGCGACGATCAGGATGAGCCCCGAGATGATGTTGTTCTCCAGGCTGCTCACCATGGTGTCGATCTGCACCGACTGATCCGACGTGATCTTCACCACCGTGGTGGGTGGCAGCAGCGGCTCCATCTCCCGAATCGTCGCCTTCACGAGTTCGGACGTCTCGATGATGTTCTCGCCAGATCTTTTCAGGACGTCCAGCGTGACGACGGGGGCAGCGTCGAGGCGCGCGTAGCTCGTTCGATCCTTGAATCCGAAATCCACGTCGGCGATGTCACGGATGTAGATCGGGCGGCCGTCCTCGGTGGCGATCACGAGGTCCCGAATGATCATCGGGTCCTCGAATTCGCCAGCGACCCGCACCAGATACTGCAGCGGCCCGACATCGATGGCCCCTCCCGGGATGTTGACGTTCTCATCACGAATCGCGTCGATCACGTCCTGGATCTCGAGGCCGTAGAACTGTAGTCGGGCGAGGTGGACGTCCACCCTGACCTCCCGCTCCAACCCCCCCCGAATGTCGACCCTCAACACCCCCGGAATCTGCTCGATACGGTCCTGCATCTCCTCGCCGAGCTCCTTGAGCCGCACCAGCCCGTATTCCCCCGAGAGATTCACCTGCATGATCGGAATCTCGGAGAAATTGAACTCGATGATCGTCGGATCCTCGGCTTCGGCCGGCAATTCCGGCCTCGCCAAGTCCACTTTTTCCCTCACCTTCTGGAGCGCACTCTCGAGGTCCACCGTGGCTTCGAACTCAGCCACGATGCTCGAGTAACCCTCGACGGAAGTCGACGTCAAATCCTTGATGTCGGAGATGGTCGAGAGCTCATCCTCCAGAGGACGAGTGATCAGGCTCTCGATGTCGGCCGGCGTCACACCCGGATACATCGTGTTCACGGCGATCATCGGGATTTCCATCTCCGGGAAGGACTCCCGGGGGATCACCCGATAGGCGAAGAGGCCCACCACCGTGATGAAGGTGAAGAGCACGAGCACGCTGGTCTGGTGGTCGACGGCCAAGCTGGTCGGGCGGAACTCCTTGAAGCGCGCCAGAAATTCGGGATCGTGGCTGGGCTCAGCCGAAGCGTGGCCGTCGGATTCGGGCGCTCCGTCGGGGGAGTTCCCGTTGGAGTCGGAAGTTCCGTCAGAAGGTTTGATCATCTTCCCCTCACCTCGTCCCGACCACGTTGATCCGGTCACCGGCCGTCACCTGCTGCTGGCCGACCACGATGAGTCGCTCTCCAGCGCTCAGACCGGCCTCGATGACGACCTCGTTTCGCTGGCTGGCACCCAGCTCCACGGACCGGGCCACCACGACAGCGTCGTCCCCGTTCCCCTCGGCCACGAAGACGATGTATCCGTCCTCCACCCTCACGAGCGCCTCCTGAGGGATGACGATGGCGTCTGCGATCGTCTGGCGCACCAATCCGACGTTGGCCACCATCTCCGGCTTGATCACGCCATCCGGGTTGGCCATTTCGAGTTCGACCATAAACGTGCGATTACGGGGATTCACCGTTGCGCCGACGTAGCTGATGGTTCCCTCGTACGACATATCCAGAACGTCGAATACGGTTACGACCGACGCCCCGACGGCCACGTCCCTCGCATAACGCTCCGGTACACCCGCTACCACCTTCACCGGGTCGAGAGAGACAATGCGCGCCACGTTCGTGCCGACACTCACCATGACCCCGACCTCCACCAAACGGGTCTCCAGGACGCCCGCGATGGGAGCGCGGATCACCGTGCGTTCCAGACGCGTCTGAAGCGTTGCCAGCCGGGCCGACGCCTGATCGGCGTTGTACTTGGCCTCCAGATAGGCCAGTTCCGAACCCACCTGGTCCTCTTCATACAGGCGTTTGCGGCGCACCCAGGTTTCACTCGCCAGGGCGGCCTGCGCCGTGGCTTCGTCCACCTGACTCCGAAGCACCGCGTCATCCACCTCCAGAAGTGCCTGGCCTACGGTGACGGTAGAGCCCTTCTCGACGACGACACGCCGGATGACACCGGCCTCTTGGGCAGAGAGCGTGACGTCCTGACCCGCCACCACCGTGCCGGTCAGATTGATACGCTCCACGAACTCCCGCGTCTTCAGCTTGGAGATCTCGACGTTGATAACGCGTGGGGCCCCCTCGACGAGCACCCCGGCCTCGCTGCCGCCACCCGCCTGGGCGTCTCCGCCGCAGGCCAGAGCACCCACCAGGAGGGCCAGCAAGCTCGCCTTCACGCGAGCGTGAATTCTCATCATCCTCTTCCTTCGTCTATCACTGAAGGCGGCTGGCCAACGGTCCCGAATCCACCATGGGCACGGAGCCCACCGCCAGATCGAGATTGGCCTGCGCCACCAAAAAGTCGTATGCAGCCTGCGCATAGTTGAACTCACTTTGCCGGAGGGCTACTTCAGCGTCGGTGAGCTCCAGCTGACTCCCGAGGCCCTCTCGGTATTGGGCACTCGCGATGTCGAACCCGCGGTGCGCCTGCTGGACCGCCATGTGTTGGGCATCGGCACGCGCCCTGGCCTCCAACATCTGATCCCAAATAGTCTCGACTTCACTATCGGCACGAGCCCGGGCGACCCGGCTCATGGCCTCGGCTTGGCGTAGGGATGCGCGCCGCTGATCGATGCGAGCATCCTTTGAGAAGCCGCTGAAAAGGGGCCAGGTGACTCGAAGGCCGACCTGACTCGAGTTCGTGCGTTGCTCGGACCTTCCGAAGAACGCGGGGTTCCCGTTCTGCTGGGCCAGGATTCCGTAGGAGCCGAAGAGCACGATCTCCGGCAGGTACTGCACTCGCTCCAGGCTCAACTCCGACTGCCGGAGCTGCTCCGAAAAAAAGAGTTGCCGCAGATCCGAACGGTCCTCTCGCGCCGCACTCTTGACCTCCTCGGTCAACGGCTCCGTGGCCCAGTTCGAGAATGCCAGAATTTCCCGATTCTCGGGCGAGTTGGCTTCGAAATCATCGAGATCGATCGCCGCGAGAGAGCCGGCGACGCGCACGCCGTCGAGATTGTCGAGCGCGAGCTCGATGCCGAGCTCCCGCCGGGCCTGCGCCACCGAGTTCTGGGCTCGGAAGAGATTGGGCTCCAGGTTGCCCAACTCGACCTCGAGGCGGAGCACATCGTAATCGGCCACGAGGCCGGCCTTATTGAGCGCCCGGGTGTCGTGCAGGGACTTTCGTACCCGTTGAACGGAGTTTTCCACCAATCGAGCCTGTTCCTGGGCCAGGAGGAGCCCGTAATAGAGCAAGCGCACCTGTGTGACGATCCCTTGTGTACGACCGCGCAGGGTCTCCTGCTCGAAGTTCTCGAAGCGACCGGCCGCTCCGAGCGCAACGAACACGGACGGCTTGAACAGGGCCTGCTCGACGGTGACGTTGGTCGACCAGACGTTGTCGGCTCCAAAACGAACCGGGACAAGGTCATCGGGGTCGGCGTTGGGATCGAAGATGAAAGCCGGAAGGAAGTTCTCCGCCACCAACACGTTTCGTGCGTAGGAAGCGTTGAGGTCGATCTTCGGAAAGAGGTCACTGCGGGCTTCGGACGCCTGCTGTTGAGCCACCACGAGACCGTAGCGGGCGCCGCGCAGGTCCTCATTCTGCTCCAGGGCCAATCTTACGGCAGCTTCGAGCGTGAAAACCTCCTGCGCCGCGGCGCCTCCACTTGCAGCCAGAACCGCCAGAATCACCGCTATCCAGCCATAGTTGCGCATCGTCATCCCCTGATCTCCCGTCGTTCCTGTGTCGCTCAACTTCCCGTACGCTCCCAACGTTCCCTCAACTCCTGGCCTCGACGGGCGCTTTCTCCGAACGGGCGTCCGCTTCCTGAACCCCTTCCCCGGCTTCGAGGGAGGCTCGCACGTTCTCTCCCATGGCCTCGGCGAATTCGGGCTCCGCCAGACCTTCCATGAGGCGCCAGCTCGACTCCAGAAAGAGCCGACGAAACTCGGCCTCATCGATTCGGAAAAGGCCACGGTGATAGATCGACACCAGTCCGTGTGAGTGGGCCCAGATGGTCCGGGCCACGGTCTCGGGCGGTCCCGGCTTCAGCATTCCGCACTCCATCCCCTCCCGCACTCGATCCACCATGAACTGGCCTACCGCGCTGGCATGATCCGTCGCCTCATGCGGAAGCGCATGGTGGCCCATGATCTCGTGGGCCACGTGCAACAACGCGTAGTACTGCGGGTGCTCGAGCGCGAAGGCCAAGTAGAACCGGCCCGTCAACCTGAAACGCTCGATGGGCGTGCGCCCTTCCACGGCACGGTACAGATACTGGGCAAAGACCTTGAAGGCCTCGCCCACCACGGCCACGAGCACCATCTCCTTGCTCTCATAATGCCGGTACAGCGCAGGCGCCGTGACCCCCAGCTGCGTTGCGAGCTTCCGCATCGACAATCCGTCGAGTCCGCCCTTTACGAGGAGCTCGCACGCCGCCCTCAAGATTTTTTCTCTTTGGGTAGCCATGTTAACAGTGTAAACCAGTCAGGAAGTCAGGTCAACAACTATTTGTGCAGAATGGTGCATGTGCCGAAGTGAATACTGTTCAGGCTCGGGAGCGGACAGGAACCGGGGGGATCAGCAACCGGGGGGATCAGCAACCGGCGAGGATCGTGAGCCGTAAGGCGTCAACGCGAGGACCCCCGGAGCCCGGAGGCGGCTCCGAGGGCCAGGCGCAATCCATCCCGATCCGAGCGTGGTCCTCCACGAGGGGAGGGCCTCTCGTTACGCCTGAGGTTTCTCGATGCTGAGGACGGTGATCTCGAAAATGAGGACCGCGTCCGAAGGGATATTACCTTGCCCCTCCGACCCGTACCCAAGATCGGCCGGAAGCACGCAAGTTCTGATGCCGTCGACCCCCATACCCGTGACGCACTCGGTGAAGCCTGCGATCAACCCTGGCCCACCCAGCACCGGGAGCGCGGTGATAAGGAACGAAGCGCTGCTATCGAAGATCTCGCCGTCCGCCAACCAACCCGTGTACGCCACCGTAACCTGATCTCCGGCCGCGGCGGGCTCACCCTCCCCGATCAAGTCTTCTCGAACGAACAACCCGCTCGTTCTCTCGGTCATGAGGGCGAGATCGATCCCGAGCGAGGCCGCGAACTCGACGTCGGTGACCTCGGGTCCGACCGCGTCGCCACAAGCCGCCAATGCCAGGGCCAGAACCGCAGCCACGCCTACCTTCGTTCCAGTATTTCTCTTGATCATATGAAATTCCTTTAGGACATTCTTTTGGTCGCTCAGGACTTCCTTACACACGACGCGGCGTCGACGGTCCTTCCGCGCGCAAATGCCGGCCGGTGCCAAGCGCCCCGATCGAGTCGCGTACCGCTTTGGCGCTGCTCGCGAGCGCTTCAGCTTCGCTCTCCGTGAGTTCGACCTCGATGATCCTCTGGAGCCCCCCTTCGCCGAGCTGACACGGAACTCCCAGGAAAATCCCTTCGTGTCCGTATTCGCCCTCCAGATACGCTGCGCAAGGGAGAATGCGCCGCTTGTCCTTGACGATCGCCTCGGCCATCTGGACGGCTGCCGCAGATGGCGCGTAGTAGGCGCTTCCGGTCTTCAAATGACCGACGATCTCCGCACCACCCTTTCGCGTGCGCTCGAGCAGCGCCTCGATACGCTCGGGCCCGATGAATTGGGTCAGGGGGATGCCGGAAATCGTCGTATAGGAAACGAGCGGCACCATCGTATCGCCGTGGCCACCGAGAACCAGAGCCTGGATGTCCTCGACGCTGACGCCTAGTTCCAGAGCGATAAAGGAACGGTACCGTGCCGTATCGAGGACGCCGGCCATTCCAATCACCCGCTCACGTGGGAATCCTGTGGTCTGCATCGCCACGTAGGCCATCACGTCCAAGGGATTAGAGACCATGATGACGATGGAGTCGGGGGCCACGCGCGCGATTTCCTTGGAGACCGACTCTACGATGCCGGCATTCGTCTTGAGCAGGTCGTCCCTACTCATCCCCGGCTTCCGTGCGATCCCGGCCGTAACGATGAAAATGTCGGAGTCCGCCGCCGCCTCGTAGTCGTTGGCGCCGGTCACGTGCGAGTCGAAGCCCTCGATAGGAGCACTCTCCCACTGATCGAGCCCCTTACCCTGCGGGATGCCCTCGACGATATCGATCAGGACGACTTCTCGAGCGAGCTCCCTTTCCGCCAGGCGTTGCGCGCAGGTCGCACCCACGTGACCAGCTCCCACCACCGTAATCTTGTTCGCGCTCATGTGAACCCTTGTGACGTGTTCTTGGACTGGAAGTGTTTTTGGACTGGAAGTGTTCTTGGACTAGATGGGACCCGGCTCAGCCACCCGTCTGGGAGAGGGCCACGAGCCCCCCCGAACCCTCGGCACTACCCTGGATCAGGTAATGCCGCTCGGGCTTGATGCGGAGCGTCTCCTCGATGAGCGGGACGAGATCTTCGCCCGCCCGGAGCGGGTCGCGAAGGTTGGTTTGGATGGACCCGAAAAGGCATGGGCGGAGTTGGCCATCCGCGGTCAGCCGCATGCGGTTACAGCGGTCGCAATAGTTATGGCTCATCGGGGTGATCACCCCCACCGTGCCGGCTGCGCCGGGAAAACGGAAGTACGTCGCCGGCCCGTTTCCGGCAGGGCCTTCAACCGGCTCGATACTCCCCATGCGGCGAATCCTGGCCAGCGCCTCTTGGCAGGACACGAAGCTGTTCGCGCTCAGTTCCAAGTTGGATCCCGTCGGCATGAGCTCGATGAAGCGAATATGCCACGGCCGATCCCGTGTGATGAGCGCGAATTCCTCGATCTCGTCATCGTTCTGACCACCGATGAGGACCACGTTGATCTTGATCGGATCGAACCCGACCGCCTCCGCCGCGTCCAGCCCCTCCATGATACGCCCGAAGGATCCGGGTCGCCGGGCGATGGCATCCACACGCTCCTCTTGAAGTGAGTCGAGCGACACGTTGACCCGGCTGATCCCAGCATCGCGGAGCGCCTGGGCCTGATCGGCCAGGAGCACCGCATTCGTGGAAAGTGAGATGTCAACGATCTCGGGGATGTCGGCCACCATCTCCACGAGGCGAGGCAGATCCTTCCGGACGAGAGGCTCCCCCCCCGTGATGCGCACCTTCTCGAGACCCATCCCCGCCATCGTGCGGAGTACGGAGGCGATCTCTTCATAGCTGAGGAGACTCTCACGTTTGAGCCAATCCAGACCGTCGAGGGGCATGCAATAGACGCACCGCAAGTTGCACTTGTCGGTGACGGAAACACGAAGGTACTCCACGCGGCGCCCGAACTGATCGATCATGACCCGTCCGTTTGGGGCGCGGAGGCCGCATCCGGCGCCCGGCCCTCGACCCACTCTTCGGCACCGTCGCTATAGCGCTCCTTTTTCCAGACCGGCAGGCGCTTCTTGATTTCCTCTATGATGTAACGCGATGCCTCGTACGCCTCGGCCCGATGGGGAGTGGACACCGCGATCGCCACACTCACCTCGCCCACCTCCAACTCACCGATCCGATGGAGGGCAGCGATCCGATCGGTGTCGGCTGCTTCCGCGGCCTCTTCCACGATGTCCGAGAGCACCTGCGCCGCCATTTCTTCATAAGTTTCATAACGCACCCCACCCACCGAACGTCCGTCACTGTGATCCCGAACCACACCCAGGAAAAGGAGGGTCGCCCCGTCCTGGTCGGCGCCTATCAAGCTCAGAACCTGAGCCGGGTCGATGGCCTCCCGAACGATGGCCGTGAAGTTCACGTCATCCCCCCGCCACCGGCGGAATCAGCGCCACCTCGTCACCGTCGCTGAGCACGGCCGCAGGATCCGTGTAGGTCATGTTGACGGCTACCGCGGGCGTGGAAGGCAAGACCGTAAAAGCACCACCACGGGAGCGTAGTGCCGAGACGAGATCCGAGACGGTCGCTCCCGCGGGAAGATCGACTTGGAGCTCCCCGGTACCGAGAAGCTCTTTATAGGATGCGAAGAACAGAGTGCGGATTTCCACAGGGCCATACATCCAGGGGATGGGGGCAACGAACCGAACCGGTCGTGCAGATTAGAGGAAACCGGACCTTCCCGTCAACGTTTCGGGGTCGGCGGCCCTAAATTACCGTCCGAACGGGGTTGATCCTGGGCGCCGGCCACCCTGCGGCCCTCGGCCCGGGCCACCACCGCCACGTAAGCTTCGAATCCTCTCGCCGAACTGTTGGCGCATCATGATGAATCGGACGACCTGCGGCGAGCTCAGGATTTGGAGGAACGCCTCCTGCTCCTCTCGAAAGAGGGTGGCTTCATCGCCACTCAGCTCGAGCATCTCCACCAGGATCTCGGTGGCCTCCTGCTCCGTGAGCCCCGCTCCCCCGCCTCTCAACCCAAAACGTCTGACGCGAGCGCGGGTGGTACGCTCTCTCTGTGAGAAATCCACTCGCCGGCCGCGGAAATCCTGAACCACGTCCTCGAGTTGCTGGACCTGATCGTCGGTGAGGTTCAGTCCTTCCCGGACCAGGTCGTCAAATCGTGCTTGGATTCTTTGCTCCATTTCCGCACGCTGACCGCCACGGACGGGCTGTTGATCGTTCCGGCGCTGAGCGACCAGCCCCTCGGCACCGCCCACCAGGAGGCCCACCATCAAAAGCCCTAAGGCCCTCGCAATCACCCGAGCTCTACGCTTCATCCTCCGAGCTCCTCCAGAAGAAGTGCGAGTTCATCGTCGGAGAGATCCGCCAGCATCGGCACCCCCGCTACGTCCGCGTCGTCACTCGGCCACACCACCGCGAAAGGATCCTGCCCGAGCGGGCCCACTTCGGGCAACGCTTGAGTGCGCTGCCAAATCACGGCCGTCCCAACAGCCAAGACGACACTCGCCGCCGCAGGAAGCCGCCAACGGAGGGAGCGGCTTGCCCAGCCGGGTGCGACCCCGGTTTCCGACTCGAACTCCGCAGCCACCGCAGACTTGATGTCGGCGGCAAGCGAGGCGGGCGCGCTGAACGCGGCGGCCTCGATCCTCCGGAGTAACTCGACCTCCTCGGTACACGACTCACAAGAGGAGACATGCGCGTCGACGACTGCGCGATCGCTCTCTTCGAGCTCACGACGGATCAACTCCGGCAGGAGGTCCTTCACGTCTGCGCATCCGTTTTTCGTCATGACCCCAACAACTCCCTCAACCGCTGAATCCCATGGTGATAATTCACCCGGGCCGACCCCTCCGTCGAATCGATGGTCTCACCGATTTCCCGAAAACTCAAGCCCTCAAAAATTCTCAGACTCACAGACAATCTCTGCTTCTCGGGCAAGTCCGCCAGCACCGCTCGTACCCGGGCGACTTCGGACTGTAGCGTGACCTCCGCCGAAGGGTCACCTCCCCCGGACGGAAGCACGCCCACGTCCTCGAGCCTGTCTTCTCTTCTCCGCTTGACCTTGCGTAGAAGACCCCGGGCCTCGTTGCCCGCGATGGCCAACAGCCAGGTCCGAAAGGCCGCCTCACCCCTGAAGCGGGCGACGGCCTTGAAGGCCTTGATAAAACTGTTCTGGCTCGCATCTGCCGCTAAGTCCTCGTCGTTAAGGATGGCCGCACAGGTCCGAAACACCACCACATGGTGGCGATCAACGAGAACGTTCATGGCTTGCTCGTCGCCTTCTCGGACCCTCTGAACCAGCTCTTCGTCCGTGGGCGACGCCAAGCGTGAATCCTCGACCATCGTAAATCAGACGTCCCCAGTCAGGAAAGCGTTAAGTGGCCCGTCGAAGAAGTGGGGCGGGCGGCGGCGGGTCTGGACGAAAGGTGGCGCCGAATCGCGAAGAATGGGACGAAGGCGCCCGGCGGAGGTGGCGGTTCGGCGGCGGCGCCGATTGATGCGATCTAACCCGGGTCCCGCGCGTCGAGTTGGCTGACGCGCGAGCGAAGATGCTTCGAGGGCTTGAAAACCGGCACGCTCCGCGAGGGAACTTCAACGCCCTCTCCCGTGCGAGGGTTCCGAGCCATGCGGCTCTTCCGCTTCTTCACCTTGAACGTCCCAAACCCGCGGAGCTCGATATTTTCACCGTTCGCAAGAGCGCGCTTGACGGCATTCAGGAGACCATCCACCACCAATGCGCAGTCCTTTTTCGTGATCCCAGGACCTATGGCCTCTGCGACCTGTTCCACGAGGTCGGCCTTGGTCATGCACTTTCCTCCGAGATACAGTGAATAGCGGTAGCAGCGATGCCACGGTAACGCTGTCGATGCTGGAACGTCAAGGGGCGCTTGGACCTACGAAAGCCGGGCCTCCATCAACCCGGTAAATTGATCGAAGAGATATACGCTGTCGTGAGGTCCCGGAGCAGCTTCCGGATGGTACTGGACACAAAAAACCGGGCGTTCCCGGTGGACCAAACCCTCCACCGTACCGTCGTACAGATTGATGTGGGTCAAGCGCAGGTCCGGAGCTCCCGGAATCTCCCCCTCGTGACCGACGACGACGGCAAACCCGTGGTTCTGCGACGTGATCTCGACGGTGTTCAGATCGAGATTGCGTACAGGGTGGTTTGCTCCGTGGTGGCCGAAGGGGAGTTTATACGTCTGGGCGCCGAAGGCCCGAGCGATCAGCTGGTGGCCCAGACAGATTCCGAAGACCGGAACGCCGCGCTCGGATAACCCGAGAATGGCCTCCTGCGCCTTCTCCACAGCCGACGGATCACCCGGACCGTTGGACACGAAGAGCCCGTCGGGGTCTTCCGAAAGGATCTCGTCGAACGGTGTCTCGGCCGGAATGACCGTGACCCGGCACCCACGTTCAGCCAGGAGTCGAGGCGAGTGCGCCTTCACGCCGAAGTCGTAGGCGAAGACATGAAACCGCTCTTCACCGACGGCAGGGACCTCATAGGGGACGTCGGTGGAAACGCCGCATGCCAAGTCGAGACCCTCCATGAGGGGATGCGCGAGGACGCTCTCGAGCAGGTCCGCTTCGTTCGCGCTGGCCGGGGCGATGACGCCTCGTTTGGCTCCCTCCGAGCGAATGTGCAGGGTGAGGGCCCTCGTATCGACACCCGCGATTCCGACCACGCCACACTCGAGGAGATAGTCCTCCAGGGACCCAGTGGCCCTCCAGGACGAATGGCGGGGTGGGGTTTCACGGACCACGAAACCCGTGACATGAGGATGCTCCGACTCGCGGTCCTCGTCGTTAACGCCGTAATTGCCGATCAGGGGATACGTCATGACGACGTGCTGCCCGGCGTAGGAGGGATCGGTAAGGATTTCCTGATACCCGGTCATGGACGTATTGAAGACCACCTCTCCCAGCGACGGCCCAGGAGCCCCGAGCCGGTAGCCATCGAAGCGACGGCCGTCCTCCAGGAGAAGAAACGCAGGGTCGAGCTTGTGCATACCAGCCGGCGGCTAAACGCCCGTAGAATGAATAGAAAAATCCGCAGTTCGCATGGAATAACGAAACGGATTCGGCCGCCAGAATCTAGAATCGAGAGGGATCGAGTCAAGCGAGCGAGCTGGGACGTTCCATCCACCTCCGCACCGCCCTACCTTTCTCGAAATTTCCGAGCACGAACCTCAGCACCGGCTATGACCGAATCCATGATCCAAACCCTCGCGGTGGCCATCTTCGCGGACGAGTCCTGTCTGGGGAACCAGTTCCAGGGACGGGCCAACCCCGGCGGCGCGGCCGGAATGATCGAGTACTGGACAGGAGATCGGTGGGTACGGCGGGATTATTGGATTACCGAGCCGGACACGACCAACAACCGAATGGCCCTCCGAAGTGCGATCGTGGGCCTGGGCTTCCTCCGCAAGAGTCCCTGCGAAGTTCGGTTCGTGTCAGACAGCCAGTACCTGGTCAAGGGCATGACGGAATGGCTTCGGGGGTGGAAAGCTCGAGGCTGGAAACGGAAGGCCGGAAAAATCGAGAACCTCGAGCTCTGGAAGGAGTTGGATCGGGTGGCGAGCCGTCATGAAGTCGAATGGAAATGGGTGCGGGGTCACGCCGAGCACCCGCAGAACGAATACGCCGATTATCTGGCGACGGCCGCTGCGAAAGAGGGCGCCTCCTCCCATGGGCTGATCGAGAGCGGCTTCGGCATCTGGTTGGACGAACAGCGGAACCGGCGAGACCGCTTCATCGACTATCTGGAACTCGCACCGCCGCCTTAAGGAAAGGTCGCGTGTCAGAGATTCGGTGCGAACCCGAGCACCCCCAGGTTCGCCGACTAGCCGACAAAAAAAAGAAGCCCCCGGTACGGCAAGCCGTCCCGAGGGCTTCAGTTTCGTTGGTAGAAGCTTCGTCTTGCTTGGATACCCACCCGATCTCTGGCTCACCTCGCGGCTCACCTTCCTTCAGGCAGCGAACTCCGCTTCCCTTTTTACCCGATCTCGCGTGGTAGCGATCCTGAGCCCCCCGAGCTCCGGAGGTTACGACGGAGACCAACGGCTCCTCCATCGGTTCACCGAGCTCCAAATCCTCGGCGATCTTCCACCGCTGCGACGTCCCGCCCGGTGGACCACGTTTCGCGAATCGCATGAAGGGATGACCAACGCCATCGAATCAGCGAACCACATCGGAAACGCACAGCAATCATGGGGACCCCGAAGGCCCACGTCAAGCTCGAGAGCCAATAACAAAATTGTTTTTTTCATTACGTTGTATATCGTTAAACCATTTGATATTACGGTCTTTTGTTAATGTCATTTCTATGTCCTTACGAGAGTTCAGAAACAGATTGTTTCGACCGATATTTGTGAGGAAAAATATGGGCTGTCGGGACTTGAAATTCAGAAAAAACAGGGAGAAATCCGACGCCATCCCCACCGCCAAGGGGTGTCTATTTGTTGGCCCGCCAACATAGCTCGATAGGACCGAAAATCTCGGCGAAGGCCTCGGCGACGAACTCGAGGATATCGGTGAACTCCAACGCCCCCCCCAACTCCTGAGTAACGGAGGTAATGGATACGTCCTGGATACCGCACGGGACGATGGTCTCGAAGTAGGAAAGATCGTTCGAGACGTTCAGCGCGAATCCGTGAGAGGTGATCCACCCACTCGAGACCCGCACCCCGATCGCCGCGATCTTTCGACCACCCACCCAAATGCCCGTGAGGTCAGGCAGGGGCTCTCCTCGGATTCCCAACTCATCGAGAGTACGTACGAGCACGGCCTCGAGGTCGCGCAGGTACCGGTGAATGTCCTTCCGATCCGGCTTCAGGTCGAGGATCGGATACGCCACGAGTTGCCCGGGTCCATGGTAGGTGACGTCGCCGCCTCTCCCCACGTCGATGAGATCGATTCCGAGGTCCCGGCGCCTCGCTTCGTCGGCGAGAACGTGCGAACGGGAGGATGCGCTGCCGAGGGTGATCACATGCGGGTGCTGAAGGAGCAAGAGTTGATCCGGTATTTCTCCCGCTCGGCGGCGCACGACCAGGTCCGCCTGGAGGGCCAGCGCCTCGGTGTACGGAATCAAACCCAGATCCCGTACCTCCAGCGCTGTTGCGTCATTCGTGGGCGCCACGGGCGGATGCATTCGAGGTCCCCTATGCGTCCTCGGGAAAATCCTCCAAGAGAGCCTTCAGCTCCGCGAGGAACCGCGCGGCGTCGGCTCCGTCGACGAGCCGATGGTCATAGGCGAGAGAAAAATGCGCCCGCTTCCGGATCGCGATGGCGTCCGTGCCTGTGAGCGGATCCTCGACGACCACGGGTCGCTTCTCTATCGCCCCGGTACCGAGAATGGCGGCCGTGCCCAAGGGAATGATGGGCATACCAACAAGCGTACCGAGGACCCCAGGATTGGTGATGGAGAAAGTCGCACCTTGGATTTCTACAGGAATGAGCTTCCGAGACCGGGCGCGACCAGCAAGGTCGATGATCTTCTTGCCGATCCCCATGAGGCTCAGTTCGTCCGTGTCGTGTATTACCGGCACGATCAGGCCAGGATCGAGGTCTACCGCTATCCCAAGATTCACGCTGCCGCGATGGATGATGTGGTTACCCGAAACCGTGCCGTTGATGGCTGGATACCCACGTAACAGCCGCGAGCACGCCCACACCACGAAGGCGGTATAGCTCACCCGCACTCCCTGTTCTGCCCACTGACCCTTGTGGGCCGCGCGGATATGATCCACTCGGGAAAAATCGATCTCGATGAAGGAGTGCACGTGGGACGCCACCCTCTTCGCCAACACCATGTGCTCCGCCGTGAGGCGACGGATCTTGTCCATCGGCTCGACGTGGTCCCCCTTCCGTACCGGGAACTCGGGGTGCTGCACCTCACCGTAGAAGGCCGCCCACAAATCCGAGGATGATCCCGAAAAGGCGGGAGTAGTGCGCGCCGGTTGGCCCGTTGCCGCCGTGGTCGCCTCGGTCGCGCCATTCTCAATGAAGTCGAGCATGTCCTGTTTGGTTACCCGCCCGGCGTAGCCCGTACCCGAAACATCGGCGATCGAGATTCCATGTTCCTCAGCGATCCTCCTCACCACCGGAGTCGAACGGGTCCGTACCTGCACCTCCGCGGTCGCTGAAAGGCTGCTCTGGGAGACGGTCTGATTCGCCTGGCCATCGGACCCACCATCGGAGTCATCCGCGATGTCCGCGGGGGCGTCCGCCTCCGCCACGCCGGATGTGATGGCCGCCCCCGCCTCGGTATCGATGTAGGCCATGACCGTGCCGATTTCGACGGTCTCGCCCTCCTGGATGCGTACTTCCACGAGGGTACCCGACTCGGGTGCAGGAATCTCGGCGTCGACCTTGTCCGTCGAGATTTCCAGGATCGGCTCGTCTTTCTCGACCGGGTCCCCGACCTGCTTCAGCCACTTCGAGACCGTACCCTCGGCGATGGATTCACCCATCTGGGGCATGGGAACTTCGATGCGGGCCATATCAGCTCGCCCCGTCAGTCGTTCCCGTCGCCAGCTACGGAAGCGTCGGTCGGCTCTCCAGAGGGGTCACCCGCGTCTCCTGTCTGATCGAGCAAGAGCTCAATCGGCTGACCCGCGGGCGCGGTGGGTACCGCCTCCTGGCGAAGAATCGACTGCGGCACTTGCGCGCGGGACGACATGATTGAGAGGACCAGAGACAGGAGCATGAAAACGGATCCGGTCGTCCACGTAGCCCTCGTGAGCATGGTCGTGGCCTGGCGTCCGCCCAGGATTCCGTCCGTGGCGGCGGCGCCCCCGCCCATCGCGGCCAGCCCCCCACCCTTCCCAGACTGCAAAAGGACCACGACACCCAGAAAAACGCCGTCGAGAATTAGGACCAGCAGCAAGAAAGTGTACATGAATCGCCCATCGCCCGGGGTTTGGAATAACCGTTAAACGTCGCCGCCTGACTTTGGGGTGTCAACCAGCAAACCCTTGCAGTCAGCAGGCTTCCGCGATCCTCGCGAAGCTTTCAGGGTCGAGGCTCGCCCCCCCCACCAAAACTCCATCTACGTCCGCCACGGAAAGCAGATCGGCCGCGTTTTCCGGGTTTACGCTACCACCGTAGAGGATGGCCACCTCCTGGGCAAAACCGTCGCCGCGGACCTCTTTCAGCCGGCGACGAAGGATGCCATGCGCCTCGGCCACGTCGTCCACCGTCGCCGTCTCTCCGGTGCCGATAGCCCATACCGGCTCGTAGGCCACGAGAACCGATTTTTTCGCATTCTCGGGAACGCCGAGAAGAGCGGCATCCAACTGCCGGACGATGACTTCTTCCACCCGAGCCTCTCGGCGCTCGTCCAGCGTCTCTCCGACACACACCACGGGGGCCAGGCCCTCACCTATCGCGGCAGCCACCTTGCGCTCCACCTGTGCGTCGGTCTCCCCGAACACGTGTCGCCGCTCCGAGTGGCCCACGAGAGCGAACCGAGCACCCGCCGCCAACGCCATTGCGGCCGAGTGCTCCCCGGTGAACGCGCCTTTGGGCTCCCAGTGGATATTCTGAATGCCGAGGCTGACCTCAGGACGCCCTCCCCTCGACTCGGCAGCCGCCGGAAGGGAAATCGCGGGAGGAAAAATCAAAATCGTCGCCTCCGGGTCGGAAAGCCGTGGGGAAAACTCGCCGAAGAACCGGCGGGTGGCAGCCGGGCCATGATGCATCTTCCAGTTACCGGCGATCACCCTGGGTCTCACCTCATTCCCTCCTGACTAACGGTCCGAAAGAGCCGCGACACCCGGTAATTCTTTGCCGGAGAGGAGTTCGAGGGAAGCGCTGCCACCCGTCGAGATGTGGGTGATGCGATCGACGACCCCCGCCGCCACAGCCGCCGCCACGGAATCTCCCCCCCCAACGATGACCGTCGCGCCCCGATCCGCCGTCGAGGCGGCGGCGCGCGCCACGTCGAAGGTACCCGCTTGGAATGGCTCCAGCTCGAAAACGCCCATCGGCCCGCTCCATATGACGGTGCGGGCCTTCCCCAGGGCGTCGGCGAAAGATTTCACCGACTGTGGCCCGATATCCCCGATGCGTTCGCCCTCCCTCACTTCGTTGCAGGCAGACACACGGGTAGTCGCTCCGGACACGAGGCACGGTGCCGTGACCACGTCCACCGGCAACAGAAGCTTGTCCCCGGCCAAATCCATCACGGAACGCGCAGTATCGACCCGGTCTTCTTCCACGAGAGAATCACCCACGAACCAGCCCCGCGCCTTGAAGAAGGTGTTGGCCATGGCCCCACCGATGAGCAGCCGGTCCACGGCGTGAAGCAACGCCTCGATCGCG
Organism: Gemmatimonadota bacterium; assembly: GCA_022564055.1. Lineage (GTDB taxonomy): Bacteria > Gemmatimonadota > Gemmatimonadetes > Longimicrobiales > Gaopeijiaceae > UBA822. The sequence goes on from JADFMD010000017.1 coordinate 26,706, forward strand.
TCTATCTTGCTCGAGATTTTCGCGCCGCCGATAATCGCCACGAAAGGATGCTCCGGATCGGCTATGGCATCACAGAGAAAACGGAGCTCCTTCTCCAACAGAAACCCGGCCACCGCCTCTCCTCCACCGGCCCTTACGGCGTCGGCGATGCCCTTGGTCGAGGCATGCGTGCGGTGGGCGGTTCCAAAGGCGTCATTGATGAAGAGTTTCGACCCGAAACTGATCTCCTCTGCCCACGCCGCGTCGTTTCCCCTGTCCTCGGGGCAGAAGCGAGTGTTTTCGAGGAGCAGGACATCTCCACGCTCCATCCGTTGCACGGCATCACGTGCGAGGGGGCCAGTGGTCGCTGCGCAAAAATCCACGGGAGACCCGAGGACTTCCTCGAGCTTTCCGGCCAACGGACGGAGGGAGAGGGCTGGATCCGGTCGCCCTCCGGGTCGGCCCAAATGAGACAGCAGGACCGCCTTCGCCCCCGCCTCCACAAGATACTGAATCGTGGGCAGGGTTCGGACGAGACGCGTATTCTCGACGACTTCGCCATTCGGATCGAGTGGTAGGTTGTAATCGACCCGCACGACAACGACTTGGTCGGTGAGGGTCTCCCGGGGACAGTCTTTGAGCGTTTTCTTGGTCATTCGGGACTACTGCAGCCGCTCGCCGATGTAGGCCGCCAGCTCCACCACCCGTTGCGAGTATCCCCATTCGTTGTCATACCAGGAGAGGACCTTCACCAGGCCCCCATCGATGATCTTGGTACTGAGACCATCCACAATGGAGCTATGAGGGTTCCCGGTGAAGTCGATCGACACGAGCGGCTCGTCACAGAGGTCGAGTATTCCGGCCAGCGAACCGGAGGCGGCCTGCCGGAACGCGTCGTTTACGGCTTCCTCCGTCGTCTCCGTCTCGAGCTCGGCAACGAGGTCCACCACCGACACGTTCGGCGTCGGAACACGCAGGGCCATCCCGTCTAGTTTGCCCTCGACCTCGGGGATCACCAGGGCCGTGGCCTTTGCGGCACCCGTCGTAGTAGGAATCATCGAAAGGGCCGCCGCACGGGCCCGCCGTTTGTCCGAGTGGGGCCCGTCCAACAGGGCCTGGTCGTTCGTATAGGCGTGCACCGTGTTCATCAATCCTCGACGAAATCCAAATTCCTCCATCAGGACCTTCACCACCGGCGCGAGACAGTTCGTCGTGCAACTCGCGTTGGAAATGACATGATGCTCCGCCGGATCGTACTTGGCGTGGTTGACGCCCATGACGATCGTGATGTCCTCGTTCTTACCCGGAGCACTGATGATCACCTTCTTGGCCCCGGCGTCGAGGTGTTTGGCGGCCTGGTCTCTCTTCGTGAAGAACCCCGTCGACTCGACGACGATATCGACACTCAACTCGGCCCATGGCAGGGCGGCTGGGTCACGCTCGGATAAGACCTTGATGGCGCGGCCATCGACCTCCAGGCCAGCGTCACTCGCGGTCACTTTCCCGGGAAACACCCCGTGCACCGAGTCGTACTTCAACAAGTGACCGAGCGTTTCGTTGTCGGTGAGATCGTTCAGGGCGACGATCTCGATCCCGGAATCGTCGGACGCCTGGACCGATCGCAAAACGTTACGGCCGATACGGCCAAATCCATTGATGGCAACGCGGATTGGCATCCACTCGCCTCCTCTTCGTATTACGCTTGATGGGATTATTCCAAATAGGGTAAGGCACGGGCAAAAGTACTTAGGAAGACCTTCGTCGCCCCCGCCTGGACGAGTGGTCGAGCCGCCTCCATCGCGGTGGATCCGGTTGTCAGCACATCGTCGACCAGTAGGACTCGGGCACCCGTGAGCGTGGCTCGCGCTTCAGCCCGAACCGCAAACGCTCGCTTGACGTTAGCCCGCCGCGCTGCGGGGTGCAACCCGACCTGGGTCGCCCCTCCGTGGCGGCGTTCCAATGCGTCGACCAGGGGCATGTCGACCCGGTCCGCGATGGCCTCCGCGAGCAACCGCGCCTGGTTATATCCGCGGGCTCGGGCTCGGCGGCGAGTGGTCGGAATCGGGACGACGACGTACGGCTCCGACACCAAATCGCGAGGAATCGCACATCGAGCCATGCGCTCACCCATGAGCCCCGCCAGGGTGCTCCACCCGTCATATTTCAAGCCGTGCACGAGGGCGTTTGCCGGAGGCCGCAAAACGACTGCGAAGGCGGCGGCCGAAAGCTCTGGGCACCATCCAGCGCATTCGACGCAGGAATCGGCGGCAATGGCGCCTGATCCAACCGGAAATCCGCATCGGGGGCAGCGCGGCCACGGGGCGCCCCGAAGGCGGGTGCGGCAAGCACCGCAGACCAACTCCGCCGAACGCTCCAGGGGAAGGTGGTCTCGGCAGCCAAGGCAAACCGCCGGAAGAAAAAAACCCAGAAGCTCGGTGGCCAGCGCTCGGCCATTCACGCGCGGCTGTGCCCAGACAGGGCGGCTTCCAAGGCGCGTCTCATAGCGTCGATCGGAGCGGGCTCGCCCCACCAGCGTTCGAAGGACACGGCGCCCTGGTGCACGAGCATCTCTCCTCCATCCACGGCGGGAATCCCGAGGCGTTTGGCCGCCGTCACGAATGGCGTTTGGCCGGGGCCATAGACGAGATCGATTACGGCACCCGCGCGGGACAGGCGTTCCAGGTCGAGTGGGAGCTCGTCGTCGCTGCCAAGCCCGAGGCGGGTCGTATTCACAACCAAATCGAAGTCGCCTGCATCCACATCAGACCGACTCTCGGCCACGCGTACCCGATCCCCGCCAATCCTACGCGCCACCGCTCGGGCCCGCTCAACCGTCCGATTGAGAAGCAATACGTCCTCGGCCTGAGCATCTACAAGGCTGAGCAGCGCCGCGCGGGCCGCGCCTCCCGCCCCGAGCATGAGCACCCGGTAGCCCGCTGGGCTACCGCCGAGAAAGTTCCGCAGTGCTCGCCCGAAGCCCTCGACGTCCGTGTTGTCCCCACAGAGCTTTCCATCCTCGCCCCAAAACGTGTTACACGCCCCCGTCCGACGGACGGCCTCGGACGGTTTGTCGAGGACCGAAGCAGCTTTTTCCTTATGGGGAAGGGTGACGTTTCCTCCGCCTCCGGCCCCGCCGAGGCCCAACATGAACCCGACCATCCGGTCGGCATCGCAGTGCAGCGCAACGTAAGCCCCATCGACCCCGGCCTCCTGAAAAGCCGCGTTCTGAATCACGGGCGAAAGCGAGTGCTCAACCGGATCACCCAGAATAACGAACACCCGCGTTTGGGCCGTCAGGGGGCTCACGGAGCGGCCTCGTTTTTCGGATGGAGGAAATCGGCGTCGACACGTCCGAGCGCGGCCTCGACCAAGCCCTCGAGCGACGCCAGGCATTCACGGTAGGCTTGCGCGTCTCCACCGAAGGGGTCGGGGACCCCGGGTCCGCCGGATTTCTCATCTCCCACGGAAAAGTCGGCGAGCATCCACACCTTGCCATGGCCCCCGAGGGCCTCGGCGGCATCGGCGTGGTGCGGTCCCATGGTGAGGATAAGGCTGGCCCAAGCCACCAGCTCCGTGTCCAGCGGTGTGGTCCGATGTCCCTCCAGGCTGAGCCCGCCCGACTCGGCCGCGACCCGAGCTCCCTCGCTGGCCTCATCGCCCCGGGCCGCCGAGACGCCCGCCGATCGGATTTCTACGTCGTCCCAGCCCCGCCGCTCCGCCGAACGTTCGGCGATCGCCTGAGCCAACGGACTCCGGCACGTGTTGCCCGTGCACACGAACAGGAGTCTGAAGTCGGCCTGATCTTTCATGTCATTTCCGGTCATGGATTCCAGGAAGTACGCACCGAACCCGCCCAAGAGGAATCGTGCCTTCTCGTAAAACCACTGGCTCTGGCCCCGAGCAATCGATGATAGTGGACGGCGGAGAGGGCTCGAGGACTCCCCCGTCGAGAACCCACAAATCCTCTCCGGCCCCGGCCGCGAGAGCAGCGCTCAGAGCACCCTGGGCATCCAAGGCTGGAGCCTCGCCGGACCGATTGGCACTGGTTGATAAAATGGGGCCACCGATTCCCGAGACCAAATCTCGAACCAACGGGTGGGGGCTCACGCGGACCGCGACGCCCCCGTCCGCTCCTCTGACCCCCTCCGGATACCGGGCCCTCGGGTCCGCCAAAACAAGCGTGACGGAGCCCGGCCAGAAGACGGCTGCCAACTCGATCGCCTCGGGCGTCCAGGTCAGATCACTCACTGCCTCCGTGTCCTCAACCAAGAGCAGCATGGGCTTCGCCGCTTCACGCTTCTTGAGTGCCCGGAGTTTCTTGATGACCGCGGGGGTCGGTAGGCCGCCAAATCCGTACACCGTTTCCGTCGGATACGCCAGCAAACCTCCCAGCCTCAGGTGGTGCAGCACGGCGTCGAGGGTATCTGGCGCCCGTGTGCCCTCCCGGAAATCAACCACTCTGAGAGCTGCCACGCCGTCAGAGAGTGGTGGGGGGTTCTTCAGGGGCGGACAACATCAAGCGCGCCATCTCGAGATCCTCCGGCCGGGTGATCTTCAGATTGTCCGCCGACGACTCGACCATCACCACCCGGCCTCCTAGCCTCTCCACGAGAGCCGCGTCGTCGGTCGCGGGAAAATCCTCCGCGAAGGCCCGGCGGTACGCGGCCATGATCACATCGAGCGGAAACGCCTGAGGCGTCTGGGCGTGCCAGAGGCGCGACCGATCCGGCGTGGCCACCACCACGCCGTCTTCGTCGACCTCTTTCATCGTGTCGACTGCCGGCACACCGGCAACGCCGCACGCTCCGCGCTCCGCGACCGCGATACAGCGTCCGACGACCTCTCGAGACACCAACGGACGTGCTCCGTCGTGGACTACGGCCACATCGAGCCCGTCCGACAGCTCCTGAAGGCCTGCCCAAACGGAGTCCCGCCGCGTCTCGCCACCGGCGACCACACGGATTCTCCGATCGGCTTCGATCAACCAGGCGGGGGGGGACTCGGCATGATCGGGTGAAAGAGAAACGATCACCTCCTGCACCGCAGGGTGATCGAGAAAAGGCCTCAAGGCCCGCATCAAAACCGGCTCACCGCAGAGCTCGAGAAACGGCTTGGCCAACCCTCCCATGCGCTGCCCGCACCCCGCTGCCGGCACCACCACACCGACCTTGAGCTCTCCCTCCTCCGAATCGGATGCGTCGCCGGAAGGCGGGCTCACGGACCGTCGCGCCCTCCGGGCCCCGGCCCCATATCCCCCACCGATTTGCTGGCCACGGAATCGAAGCGGGTGTAAGCCTTGTGGAAGTAGAGGTGGACCAAACCCGTCGGTCCGTTCCGCTGTTTGCTGATGATCAGCTCCGCCTTCCCGTCGAGCGAGTTCCCGTCCTTGTCCACCGGGCCAAAATAGTACTCGGGACGGTACAGAAACATGACCAGATCGGCATCCTGCTCGATGGATCCACTGTCCCTGAGATCCGAGAGCTGTGGCCGTCGGTCGGTGCGCTGCTCCGGCGCCCGGCTGAGCTGGCTCAGTGCGATGACGGGAATGTTCAGCTCCCTCGCGAGGGCCTTGAGGCCCCTCGAGATCTCGCTCACTTCCTGAACCCGGTTCTCCGTGCGGGTCCCACCCGACATGAGCTGCATATAGTCGATGATGAGGAGCCCCAGATCGGTCTCGGCCTTCAGGCGTCGCGCCTTCGCCCTCATTTCGAGGACCGTGTTCCCAGGCGAATCATCGATCCAGAGCGGCGCGGTATTCAAATGCCCGGCGGCCGCGGCTAGCCGCTGGTACTCCTCGGGGCTCATTTTTCCGCGCCGGAGCCTCTGCGCGTCGACCCGGCCCTCAGCGCAAAGAAAACGCTGCACCAATTGCTCTTTGGACATCTCCAGCGAAAAGATCGCGACCGTGATGTTGTGTTCGATGGCCGCGCTCTGAGCCACGTTGAGAACCCAGGACGTCTTTCCCATCGAGGGGCGTCCCGCGACGATCACCAGATCCCCGTTTTGGAATCCGGTGGTCATCCGGTCCAGGTCCTTGAAGCCCGTCGGGATCCCGGTGATTCCATCGGCGGATTCCTGAAGACGCTCGATGTGCTCAAACGTCGGCCAGAGGATCTCCTTGATCCAGACGAAGCCCTGGCGGTCGTGGCTCTCGGCCACGCGGAATACCCTCTGCTCGGCTAGATCCAGGACCTCCTCGACGGAGCGCTCCCCCTGGGCGTGGACGTCCCGGATGATGTCGGACGCGGCATCGATGAGCCGCCTGAGCATCGCCTTGTCGCGGACGATTCGAGCATGGTATTCGATGTTGGCCGCGGTCGGGACCGCGTCGAGGAGTTCGGCGAGGTAGACCGCCCCACCCGCAGATTCGAGCTCACCCGTGTTCTTGAGCTCCTCATTGAGCGTGATGACGTCGACGACGACGCTGCGCTCGAAGAGCCGTACCATACCTCGGAAGAGACGGCGGTTGGCCTCCCGGTAGAACATGGAGTCATCGACGACCTCGACCGCCTTCGCGACCGCATCGTTGTCGATGAGCATACCGCCGAGGACCGAGATCTCGGCCTCCAACGAGTACGGCGCCTGCCGATCGGATTCTGGCAGCGCGGCCGGGATTGACGCAGTCTCCATCAGCTTCCGTCCATGACCTGTCGAAGGAGCTGGAGATCGTCCCAGGTGGAACGGGTCCAGCCCGCGTTTCTCAGCAGCGCGGCAGGGTGATACGTGACCACCAACGGCACGCCCTCATAGGAGTACACCGAGCCTCGGAGCTTTCCGAGCGGTCGGTCGGACCCGGTGAGCAGCTGCGCTGCGAAGGTACCGACAGCCAGAATAACCTCCGGCGCAACCAGGGCAATCTGCCGTTTCAAAAAGGGTGAGCAAAGCTCGATTTCGTCGGCCATGGGGTCACGATTTCCGGGCGGCCGGCACTTGAGGACGTTGCAGATGTAGACCGAGTCCTCTCGGGAGAGATCCACCGCCGCGAGCAAAAGATCCAAAAATTTGCCCGCCTGGCCGACGAAAGGCAGACCGGTGCGATCCTCGTTGGCGCCGGGCGCCTCCCCCACCACCATGAGGCGCGCCTGTGGGTTTCCATCGGAGAAGACGACTTGGGTCCTGCCCTTGGCCAGCCGGCACCTTTGGCAGGACTCGGCCACCGTCTTCAGCTCCGTGTACTGCAGGCGCATGAGATCGCTGTCGGGCACCGAGGCCTCCACGCACTCCCCCTCGCGCGGAGCGGTAGCGGCCGTCTCGTGTTTCCCGGCGGCTGTCTCGTGTTTCGCGGCGCCCGTCTCGTGTTTCGCCGCGCCCGTCCCTACCGTCTTGGCGCCGCTACGAGCCTCGGCGACGGCCATGAGTGCTTCGTTTCGCGTGAGCCTCTCCAGAAAAATTTCACCGAGGCCCAAGTCCGCACCCTGCTGAAGAAAACGCACAACGTCTCGGATATCCTTCGGCTCTGCACTCACCCGCTGGATTCCATGAGCGTTGAAATACGATCGAGAATGATCTCCGCGACTTCGTCCTTGGTCAAAAGCGGCAGCTCCTCGGTCTCCCCATCCGCGCCGAGCAAGACCACTTGATTCGTGTCCACTTCGAATCCGGCACCGTCCGCCTGCACTTCATTGGCCACGATCAGATCGAAACCCTTGGACTCGAGCTTGGCCCGAGCATTTTCCAAAAGGGCCCTCGTCTCGAGGGCGAACCCGACCGAAACCGCGCCGGTCTTGCGCAACGCGCGGGTCTCCCCCGCCACATCCGGATTCTCGACGAGCGTGAGGGTCATCTTCGATCCCACCTCGGCTCGCTTAAGTTTTTCTTTCGAGGGTTTGGCTGGGCGGTAATCGCCAACCGCCGAAGCGAAAACCGATACGTCGGCCTCCGGAAGGTGCTCCGACACGCACTCGAGCATCTCCCGGGCGGTTTCGACGGGGAGCACCTCCACCCCATAGGGCACCGGCAGCGACACGGGGCCCGCCACGACCTTCACGTCCGCTCCCCGTCGCCAAGCCGCGGCCGCAAGGGCGAACCCCATCCGGCCCGAGGATCGATTGCCGATGAACCTCACGGGATCGATAGCCTCCCGGGTGGGGCCGGCCGTGATGAGAACCTTCTTTCCCCGCAGCGGTGACGCCCCCGACAGCGCTCGGCCGATCTCTTCGACGATCTCGTGCGGCTCCAGCATCCGTCCTGGGCCGCTCCCCTCATCGGCCGCCAGAGGGCCGGTGGCGGGGCCGACTATACGGTACGCCAGCGCCTCCTGTAGGTGGCGGAGGTTGGCTTGCGTCTGCGGGTGGGAATACATCCGGTCGTTCATCGCCGGACAGATGAGCACCGGCGCCCTCGTGGCAAGTAGCGTCGTGGTGAGCAGATCGTCAGCCCGCCCCTGAGCCGCACGGGCAATGAGGTCCGCCGTGGCCGGGGCCACACATACTACGTCGGCTTCGGACCCGAGCTTGATGTGGAGAGCGGCTCCCTCGGTGGAAAAGAGCTCGGTTGCCGAGGAGCGGCCCGTAACCCCCTCGAACGAAAGAGGTTGGACGAACCGTTGCGCGCCGGGCGTAAGGACCGCGTCCACCTCGGCACCGAGGCGCGTGAGGTCTCGAGCGAGCTGGACCGCCTTATAGGCGGCGATACCTCCGGTGACGCCGAGGACAATCCGTCGTCCCTCCCACGGGCGCCGAGGATGAAGTACACGTCCGGGCAACACTCGCTCCTGGCTGGACCCGCGTCCGGCCACCCGTCGCGCAGTGAGTGGCCCGCTTCCGGGAAGGCCTGTTGAGGCCTGTCTACCGCTCCTGACGCCTGCGACTGACCAGGCGAAACTCGATCTGACCCGAAACAAGCGCCTCGAGTGCTTTGGTGGTGAGTTTCTTCTCCTCCCCCAGGGGGAGGGTCTCTCGGGGCAGGGAATTGAGCTCCCGAGCGTACTTTGCCGCCACCAGGACGCCGAGATATTTACTCTGCGTGTGTTCGGCGGCCTCGTCGGGGGTAAATACGCGCATGGTAAAGCTCCTGGGCCAAGCCCACTAAGTTGTTCTATTTCAGGCGTTTACGTCGTTTTACTTTCTCGGGGAAACGAAATCTTCCGCGAGAATTCGATCGATCTGAGCTTGAAGTTGGCGAATCCTGTCCGATAAGTCGATGGCCCGATCCGCCCGACGGCCCTCGGCGGACACGATGCTCCGAACCTCTTCGATAGCCTGATCAAGGTTCTCGTTGATCACGATATAGTCGAATCGGGACGCCTGCTCGAGCTCGGCGCGTGCGTTTTCGATCCGCTGGGCCACGGTGTCCTCTCCCTCGGTGCCCCGCTCCGCGAGCCGCTCCACCAGAGCGTCCGCCGAGGGCGGGAGCACGAACACGAGCACCACGTCCGGAACCCGCTCGCGCATCTGCATCGCACCCTGAACGTCGACATCCAGGATCAGGAACCGATCCTCGTCGAGGGCGGCCTGAAGCGCCCGACGAGATGTTCCGTACAGGTGGCCATGCACCTCGGCCCATTCGACGAATTCGTCCGCCTCGATCATCGCGCGGAAAACCGTCTCGGACAGAAAATCATAGTCGACGCCATCCGCCTCTCCGTCCCGTGCGGGCCGTGTGGTCGCGGAAACCGAGAAGACAACGTCCTCGCTGTCCCTGACCAAAGCTCTCGCGATCGTGGTCTTGCCGGCCCCGCTCGGCGCCGAGAGCACGATGGGACAGGTCCGGTGCACGAGAGAACTCACTCGACGTTCTCCAACTGCTCCCGAAGGCGTTCGACCTCTTCCTTGAGCGTGAGGGCCGCCTGTGTGATCTGGGAGTCGTTGGCCTTGGACCCGATGGTGTTGGCCTCCCGGTTCATCTCCTGGACCAGGAAGCCGAGTCTCTTCCCGACTGGCTCACCCGCTTCGGCCTGTAGTGCCTCATTGAACAGCTCGACGTGTGAGCGGAATCGTACGATCTCTTCATTGATATCCCACTTCTCGGCAAGGTACGCGATTTCCCTCGCCAGGCGGTCCTCGTCGACGGTGTGCGTCTCGGTGAGCTCGGCCACGGCGGCCCGCAACCGGTCGCGCTCAGCGACCAAGCGCTCCGGAGCACGGGCCTCGACCCGGACCAGTGCCTCCTCGATGGCCGCAAGACGTTCTTCCAGGTCTCGTTGGAGCCGGGCACCTTCGGCTTCCCGCAATGCCACGACCTCCGCGGCAGCGGATCGGGTCAACCTCTGGATCACCTCAGGCTCCACCTGGGCCGACGCGTCTTCCCGCTCCGGAGCCCGGAAAATCTCACCGAAACGGGAGATGTGCGTGAGATCTACCGGAGCCTCGACGCCGAGTTCACGTCGTAGGGTTTCGAGAAGCTCGCGGTACCGCTTCGCGCGCTCCAGATCCAACTCTGGGAGCGTGTCGTCCGGCGCTGTTCTATCTCGCACAACGGACAGCGTGTACGTAACGTGACCCCGACTCAGCAAAGGCCGGAGCCAGGATTGGATGTCGCCCTCGAAGCGATCGAAACCGGAGGGGGTGCGCAGGTTCACATTAAAAAACCGATGGTTGACCGTCTTGATCTCGACACGCACGACGCCGGCCTCGGTCACCTCCTCGGCCTCTCCGAAGCCCGTCATGCTTCTGATCACCTGCGTATCCCGAGAATCGCATGTCGCCTCACAGGAGTCCGCATCAGTTGTTCATGACCCAACGGACACCGTAAATCGTCCGGAATCGAGGCTGTTGACGGTCCGGGAAGTCCACGTTGTCGCTCTTGCCCAGGATGTTCTCCCATCGGATGAAGATGTTCACCGTGACGATTCGCACCTGAATATGGAAGTACCACTCCTCCGAACTCGGCACCACGATGAGATCGGGGACGGTGGGATCCCCACCGGGCTCCAAAATCCCGATCGGCATGGGATCTCGGCTGGTGGCCCCCAGTCCGCCCCATAATTCCAGATTCCGCGATTCCTTGAAGATCCCGTGATACGTGAGCGCCCCGTCCCAGAGACGCCTCGGAAGGTAGGCGAGATCACGATCCCACGCTTGCACCGCCCCCTCGAGCGTGAAGCCCGACAAGGGAAGTGGCACGCGGACCGCCGCCTCGAATCCCCGAAGGGTACCACCGGGCGACGAGATGCCGCCGGGATCGAGAGCGAACCTGAGGGGCCGGAGCGAATCCACCTCCATCGACAGCCAGGCTCCGGAGAGGCTCAGACCTCGCCCGAAGAACCTGCCACCGGCTCGGATTCCGGTGCGCTTCGTGAAGCGTGGACGCGGCTTTTCGGTAGGCTCAGCCTGAATCGGTGGGCCGAGCCTCAGAGACCGGAGGTAGGCCTCATATTCTGACACGAACGGCGCTCCCGTCTCTCCATCCTCATAGGTGGCGAAGAGCGAAAATCCCTTGAGCGACGCCGTTTCTACCCTTGCCCTCCAGGAGCTGACGTACTGACCGACCCAACGCTCGACTCGCATCGAAGCATCCAGTGAGGCACCGGAAGCGCGGGCGCCCCCGGCCGCCACCTCATAATTCTCACCCTGAATGCCGTGGCCGGAAAATCGCCGTGCGGCGCCCTGCGCCCAGAAGCTTCCGTAGGTGTACTTCGTTCGAAGGCCGAGCTGGGTACGACGGGTATCGAGCGCACCGTAAACCGGCTCCTCGGGGCCCCCGGCCAACGACGACGCACCCCAATAGCCCTCCCCGATCAACCCCTCGGCGAGACGCCACCGTGCTCGAACATTCCAGTCATTTCTCGTCAGGCCGGTGATGAGGTCGGCGACGTCCGTGCGGGGAGCGAATCGCCGCATCTCCGCCACCACGCCCCCTCGATCCCCCACCGGAACCGCGTATCGGAGCGCCACGCCGCTCAAGGAACCGCCGGCCGCCAGGCCGGGTCCTCGTGTCTCCACACGGTCGAAGGCGAGGGTGAACGCCCCCCCGAAGGCATTGGGATGGGCGAACACCCCACTGAGAAGGTTGGTCCCCAGATCGCCGGTCCCGACGTGCACCACGGTGGTGGGTTCCACGCCGGTCGGCTCCCTGGTCCTCAGCTCGATGCGTAACTCTCCCGGGTGTCGCTCCACGCGAACCTCCTCCAAGCCCGCGATACCGATTCGGGAGAGGTCCGGGACGGCACCCCCGAGGGGCACCCACTCGAAGCCATCCCACATGACCCGGACACGGCCGCCTCCCGCCCCGAAGGCCATCACGGTGACCGGGGTCCCGTAGTCACCCCCCTTCAGGGCGATCACGCCGGGAATGAGGGCGACGAGCTCGGCTAGGGTGACCGCTCTCGTCGAAAGAAGTGCGTCGAGATCCCAAGACCAAACGGCCAAGCCGTAGGAGGGCCCCGGGCCGGAGGAGATCACCGGCAGTCTCTTGGGCACCACCCGTCCTGAATCGGCGAGGATTGCAGCGGAATCAGCCAGGATCGCAGTGGAATCGGCCAGGATCGCAGTGGAATCGGCGAGGATCGCGGTGGAATCGGCGAGGATCGCGGTGGAATCGCCCTCAGCCAGTCCCTGCGCCTGTCCGGTGGAGTCGGCAACGGCCGAAACCGTATCCCGGAGTGGGCCCGCGATTCCCGGAATTTGGGCAACGGACACCGACGGGACGAAAGCCGCAAGAAAAATCGCTCGTACTCCAACGTAGAACGCCCCGGCCTTGTGAGCCCGGGGCGCGGGGGATCGTGGGAGCGGGCGCTTCACCGCGCTCGACTCCGCACCCAATCCACAAGAAGCCTCGTGGGGAAGCCAGACGCGCCCTTCCGCTGGTACGAGAGCTTGCCCTCGCCGTAAGCCGTACCCGCGATATCGAGATGCGCCCAACGGCATTCCCCCACGAATTCCCTCAAGAAACAAGCCGCGGTAATACTCCCTCCTGGGCGGCCTCCCACGTTGGCGAGGTCCGCCACGCTGCTATCGATCTGCCGCCGATAGTCGTCCCAGAGCGGGAGAGGCCAACAGCGCTCCCCAGACCGGTCTCCGGCCTCTCTCAACTCGCCGATCAGCTCCTCGTCCGTGCCGAAAACGGCTGCGGCGTGGTGACCCAATGCAATGACCACTGACCCCGTGAGCGTCGCACAGTCGACGATCGCCGCCGGGTCGAAACCCTGGGCGTAGGAGAGGGCATCCGCAAGAATCAAGCGGCCCTCGGCATCGGTGTTGACCACCTCGATGGTCTTACCCTCCCGCGACCGGATGATGTCGCCCGGTTTCATGGCCCGTCCGCTGAGCAGGTTCTCGGACGAGGGTACGATCCCCACCACATTCAGAGGAACGTTCAACTCGCCGATGGCCTGCATCGCCCCGATGACCGCGGCACCCCCGGACATGTCGAAGATCATTTCCTCCATACCGCTGGCCGGCTTGATCGAGATCCCGCCCGCATCGAACGTGAGCCCCTTTCCGACCAGGACCAAAGGCGCTTCGTCGTCGCTCCCACCGTTGTGGCGCAGCACGATCAGGCGCGGTTCTTCCTCCGATCCCTGAGCGACCGCCAGGAGCGCGTGCATGCGCTCGGCCTCGAGCTCCTTGGGGCCCATGACGGTGACCTCCAGGCCATGCTCACCGGCCATTCTCGACGCTTCGTCGGCCAGATGCGAAGGCGTCGCGACGTTTCCCGGTCGCGACTGCAGCGTCCGAGCGAAGTTGGCAGCCCGTCCCACGACGCCACCCACCTGGACCCCTGCCTCGGCTGTGTCGAGGTCCTCGGGGTCGACCATGACCTCGAAATCCTCCACATCGGTGGGAGCGTCGCCCTGGTCCGGGCTCTTCATCTCCGTGAATCGCCAAGCCGCCAAGACGGCGCCTTCCGTGGCGGCTTGAACCGCATCCGCGGACACATCCGATCCGAGATACGTGGTGAGGCCCGAGACTCCGACCGACTCGGCCGCCCGAACTGCGTGGCCCGCAAAGCGCCGTGTCGCCTCGAGATCGAAGCCCGAAGCTTTCCCGGCTCCGAGAAGTAACACACGCCGGGGGCCGCCACCCTCGTTCAGATAAACCAAGGCGCTCTCACCGGGCTTGTGCTTTAGATCCTCCACAGGAAAAGCGCCAGAAAGTACATTCGAAAGCCCCTCTGGGGCGAGCACCTCGGCTTTCGGGGCCTCGGACTCCTCCTCGGGCTCGTGCACGGGAAGAACCAGGAGCGGAGTGTCGTGGCTGACCGCACCGGCCGATGACACACAACCAACGTTCATAGAGGTCTGGGCTCCCATTTACATATGCTCGATGACGGCCTGGCCGAACTCTGACGTCTTCAGAACCCGGGCTCCGTCCATCTGCCGTTCGAGGTCGTAGGTCACCGTCTTAGCGCCCACCGCACCTTCCATACCCCGCAGTACGGCCTCGGCGGCCTCGTCCCAGCCCATGTGTTGGAGCATCATGACCGCCGAAAGGATCAACGACCCCGGGTTCACTTTGTCCTGGTCCGTGTACTTGGGTGCCGTACCGTGCGTAGCCTCGAACAACGCGATGTCGTCCCCCACGTTTGCGCCGGGCGCCATTCCCAAGCCGCCCACTTGGGCAGCACACGCATCCGACAGGTAGTCGCCGTTCAGGTTCGGCGTTATGAGCACGTCATATTCATCCGGACGCAGCAAGACCTGTTGGAACATGGCATCGGCGATGCGGTCGCCGATCACAAGCTTACCGGTCGCATCAGCCCCGTCCCAAACGGCGGACTCGCGGATGGTGCTGTCGGCGAATTCCTCCGCAGCCACCTCATATCCCCAGTCACGGAAGGCGCCCTCGGTGAACTTCATTATGTTGCCCTTGTGGACGAGTGTGGCCGTGCGCCGGTCCCGGTCCAGTGCATAACGAATCGCCGCTGCCACATGGCGTTTCGTACCAAAAGGGCTGATCGGCTTGATCCCGATTCCGCTGTGTTCGCGGATATTCGCACCCAGCTCCTCCACCAGGAAGTCACGAACTTTTTCGGCCTCAGGGGTGCCCGAAGCCCACTCGATTCCCGCGTAGACATCCTCCGTGTTCTCCCGAAAGATGATGACGTCGAGCTTCTCTGGCCGCTTCATGGGAGACGGAACCCCCTCGATCCAACGCACCGGACGAATGCAGGAGTAGAGATCGAGTACCTGCCTCAGCGTCACGTTGAGAGAGCGGATCCCCCCACCTACCGGCGTGGTGAGCGGCCCCTTGATACCGACTCTGAACTCCCGGAGCGCCTCGAAGGTCTCCTCCGGAATCCATTCGCCTGTTTTTTCATTGGCTTTTTCACCGGCGTAGATCTCCATCCAGACCATCTGCCGCGTACCCCCGTAAGCGTGCTCGACGGACGCGTCGATGACGGCCTGCGTGGCACGCCAGATGTCGGGACCGATGCCATCGCCTTCGATGAAGGGGATGATCGGCCGGTCCGGCACCACCAACTCCCCATCCTCGCGGGTGATTCTGTCTCCGCCCGAGGGGATCACTGCGTGGGTGTAGTTGGCCAAAGAGCACTCCAGGGTGTGGTCGTAGATGTTCGGTTTATCTAGGCCCCGCCACGATAGGACAGAGCTGGTAAGCCATGAAAGATACCCCGGGGGGAAGGGGGCGCCAATGCCTCGATGGGAACCCCGGGGGGACTCTCGGGACGATCCCCAAAAGCCCCTCACTTGCATGGGACGTCCGTCCAGCCGATCTTCTTGTTCGCTAGATGAGATTGGTTCTCAACTAGCACACGCCCATCAGGAGGGACACTCAATGAAGTGCTTTACCAGGGCTCGCCTTTGGATGGCCGTCGGGGTCGTCATCTTGGCGGCTTGTTCCGGGGATGGGGGTTCTGACGGAGCCTCCGAAGATGCCGGCGTCGTGAACGTCTATAGCCACCGGCATTACGACACGGATCAAGAGCTCTTTCGACGTTTCACCGAGTCGACGGGTATCCGGGTGAACGTCCAGACCGCATCGGCCGACGAGTTGATCACCCGCCTCGAGACCGAGGGCGCCGACACGAGAGCGGACCTCCTGGTCACCGTGGATGCGGGGCGGCTCCAGCGAGCGAAAGTGCGCGGGCTCCTCCGTGCGGTCTCCTCGGAGACGCTCCAAACGAATGTGCCCGACCATCTGAGGGATCCCGACGGTTTTTGGTATGGCCTGACCCAGCGGGGTCGAGTGATCGTCTACTCCAAGGATCGCGTTTCGCCCGAGGATCTTTCGACCTACGAAGACCTCGCCGACCCCAAGTGGCGGGGCAAGATCCTCGTGCGCAGCTCCGAAAACATCTACAACCAGTCCCTCCTCGCCTCGATCATCGCCGTCCACGGCGACGAGAAAGCCGAACGCTGGGCGGAGGGCGTCGTCCAGAACATGGCCCGCACACCGCAGGGCTCCGATCGCGATCAGGTCAGGGACGTAGCGGCGGGCGTGGGTGACATCGCCATCGTGAACACCTACTACCTCGGGCTCCTGTTCAACGGCGAGGACGAACGCGACCGTGCGCTCGCCGACAAAGTGGGCGTCTTCTTTCCCAACCAAGGCGATCGCGGCGCCCACATGAACGTGAGTGGCGCCGGCGTGACCGCTCATTCACCCAACCCGGAAAATGCGCTTCGGCTCTTGGAGTTCCTGACGGACACCGAAGCCCAGACCGGGTACGCCGAAGCCAACTATGAGTATCCGGTGAAGCCCGGAATCGAGTGGGCGGAGACCCTCACCGGTTGGGGGGAATTTCGTGCTGATACCCTGAATCTCTCCGTTCTGGGCGAGCTCAACGCGCGGGCCGTCATGGTCTTCGACCGGGCGGGCTGGCGATAAGACCTTTTCGTCTTTGGTGGCGGGGGGATTCCCGGGGGGGTCTCACACGGTGGAGTGCCTCCGCCCTGGTGGTAGTGGCCCTGACGTCCCTGCCGCTCGTCGTGATCCTGTTCGGCGTGTTCGGGCGCGGGAGCCCAATGTGGGGCCACCTGGTCGATACGGTCCTGCTCGTGTACGTCGGGAACTCCGCCATTCTCATGCTCGGCGTGGGGGTCTTGTCCCTCGTCATCGGGCTCGCGCCGGCCTGGCTGGTGTCCGCGTACGACTTTCCGGGACGGCGGACGTTCGAGTGGGCGTTGGTGCTGCCCTTGGCGATCCCCACCTACATCATCGCCTACACGTACGCCGGCGTCTTCGAGTACGATGCCCTGCTGCCGAGTGCGCTGAGCGCCGTATGGCCCGATATGGAGGTGTGGCGTATCCGCGCTGCGGTCATGTCCCGCGAGGGTGCCATGGTCATGATGGCGCTCGTGCTCTACCCGTACATATACGTCATCGCCCGAGCGTCCTTCCTCCGACAGTCGAGTACAGTGCTGGAGATGGCACGCACCCTCGGGCGCGGCCCCTGGGACACGTTTTTTCGAGTCGCCCTCCCCATGTCGAGGCCGGCCGTGGCCGGCGGCCTGACGCTGGTTCTGATGGAGGTGCTCAACGACTATGGAGCCGTAAAGTATTTCGGCATACCGACCTTCACGACGGGCATCTTCCGGGCGTGGTTCCCGCTGAACGACCCGATCGCGGCGATGCGCCTGTCCGGGATCCTGCTCCTGTTCGTCTTCACGCTCATCGTCTTCGAGCGCCTCCAGCGTGGCCGGGCGCGCTTCGATGACGGTGCACGGGGGTATCGGCCCGCGGTGAGACGAGCGTTGGGTGTGCGGGGGCGTTGGCTCGCGGCGAGTGTGTGCCTCCTGCCACTCGCGTTGGGATTCCTGGTGCCGGTCGCCAAGTTGGCGACCTGGGCCGGACAAGCCGGATCGAGAGCCCTCGACGTGCGATTCCTGGGACTCATCCTGAACAGCTTTTCCCTGGCGCTCGCCGCCGCGCTCATCGCCGTGTTCGGGGCGCTCCTGATCGGATATGCCGCACGACTGAGTCCCACTCCGCTGCTCCGGCTGGCTTCGAGAGTCTCCGTTCTCGGTTATTCGATTCCGGGTGCGGTGGTCGCTGTGGGCGTCTTCATCCCCTTCGTGTGGATGGACCGGCGGTTGAACGCGTTCATGACGGCGGCCTTCGACGCTCCCACGGGACTCCTGCTGAGTGGAACGTTGGTTGCACTGATTTTCGCCTACGTCGTGCGCTTCATGGCCGTGGCCCTGAACCCGATCGAGGCCGGCTTCAAGCGTCTCTGCGGCAACCTCGACGACACGTCGAGATCGTTGGGTGTCCCCCCGCTGAAAACGCTGTGGAAGGTGGATCTACCTCTGCTGCGCGGCACCCTGATCAGCGCGGCGCTCCTGGTCTTCGTCGACGTCCTCAAGGAGCTTCCCCTCACGCTGATTCTCCGCCCCTTCAACTTCGATACGCTGGCGACCCGGGCGTTTCAACTCGCGACGGACGAGCAGTTGGCCCGGTCCGCGGTGCCGGCGCTCCTCATCATCCTGGTCGGACTCGTGCCCGTGATCCTGCTGAACAAGCTGATCGGGGGCGGGGGGAAGGGGTCGTGATGAGGAGAAGAGCGTCCATCAGGCAACTCCCATACCAAGCGTGGCACAGAAAACGTGTTCGATAGGCTGAAGTGCATGTTCGATAACGGCCCCGGGCGCTCCCGACGCGGAGGTGACGGTGGTAGCCGTCACCGGAGCGTCCCGAAGGGCCGGGCCCCCCATCGGTCTTCACCTCAGTGCCCAGAACGGTCTGGCGCGAAGGCGCGCCTGAGGGCCCGTGCGGGAGAGCGGCGTTACACGGCGGCGGCCACGGCCTCCAGCTGCTGAGATCGTCTTTTGGCTCGGCGGTCCAGAATGTCCTGCTTAGCTGCGATTATCGCTCCCCGCATCAGATCGCTCTGGTTCGCGTTCGAAAAAGTAGCTGCCAGCCGAGTCACCTTCTCGGAGAGTGAAGCCTCGCACCTGACACGAATACGAGCATATCTCTTGCCGTGGGCTAGCCGTGCCCGCGAGAGCTTATCTAAGCGCCTGGCAAGTGGCGGGCTACTTGCGGCGGAGTGAAGGTAAAACCGAATAACCGCTGGGGAGAACTTCTTCGGAGTCACGCCGTAGTGCTCAGCCAATAGAGCAAGAATGTCTTCCAGCTCTCTAGGAACGCGTGCTTCGAGGACCTCCTCTTTGGCCGCCTCTCGGGCTTCTTTGATCCGCGGGGTCGACTGAGCCGGTATCACCAGAACCTCGTCTGACTCCTCATGGACACCCACAAGGACATTCTTCACTGTGGTGCCTGAGTCCAACGTGAGGTCTCGATACTTGTAGACGACTGGCACCCTGCCCGATTCCGGGGCCAGGGCGATACCCTTCTCGCCCTCTTGGATGATTTTCACATTCGCCTCACTTGTGCACGCTGATGAACATGGCGGACTTGTCAGCCGGGTCTAGGAAATACGCCTTTATATACCACCGCTCTCCATCGACCTCTGGCCTGAACACATGGACGGTCGTTTCCGAATCCCAGTCATGGCATGAGCTCGAATACTGATCTCCCCTCGTTCTCCGTAGCAGCCTTACCACTTCAGTTTCAGTCATATCACCGACGGCCAGTAGATTCTTCTCGCTCAGGGTGTCCCTCCCTTCGTGCTGGAAGTCGCCCGCCTCCAGGGCCGCCTTCGCGACTCCCATCACGTTGTACTTCGGCATCACCTTTTCTGCCCCGTAATACGTCATCGCGACGATACTGCCCCCGGATTCGGGAAAGAGGTCCTCGGCGCCTTTTGCGAGCGCGACGAGCGAATAGGCCGAGATGTCGAGCGCAAGCGCGAAATGGTCCCGGGGCGTGTCGATGTAGCGCCCCTTGAGGTCGTCGCGATCCGCATAGGCCACGGAATGAATCAGAAAGTCGATTTGTCCCCATTCAGACTTGATCTCACCGAAGAACGAGGCGATCTCTTCGTCCTTCGTTACGTCGCATGGGATGCACAACGCGTCCGGCAGCTCCTTGAGAAGGGCCTTTACACGTTTCTCCTGCGCCTCCCCGAGAAAGCTGAACGCTAGCGATGCGCCGTGCTCGGCGCATGCTTTCGCGCAACCCCATGCAATCGATCGATCGTTTGCTACACCCGTCCCCACGCCGCGCTTTCCCGCCAACAACTTTTCCG
>JADFMD010000076.1 GCA_022564055.1 Gemmatimonadota bacterium
ATTTCCTAGTCAGAAGCCTGACTCAGATTCTTGGACAAAACATCCCTCGCTCGGCCATGGCGATCGAAGAAAACAACGTCGTCTCCGGCATGGACCTGCGTTCTCTCGGCGGTTGAATGGGCACAGTTCCGGTCTCTCCGCGGTTGAATGGTCACCCTTCCGGCCCATTCAATCAAGACGTATCAAACTCATTCTCTGTTCGTTGAGTTCCAACGTTTTTTCCTGCAAGAAGCGAGCCTCCAGCCACGCGTGACCGCATAGTGAAATATTGCACCCCATCGGGCGCTAGCGTCAGGAAAAATTCGACGCCGAGGGCACGCCGCTCTCGGCTAATTCTTGCCGAACCAAACTCGGTAAAGACCCTCGTCGAGCGACACCTCAACCGTCTTGAAGGTCGACTTCATCAAGGCCGCCATGGGAAAACCGCGTCGGGTGACCAGCATCAGCGACCCTGCGGCTTTGAGATAATCCGGGGCGCCACGAATGAGGTTCTCGACCACTCCACGGGTCTCGGCCTTCCCTTCGTGATACGGAGGGTTGCTGACGATCAGGTCGTAACGCTCGCGCTCGAGGGCGCCAAACCCGTCCGAAGAAATCAGGCGGGCGCCGGTAATGTTTTCACCCGCGGCCGCCAGAGCCACCGAATCGACATCGAGAAGATCCACCCTAGCCGTTGGCTCATGCGCTAATAAGAAGGCTCCGACGATGCCGGAGCCGCATGCGAAATCGAGGACATGTCGTCCCGCCAGCCGGACCGTCCGCATCGCTGCAAGCAGCACACGGGTTCCCGGGTCCACCCGGCCGTGGGCGAAAATGCCGGGGTAGGATATCCATTCACGTGGTCCCGCGGGAAACTCCAAGGAAGTAGACCGCCGCCACTCGTTCAGAGTCCCGCGTGGCCTCGGGCCACCCGCCCGCCGAAACGCCTCGAGGACTCGGCAGCGGCCACCGGAAGCCACGGTCCTGGCCGGTCCCATGAGAGGGTCGATGACCCGGTCGGCCGATCCAGCGCCCTCGTCGTTGGCTCCGTATACCCAGAGAGGCGCGTCGACCTCCAGCACCGACGCAGCCGCATGGACGGCCATTTCCAACTCGTCCTTGGCCTTGGGAAGTCGCAGGGTGGCCGCGGCGAACGGACCCGCTGGAACCCAAGCGGAGGCCTTCTTGCCTTCTCGCGCGAACCGGTGCCACGACCGCGCCTGGCCTCCGGCCTCGCTCACCGCGGCGGCGACCTCCGGAAGGGGTTCGAGCATGACGAGCACGTTTCCAGTGATCCCGGCCCCGCTCAAAACCCCGGACATCAGCTCCGAAGCCGCCCGATCCCGCCAGTCGGCACTGCGTTTGAGAGACATGTCCGTCCGATATGAACGCCCGACCGCCGCCGGACTTAGATGCTCTCGATTATCTCCCCAAGGCGCTCGAGCCCGGTCGTGATCTTGTCCTCGGAGAGACCGAACGAGAAACGGACCCACTTCTTGAGCTCCTTCAACGGTGGGTGCGTCCCGCCCGGGTTCACGTCGAAGAACCGTCCTGGAAGGGTGACCACCTTCTTCTCAACGCCGGCCTTGAAGAACGCGTCGGCGTCATTCAGAGGCTTAGGCAGGCCACTGAGGTCGGCCCACACGTAGAACGTGCCCATGGGCGCATGCTCGCAACGAATTCCGAGGGACTCGAGACCCTCCAGCATCACGTTTCGCTTTCTTGCGAATATACGCCGAACCGCGGTCGTCTCCTCGTCCGCCCGCTCGGGATCCAACGCCTTGATCGCCAACCGCTGCGCCGGGAGGCTCGGCCCGCCATCGAATCCGGAGGCGGCCCGTTCAAGGTTCTTGATCACACTCGACGGTCCCACGGCCCAACTCAGCCGCCACCCCGGATACCGGAAGTTCTGGCTCAAGCCGTCGACGATGAGTACCGGATCCTTCTCCACGTTCCGCACATAGGCGGCTGCCGATACAGGCCCCTCCGCCGGCGCACCGTCCTCCTGATAGATGTAGTGCGAGTAGGACTCGTCCATGACGAGGGTGCACTTGTTCTTTCGCGCGGCAACCAGGTAGGCCTTCAGCTCCGCGTCACGGACGAGGTCCCCCGTCGGGTTACACGGATTACCGATAAGAAAAGCCTGAAGCTTTTTGGCCGCCATGACCTTGCTCAGCTGAGCCGGTTCGAGGTGGAACGACTCATTCGCGCCGGCCGGAACAGGTACGGGCTTGATCCGACTGAGATGGTGGGTCAACAGGTTGTGGTACGCCGCAGAGTCCGGAAATTTATACCCAACCGAAATCGATTCAAACGTGTTGAAGATCCTAGAAAGCATGAGACGCCCACCCGAGGCGATCGAGACATTTTCCTTCTTGTACCTCGAGTCCTCTCCCACGCGATAGAGGCGATTGTAGTGCGCAGCTACCGCCTCCCGGAGCTCTTCGATACCACCGGCCGGTCCGTAGGAATGGTCATGGGGCTCGAGCGTAATCCAAGTGAGCCGGTTGGGTGCACCCTCGATTCGGCCGACGTCAGGCTGTCCCTGGCCGAGGTTACACCAATCGGGCCGTCCACTCCTGTAGCCGAACTCCGAGGCGTTGACGAACGCCTGATCGGTCCCCACGAAGGGCATGTCGCGAAACGTTGTCTTTCTCTTTGCCACTGAGGAATCTCTTTGGATTTTGGCGAGGGGCTTTAGCGAGCCACATCGAGCCGTAGTACGAGGAGTGTCCCACCGACGTTGATCCCGGCAACCGGCAACCGCACAGGGGGACAATGTAGCGGAATTGACGCTCCTTCGCCCTCCCGGGGCGTTTGTTCCCTTCCCACTCGAAGCACGAGTGGGTAACCTGGGTTCCTGATGAGTTCTCACGGAAGGCACGAAGAGGCCCATGGGCGCTACCTCATGGCCCTGTCGCTCACGGCCCTGGGCATCGTCTTCGGTGACATTGGTACGAGTCCGATTTACGCGCTCCGAGAGTCCTTCAACCCCGCGAATGGGATCGCTCCCACCCAAGCGAACGTCCTCGGCATTCTGTCGCTGATCCTGTGGTCCCTGATCATCGTCATTTCGCTCAAGTACCTGACGTTCGTCATGCGAGCCGACAACCACGGGGAAGGCGGGATCATCGCGCTCACCGCGCTGGTCAATCCGCGCTCGCAGGTCACCGCGCGGAGGCGCCTCGTGTTGGTCATGGCGGGGCTTTTCGGGGCGGCGCTCCTGTACGGTGACAGCATGATCACCCCTGCGATCTCCGTGTTGAGCGCCATCGAGGGCCTCGAAGTGGCGACGCCCCTGTTTCGGCCCTACGTGATCCCCATCACGCTCGTGATTCTCATCACGCTGTTTTCGGTACAACGCCGGGGCACGGCGGGCATCGGTATGCTTTTCGGCCCCGTAACACTCGTCTGGTTTCTCACCCTGGCCGTGCTCGGCGTTTTTGGAATCGCAAGCCATCCGGGTGTCATTGCAGCCGTTAACCCCCTGCAGGGCGCCGCATTCTTCGCTCGCAATGGCTTGGCAGGCTTTCTGGTGCTTGGATCGGTATTCCTGGTCGTGACAGGCGGTGAAGCTCTTTACGCGGACATGGGACACTTCGGCATCAGGCCGATCCGTCTCACCTGGTTTATCCTGGTGCTCCCTGCCCTCGTACTCAACTACTTCGGACAAGGCGCAGTCATCCTGGAAGACCCCACCACGCTGGAGCACCCGTTCTTCCTGATGGCCCCGGGCTGGGCGCTCTACCCGCTCGTGGGAATGGCGACACTCGCGACGATCATCGCCTCCCAAGCAGTGATCTCCGGTGCGTTTTCTCTGACACAGCAAGCGATTCAGCTGGGATATCTGCCCCGTATGAAGGTGGAGCATACTTCGAGCCGGGAGATCGGCCAGGTTTATCTTCCCGGCATCAACTGGGCCTTGATGCTGGCTTGCCTCGGGCTTGTGATCGGCTTTCGTACGTCCAGCAACCTCGCCGCAGCATACGGAGTGGCGGTCACGACGGACATGGCAGTCACGACGGTCATCTTCGTCGTAGTCGCCGCTAAACGCTGGCATTGGAGCCCGAGGTCGATTGTCCTGTTCTTGAGTCTTTTCCTTATCGTCGACCTCGCGTTCTGGGGTGCCAACCTTCCCAAGATTCCGCAGGGCGGATGGTTCCCGATCGTGGTAGCGGCCGTGATCTTCACCATGATGACCACGTGGAAGAAGGGTCGGAAGGTCCTCGCAGCACGCCTCGAGGTCGGCTCACTGCCAATCGAGTTGCTTATCGCGGACATCCGTGAGAGCCAACCGACCCGGGTGCCCGGAACCGCGGTGTTCATGCACAAAGATCCCGACGGGACGCCACCCGCCCTCATGCACAACCTCAAGCACAACCGGGTCCTTCACCAACGGGTCGTGCTCATGAGCGTCGTGACCTTGGACGTGCCACGTGTAGCGGATGAAGATCGCGTGAGCGTGGTAAGGGTCGCCGACGACTTTCATAGGGTGTCGGCCTACTACGGCTTCGCGGAGTCTCCCGACGTCCCCACAATCCTTGAGCTCTGCGAGAAGTCCGGGCTCGCGTTCGACATGATGCAGACTACGTTCTTCTTATCCCGCGAGACTCTCGTCGCGCACCCCAAGGGTGGGATGGCGGGGTGGCGCCAGCGGCTCTTCGGCGTCATGGCTCGAAATTCCCTTCAGGCCACGGTCTATTTCGGGATTCCCCCGAACCGTGTGGTGGAGCTCGGAATGCATGTGCAGCTGTAGCGGAGATTGGAGCTGTCGGGGCCCATGAAGAAGCAAAGACTCAAGAAGGAAATGGGCCTGTTCGATGTTTATGCGATCGCCACGGGGGTGACGCTGAGCGCCGGTTTCTTCCTGCTCCCCGGTCTGGCAGCGGTCGAAGTTGGCTCGGGTCTTCCATTGGCATACCTCCTGGCGGGGCTCATCATAACTCCGGGCCTGGTGAGCATGGCAGAGTTGGCCACTGCCATGCCAAGAGCCGGGGGCGTGTACTACTTCCTCGATCGCAGTATGGGACCGTTGATGGGGACGGTCGGAGGTTTCGGGACCTGGGTCGCGCTGAGCCTGAAGTCGGCGTTTGCGCTGATCGGGATCGGAGCCTATCTGGGGATATTTCTCCCGGATTTGAATTACGTCGCAGTCGCCGCCGGGTTCGCGATAGTCTTCGGCATCCTCAACATCCTGGGAGCGAAAAAGTCCACCTCCTTCCAGTCGGTGATGGTCGTGGGGCTCTTGACGCTTCTCATGTGGTTCACGGGCGTCGGCCTGATGGACATCGAGTTGGCGAACTTCACCGGCATGTTCACGCAAGCGTCCGGTTCGCTCATATCCACCGCGGGCCTGGTCGTCGTCAGCTACATGGGGATCACCCAGGTGGCCAGCGTCGCCGAAGAGGTACGGAACCCCGAGCGTAACATTCCACTCGGGATGTTCCTGGCCTTCGGGACCGCCATCCTGGTCTACACGGTCGGCACGGCGGTCATGGTGGGGGTGGTCTCGGCAGATGTCCTAGCCCAGGGGGGTGGAGACCTGACGCCCGTGGCAACCGTGGCCGAACACCTCGTGGGCCGTTGGGGAGTGATCCTGATGACCGTAGCCGCCGTGCTCGCATTTTCCTCGGTCGCGAACGCCGGCATCCTCGCTGCCTCCCGCTACCCGCTGGCGATGAGCCGGGACAACGTGCTGCCCAAGTTTTTCTCCAAGATCCACACCCATGGCTCACCGGTCTACGCGATCTGCGCCACGGTAGGCCTGATCCTGGTGTTCGTTCTCTTGTTCGACGCCAGCAGGATCGCAAAGCTGGCGGGTGCGTTCCAGTTGATGATGTTCGCCCTGAGCTGCCTGGCCGTGATGGTGATGAGAGAGAGCCGAATCGAGTCGTACGACCCCCTTTTCCGATCTCCCTTCTACCCCTGGCTGCACATTCTAGGAGTGCTGGCGCCTTTCTGGCTCATCGTTCAAATGGGGATCCTGCCGAGTCTCTTCACCGCCGGAATCATCGTTTTCGGAGCGGTTTGGTATACCTATTACGCGCGGGCCCGGGTCGACCGAGAGGGTGCCATCTACCATGTCTTCGAGCGCCTGGGGCGGCAGCGAGACGAGGGTCTCGACCGGGAGTTGCGGCAGATCATGAAGGAGAAGGGTCTCCGCGACGCGGATCCGTTCGAAGAAGTCGTGACGGCGGCTTCCATCATCGACATACCCACCGGCACCGGATTTCGGAGCGTGATATCGGAGGCGTCGGCCCACCTCGGAGAGGCTTGCGATGTCTCCGCCAAAGAACTCGCGGAGGACTTCTTAAAGGGCACGCTGGTGGGCATGACCCCCGTCTCTCACGGAGTCGCGCTCCCACACCTACGGCGACCCGACATCGAATCCGCCCACCTGGTGCTCGTACGCTGTCCAGGCGGCATGGAGATGGATGTCGAGCTCGCAGAGGATAGAGACGCCCGATCCGAGCCGGTGCAGGCCGTATTTTTTCTGGTGAGCCCGCTGCACGATCCCGGCCAACACCTACGACTCCTGGCTCAAATCGCCGGGCGGGTCGACATGGAAGACTTCATGGAGGCTTGGCTCTCCGCCTCCAATGATCAGGAACTCAAGGAGGCCATACTTCGGGACGACCGGCTGCTGGCGCTGACCCTCGAGCCCGGCACACCCTCGGCGTCCCTCATCGGACGGGCGCTCAAGGATATTCTCTTGCCTGAGGGTACACTGATCGCCCTGGTTCGCCGCGGACCCGAGGTGGTGATCCCTAGAGGAGGGACGGTGCTCGAACGCGGTGACCGACTCACGATCATCGGAGAACCCGCCGGCTTGCAAACACTCGGGGAACGCTTCAAGAAGCAGGGTCGCTCGCCAGAGATCTCCTAGAGAAGCTCTGCACACGTCGGGTGTACCCAAAGCCAAAGCACCACCCGGATCGCTATGCCGCCAGGAACCCCCGTTGGTCTGCCGGTATCGCACATTCTCCCCAGGCCCACGCCACGAAGCGCCCGTGGTGGGAGAGGGATAGATCAACCGGCATCCTCTGGTTTCGCCAAAGGGCGACTGGGATTCGCCCCGCGGCGGCGATCTGGACCTGGCCAGGGGGAAGCCTCATCCACCTGCCGACAGCTTCACGGGCCAACTCCCTCACGGTCCGGCTCGCGTCGGCGCCGAGCGCCTTCAGGCACTCCACGTCACCACTGACCGGACGCGTGGTCGATGCGGCGCTCGCGGCAGAGAATGACGCAACCGCATGTACCCACTCGTCCGTTCGATCCACCCAAACGTCGAAGGGACCGGTCTTGTGAAGGACCACCGCTCGGCCCTCGGCGATCCGTCCGACCTCGAAATCCCTCGGCAGAAACCGGACCGCGGGATCGAGCTTCTTCGCGACCTTGTACGCGCTCTCTTTGGCGGCCCACAGCGTCCACCGGAGTTCGTGGCGGGAAGCCGAATCGGGGACGAAGGCGTTCAGCGCCTCCCGCTCGGCGGGTGAGAAGACACGTGCGTCGAACCGGGCGTGAAGCGCCCCGGGGCGGTTCTCGGGATCGTTGAGATCAACCACGTCGTTACCGACTAGCAAAATACTTCTTCTCCATCCCGACGAGCCGATCGATGATCTGTCGAGAGAAATCCCTCGAGCGCCGCATCCCCGAATGGTCCGACTGTGGGTCGACGAGTTCGAAGTCGATATAGAAGGAGTCCCCACGGGCAGGGATAGTTGACCAGGTGTGTTGCCGGTCACCACGCAGGTAGACGCAGAGTGGCTGGCACTCCGGGACCGACGTGAGGATGCGTCCCACCGCGTGTGCGACGGAGTCCGCCTCCACCCGTCCACTCCGACTGCGACCGGCCTCGGGAAAGATCAGAGCCGTCTCACCTCTCGAGAGCAGGTGTTGTACGCGCTTGATCACCCGCGAGACGTCCTCCCGGCGGCCTCCCCGAATCACCGGAATACACTTCGTGAGCCACGCCCCGATACGGGTGGGCCACTGAGAAGCGAAGTTGTTGTACTCGGGCAGGTTCCAGGGCATTCGGGAGTAATGGAAGAGGTACCACCAACTGCCGCCCAACGCCCAGGCGATGACGGCGGAATCCATCATCGTGAGGTGGTTGGGACAGATCAGGAGAGGGCGGTCCCTCTCCTTTACCAAGGCGCGGTATTCCGTCCGAACCCGCGCCACATCCCTTATGCGATACCGCATAAAAACGCGCAGGATGAACGCAATGGGAACGACCCAGAAGAGGGCCGCCAGACGACCCACTTCGCGCTGGAACGCGTGGGCGGCTCGGGTCCTGAAGGGAAGCCGTGTCAAAAAACGAGCCTCAGGAAAGCTTCTCCTGGATGAGTGCCACGGCGTCACCCACGGTATTCACTGCATCCGCGTCCTCGTCCTCGACCTCAATGTCGAACTCATCCTCGAAATTCAGGATGATGTCCACGAGCCGGGCCGAGTTCACCTTCAGATCCTCGAGAATGTTGGTATCGTCGGCGACGGCCGCGAGGGCGTCTTCATTCTTCACGTAGGGCTTCACGATCTCGACCACCTTCGCGAAGATCTCGTCTCTCGTCATGGGTACTCCCGTATGGAACTGTGTATGTTCCCCGAAACATAAGCACGACCGCGCCTGAGCGCCGCCCTCCTCACCAAATCGTACACGCCGATGATTTGGTGGATCAGTCGGCCCACCTGCGGAAGATGGCACAGGCGTTCACATCTCCAAAGCCGAAGCCGGCTTTGATCATCGTATTCAACCCGGGCATCTCCCTCACCTCATGAGGAATCGAGGCGGAAAATTTCTCGATTTCAGGATGAACGTCCTCACAGTTGATCGCAGGATGAACGAACCCCTCGCGAAGCATCAGAACACAAGCGACGGACTCGAGCGCTCCGGCAGCTCCCAGGGCGTGCCCAATCATCGACTTCGTGGATGTAATCACAGGAAAGTTCTCCGGGGAACGCTCCAGAGCTTTGGCCCAAGACGCCACTTCCTTGGGATCCGCCCCTGTCGCGGTCAGGTGACCGCTGATCGCGTCGATCTCCTCCGGATCGATGGCCGCGTCGGCCACCGCGTCGCGGACGCAGCGCTGTACGCCGTCAGCGTTCGGGGCGGTCATGCTGCCCCCTCGACGGTGTCCGCCGCAGTTTATGGCGCCGCCGAGGACCTCGGCGTAGATGCGTGCGCCACGTTCCTGTGCACTCTTTAGACTTTCGAGGTGCAGTATTGCCGCTCCGCTCCCTGGAACGAAACCACCGGCAGAGGCACTCAACGGCCGCGAAGCCTTTTCCGGCTCATCGTTATGGGAGCGGCAAAGCACGCGCATCGAATCGAACCCGGCCCAAGCATAGTGGCTGGAGCCCTCGGTGCCACCGCAAAGCATACGCTCGGCCAACCCAGCCCGGATGCGCTGGCAGCCCTCGATGATCGCCTCGGTTCCCGTGCTGCAGGCGCTCGAGTTGGACGTCACCTGATTGCCGAGGGACAGGAGCCCAGCCACGCGAGCGGAGACGCCGCTGCCCATCACCTGCTCGACCATCGTGCTACCCAAACGTCGTACGCGCCCGGCGTCGACGAAGGGAATAAGCTTTTCGCCGGCGGTATCCAGCCCCCCGATTCCCGTCCCGATAATCGCGCCAGTCTCCCAATTCACATGGTCGTCGGCTGGATCGGGTCTCTCCAGACCGGCGTCCATCCACGCGTCGACCGCGGCGATACAACCGTAGAGGTGACTCGAGTTCATCGCGAGCAACTCTTCGGGGTGGAAGTACTCCTCCGACATCGCGTCGATTCCCTGTGGGATCCCCCCAACGGTGCAAGCGAACTTGAGCTCCTCGAGAAGCGGAATGTGCCGGATCCCCGATACGCCTGTGCGTAACGCTTCGGTGTAATTCTCCAGACCGCAACCGTTGGGCGCCACGACGCCCAAACCCGTGACGACGACCCTGTGTGCAGGATTCTCACGGGCAACGGATCTACCCCTCATCGCATCATCACTCATCGCTCTACCCCGAAGCCCGAAATGGTCCCGGCGCACACCACGGTGCCGTCGTCGAGGGCCATGGAGGCTTCGCACCGAAGCTTGCCCCGCCTAAAAAAAGTCTTGTTCGCGGTTATGGTGACCCGCTCCCCCGGCTTCACGATCCCGGAAAAATCGATGCTCGCATCGGTGAAGAGAGCGAGCCTCTTCTTTACCTCCTCACGTCCATATTGAAGGGCGTAGATGTAGATACCCAGCGCCACCACCCCAACCTGAGCCAGAGACTCGAGAAGGATCACACCGGGTGTGATCGGGTCACCCGGAAAGTGGCCTCGGTAGAAGTCGGCGTCCGGTCGGAAGCGGTAGCGGGCCACGATATGGTCCTCGTCCACCTCGAGGATCTCGTCGATGAAGCGAAAGGGGTCCTGTTGGGGAAGGAGCTCCAGAACCTCTTCGGGGCTCAGCTGAACGGTGCCGACCTCCACGCCCGTCACTCTCCCATCCTTCCACCGCGCGAACGCTCGCTGGGCCACGGATAATCCGCGTATTCGATGTCCCGAAATACGCCGACCTTGGCTCGCTTGAGCTCGTAGATCACCTCACCGTCGACCAGAACCTGTGCGTCACCGATGGTGATCGCCGAGCCGGACTGTGGCAGGTCCTGGTAACGTACGATGTCGATCTCATAACGCACGACCCCATCGTGCGGCCGAATCTGGCCCGAGAACTCGATCTCTCCACAACCCAAGGCACGTCCACTTCCCAGGGCCCCCCTCCAGGAGCAGTACAGTCCGAGCAACTGCCACACGGCGTCCACCCCGAGGCAGCCCGGCTGAACAGGATCCCCCAGGAAATGGCACTGGAAGAACCAGTCGTCGAGCCGCACGTCGCGCTCAGCGATCATCCGTCCCCGGTTCCCCTTGCGTGATACGTGCTCGATGCGATCCACCATCAACATCGGAGGCAGAGGCAGGCGGGCCTTACACCCAGGCGGGGCATCATCGATGAGACTCCCGTGGGCGATCGCCAAAACCTCCTCTTCGGAGAAGTGCGAACGGGCTTGAAACTCCTCGTACGTCACGCCTGAGCCTTCGTCACGGTTGATCTCCAAAGCGGAGCACATAACTCGCCCACGTCAGTCCCGAGCCCACGCCGATCACGGCCACCTCGTCCTGATCCGTCCAGCTGTCCCAATTCATCGAAATCACCGAGGGTGCGCCCGCCGCACCCCCATTTCCAAATTCGATCACGTTGGAGTGGTGACGGTCGTCATCGATGTCACACTGCTGGCAGACCGACTCCAGCATGCGGAGGTTCGCCTGATGCCCCACAAAGTTCAGCCTCCGTCCGGACGAAGGGAAGGTCTTCTGGATCTCCCGGAAACACCGCACGGTTTTCTTGATGGCGAACATCTGTACCGTGCGCCCCTCCTGATTGAAATGCCCAAAGAGGGGCACGACCACTTTTTCGTAGCCCGCCGGACTGGATTGCAGCGTGTTATGGAGGATTTGAATGCGGGAAGGCACGCGGGTGGAAACGATGGCAGCAGCCGTACAGTCGCCCCACAGGACCGAGGCGGAGCGGTCGTTGTAATCCACCGTGGTCGTGAGGCTTTCCGGTGCCACGACGAGCACATACTCCGGCAGGCTCTCGGGGCGCATGTTCGAGAGCATGTACAGCGCGACCCACATGCTCGTACACGCCGAATTCATGTCGAAGGCCGGCGCCTCCACCCCGAGCGCGGCCGCAATGTGACATGCGTCGGCGGGCGCCGAAAGCGACGGGCGGCTGGACCCGGCGATCACCATCCCAATTGCGTCCCGGGTGATGCCCGCACGCTCTAGAGCCATCTCGGTGGCCAGCACGCCTGTATCGGCGTGCGTGTATTGGGCCGCCTCCATGGCCTGGCTGGGATCCCGATTTCGGGTGTCGCGGATGTAGTCGAGCGAAAGCACGGTTCGGCGACTGCGGATACCGACACGATCCATTATCCATTGTTCGTCCGTGCCGATGTCCAACTCCTCGAGAAACCGGTTCGTGATCTCGTTCTCGGGGTGGAAGTGGCCGAGGCCGTGCAGGTAGAGGGTCACCGGGACGCTCCCGAGATGCGTTCTCCGCCGTCCACTCGGATGATCGCTCCGTTGATCCACGCCGACTCGGGAAGGCACAACAGGTAGATCACGTCCGCGACGTCCTCCGGCGTTGTGAGGCGTCCAAACGGATTGCGTATCCGTGCCTGGGCCTTGAGGTGGTCGCTCCCGGGGATCATGCGCAGCGCCGGGGTGTCGGTCACTCCCGCCTGCACAATATTCGACCGAATGCCGAAGGGAGCCATCTCTACCGCGATCGAGCGCGATACCGACTCCAGCGCGACCTTGGCCGCAGCGACGCCCGCGTACCCCTTCCACGCCACCGAATTGCCCTCGCTGGTCAGGCCCAGCACCCTCGCGTCGGGCGCGAACAGGCCTCGCTTCCGGAGCGCTTGGGTCCAACCGAGAAGGCTGGTCCCCATCGCGTGGATCGTCAGGGCCATGTCCTCTTCTTCGAGGTACGAGACAGCGGAGTACACGGGAGGTGTGGTCAGGCCCTGAACCCCGTCACAGCCCTCGGCGAAAAGTTGGTCCGCGGCCTCGCCCAACGCCGCCGCATCGATGCCCAGTTCTTTGGCGAGGCGCTCTCGGGCGGTGTCGTTCCGGGGCGCCTCGGGTCCGATAAGCTTGAGATTACCGAAAGCGATGGAATGAAGAACCACACGAACCCTCCCGTCCCCGCCCAACGCCCGCGCAAACCCGTCCAGGATCTCCGAACGCACCTCGGCATTCAGTGCGTCCTTGTTGAACGTGACGAGGGACACGCCCCGCTCCCGGATACGATCGAACTCGGGCTCGATACGGCTCATGGCGCCGCGACGGTCCCGATGGACTACACAGAGGTTGAGGCCGTGCGCCGAAAGCTTATGAGCAGTGGCGAGTCCGAACCCGCTCGATCCTCCGAGAATCAATGCCCATTCATCGGGGGGGAAGGAGATATCAGGCATCTTCGGCGTGTTGTTGGCTCACGTACGAAGGGGAAAGGGCTCGGATCCCCGTGTGGACCGGGTGCTCCCCATCGGGATCGCACCCGAATCGGCGCATTTGCCAGGACACAAGGATACAAGAGGGTAGCGGTCCTGACTAGGAAGAAGGGTGCGCTCACACGGTTGGAGTGATGTTCTGGTTGATCCGGAAGAGATTGCCCGGATCGTAACGGTTCTTGAGCTCGACCAGACGTTGGTAGCTGGGTCCGTACGCCGATTCGAGTCGTCCCCCCTCCTCCGTCGATCGTGGCGTTCCAGATCGATCGGGCATCGTCGTACTCCGTCGATTCCGGCATGAGCAGCTCGCCCACGAGGGCGTCGCCAAGGGCGACGACCGCATCCTCGCTGACTGAAGCGGTTCCACCGTCGAGTGTGGTGAAGTTCGGCAAATTGTCCTCCTATGCAGCGTCGGTGCGACGTGGGGACTTC
>JADFMD010000077.1 GCA_022564055.1 Gemmatimonadota bacterium
TTCAACCGCGTCGACCGTGGCGAGAAGGTAGGTACCTTCGATGGCCCTGTGGTGCATACAGGTCTGGTCACGAGGTACAAGAACGCGACCCCGGAAAAGCGGACGCAACTCAGGCGGCAATTCGCCGTAGAGGATCCCCGAGAGTCGGGCCTGTTCCGGGCCGGCCAGGCGTTGCGCCGCAAGACGGCGGAGGTATTGCCGGTCGATCCGGCGCGCGAGGATAAGTTCGAGACCAAGTTGGCGCGGGGACTCGGCTCGACGGCGGGCTTTCTCGGTGCCGGTCTTATCGGGCGTGCCACCAGGGCCGGGGCGCTGCCGGTCGCCGCTCTGAGTGGTGCCGCCGCAGGCGCGGCCAATCAATTTCAACAGGCGTTGACTGCCGGTGCCTCGATTGAGGACGCGACCGAAGCGGCCAAGCTGAGTGCGATGGTCGGCACCTCCGAAGCGCTGCCGATCGCCCGACTCTTGGGCCGTGTGGACAAAGCCTCGGGCGGCACCATCCGGCGCATCCTTACCCGGACCATCGCCGGCGGCTTCGAGGAAGGTATTCAGGAAACCGGGCAGCAAATCGCGGACAACCTGATCGCGTCGAAGTTGGTGGCGTTCGATCCCGAGCGGGAAACGTTCACAGGCGCGGGCGAAGGAGGCGCGGTCGGGTTCACCACGGGCGCATTGTTCAACTTCGTCGCGGCTGCGTTCGGCGTGCGCACCCGTGGCGCACGCACTCGCGCTGCGCCCGCTACGACGCCCCAGGACGCGCAACCCGCCGCTGGACAACCCCAAACCACCTGAAGCGCCCGTTTCGACTCCTGGCGCGTCGTCAACGACGGCACAGGACTCGTCTACAGCGGAGACACCATCCCAAGAACAGTCGACGCCGACGGGACAGCCGGAATCGGAACAACTGCCGGTCCTCAACATCACAACCAAACGTGGCCGCGTGGTGCGCTGGCGCGGGCCTTTGGACCTCGTGAGCTGGTTGCGGGCGACCGGCGGCATCAAGGAATTCAAGGGCGAGCTCCGAGCCCTCGGGGTGAACAACACGCCGCGCGATCTCGACTTTGCCAAGGGTGAGCAATTCCTGGGCTCCCTGGTGACTGAGGACGGGCGCAGCTTCGATGAGGCGGCGCTGGCGGCGAAGGAAGACGGGTATTTCGACGACCTGCCGGGGCGTCCAACGATCAGCCAGTTTCTCGACGCGATTGGTGAAACCTTCAACGGGCGGGCTGGCCGGCGCTTCACGGCGGACGGGCAGGAAATGATTGAACAAGCCCGCTCCCCGGACCTTGAGCAGGAGGCCCACGCCCTGGGCATCGACACGTCCGGCATGACGGAATCTCAGGTCCGCGACGAACTGGAAATCACCACGGCGCGGCAGACCGGCGGGCTTTCCGGAATCACGGAGCCCGACCTTGCAAGCGCCGCACCTCCGCAGGGCGATATTCTATCTGGCCGCATTCCCGAAGCGCCCGATCTCGTGATCGGCGGTGAGATTACCGAAACGCAACTTTCTACGCCGGCATTCCGCAATGTCGTGAAGGCGGCGGACGAACTGCTGGCCGAGGGTTCGGTCACACGCGATTCGAACCGTCTCCTGTCCGATCAGATTATGGAGCTTCTCCAAACCGAGCGGATCAGCGGTGAGGCGTACCGGGAAATCCTGCAACGCAACGGTCTGACGCCCGAACGCTTCGCCGCCCTCTGGCGCATGAGGGTCCGGCAGAGCGCCCAAACCTTGCAAAGCCTAGCGGCGGTTGAAGCCCGTGTTCAAACACTCATGGGCGCGGGCGGCCCCGATGTGGAGGCCATCATAGATGCCTCGGGCATCGACTCCATGGCGCGTGGAGCGTCGTTTTGGCGGCGTCTCGATAACGTACGGCGTGGACTCCTGGTCGCCCAATTGGCTACGGCGGTGCGCAACGCCGAAGTCCAGGGTGCGCGTGTCGGCTTGGCCGTGATGCAGAACACCCTCGATTTGGGGCTCCAACGTCTCTTTCTGCCCAAAGGCGCAACGGAGCGTCATCCCGTCGATGTGTTCGGATCGGTGCTGCGGCTCGCCCAATCGCGCAAGACCAAGAAAACCGTCGATGAGGTCTTGAAACGCTTTCCGAGGGATCAGGACACGCTATTTCTGCGCTACTCGTCCGACATCACACGGGCCGGATCGAATCCGTTCTTTCGCTCGAGACGAACCACGCCGTTCCCCCACCCCAGGAGTGCCTCGGCCCGAGCGTAGCGCTCGTAGTCGATCGCCAGCGGTGTGGCGGGCCGTCGCGGACGCGCAGCGAGCCATTCCTCGAGTCCCTGTCCGGTGCGGCCCGAAACCTCTACCAGGGCGGCGTCGGGGGCGAGCGCCCGAATCTCGTCGTGCACGTTGGGCGGCTTCAGGTCGGCCCGGCTCATCAAGACGACGTCGGCCTCCTGAATCTGCTTCCTGAAGAGATAGGCGAGATCTTCGTGAGCCTCATCCGACCCTAGCTCCAGCATCCTCCACGGGTCAACTACCACGGCAAGTGGCGCGAGCGCGAAGCGCTCCTGCCTCTCGGCCAGGGGCGAGAGCACGGTGGCAATGAGGTCCGTACAGCTTCCGACGGCCTCGGCAATCACAACCGTGGCGCCCCGAATCTCCGCAGCTGCGAGGGCCGCCACCAGGTCGTCGTAGCGACAGCAAAAGCACCCCCCCGTGATCTCGGTGACTCCGGACGCTTCGCTCGAGCACAGGTAGGTGTCCACGAGGGCGTGCCCCTGATCGTTGGTAATGACGGCGACCGACTCGCCCCGAACGCGTAGGTGGCGGGCCAACTCCCGGATGAGGGTCGTCTTCCCCGCGCCCAGGAACCCTCCTACCAGTTGGACCCTCACAGCTGCCCGCGAGGCCTGCGGACGGCGTTGTACTCGCAGAACGAAACCGGTTGACCCGACTTGTCGATGACGTGGACACAGCACCGGTCGACCCGGTCCTGATCGTACGTGTGCGCGTCCATGAAGGGCTTGATGACGACCACCATGAAGTTCTTGTAGTCGGCCCAGTTTTTGGAGTCGTCGTCACCCGTCAGGAGATCCAGAAGCGTTTCGATCATCTCGTCTTGTGCGATGTCCTCGAGCATGTGCGTCGGCATGCGGTCCGAGAAGCGCTCCACCATCTGGGCGATGTCCGGGTCCTCCCAGGTTTCGAATCTTGGAAAGTAGCGAGAAATGGGAAGCAGCTCGCCGTCGTGTACCAACGCCACTGCCATGCCTAAACACGCGGGATGCGAGCATGGGATCGGACCGAAGTCCTCGAGTGAGAAGAGGCCACCGGTCTGGCGGACCACCTCGTGTACAACTTCGGACATCGTTAGCCGGTCGGACCGGTCGTTTTCGTAGCGACCCGAGTAGAACGCCGGTTGGAGCACGAGTGTGTTCATGCGCGGGTGGTGCTCCCGCACCAACTCCCACACAGCCCCGATCTCGTGCAGGTTGACACCCCGCGTCAAGGTCATGACGGGAAGAACGTAGAGCCCGGCGTCGGTGGCGTTGCGGATCGCATCCCGTTTGACCGAGAGGAGCCCCTTCGCACCGCGGATCTTTGCATAGGTCTCTTCCTCGAATCCGTCGAACTGCAAATAGAACTGGAGACGGTCTCTACCGGCATCGATCTCGGCGAGCCGTCTTGCCAGGTCGGGGTCGGTGCCGAGCCGCACGCCGTTGGTGTTGATGTACACCTTCTGCACATCGCGCTCGAAGCAGGCCTCGACCATTCGCTCGAGGTCCGGATGGAGGGTGGGCTCGCCCCCGGAGAGCTGTACCATGTCGGCGTCGCCCTTTCCACCCTCGATGAGACGATCGAGCTGAGTAATGAATTCGTCGAACGGAAGATGCCAGGCATGATCGGGCGACGATCCAGCGTAGCACGTCGGGCACGTCAGATTGCACTTCTCAGTGATTTCGAAGATCAGGGTGCAGCTGTGATTGACCGAACAGCATCCGGTGCCGCATCCGGGACCCGCCGACTGGTCTGCGTTCCAGTAGAGAGTGGCGTCCGAAGCGAGCAGCACCTCCTCAGCTCCGTGCGCCGGACACGACTTCTGTAGGAAGACCTTCCCCCCTCGCTCCACCACCCTCGCCGGCACCCTCTCCAGGCAATGAGGACAGAGACTGAGGGTGGTCTTGAGTTCGGTCTCTGGTACTGGAGCTATAGCCGGTAGGAGCATGGGCGTGGGCCAGGTCAGAGTGGGAAAAGTCGGTCGGCTAATGAATCCTCGAGGCTTCGGCGGGGTTCCGATTCACCATATCACGCTAGGGGCATGGCGTCGACGCGGGAACTGCTGGAAAGGCGCACGAGTTCAGGAGCAGAATACGGTTCCACCTCGATTCTCTGTATGAAGAATCCCAAAAAGGTGCGGACTCGGCGCCTTGGAGGGTGCGCACATGCTCAATAACTCCGGCGGATTCCCCTTCCCTTTATCCAGCCTGATTCTAGCCACATTAAGCGTTTGGGCATGCGGCGATGGGGGGACCGGGAGCGAGTTTACCGCGCTGTGCCAGGAGCTGCAGGCAGGGCTCATCTCGGGGGCCGTAAAGGATGGAATTCCCGCCCTTACGGACCCCACGTTGGTCGCGGTGGGTGATGACAAGGCCGACTATCTGCTCGGTACCGACCGCGTGATCGGTCTCGAAGTCGCTGGCGAATACATAGCCATTCCGCACAACATTCTCTGGTGGCACGAGATCGTGAATTTGAACGACGTGGGTCTGGCCGTCACGTATTGCCCCCTCACCGGGTCCAGCATGGTCTTCGACCGTGGGGCGGCCGAGGGAGCAGAGTTCGGGACATCCGGGCTTCTCTTCAACAACAATCTGGTGATGTACGACCGCTCCGCCGATGGCGTGGTCGAGTCCTTGTGGCCGCAGATGTTGGCCGGCGGGCGATGCGGCCCCGGGGAGGGTCGTGATTTGGAGATGGTTCCGGCCCTCGAGATCGAGTGGGAAGACTGGGTGGCACTCCATCCGGACACGCGGGTCGTGAGCCGGGACACCGGATTCCCGAGGATCTACACGAGGTATCCGTACGGGGACTACGAAATCGAGTCCAACACCCTCACGCTCTTCCCTCAGGAGAGTCTCGATCGCCGGAGACCTCCGAAGGAGCGCGTGCTCGGGATTCCATTCGAAGACGGAGGGGGGCTCGCGTTCCCCTTCGGCGCGCTCCGCGACGTGGGCGACCTCGCGGCGATCCATGAGACCGGCGACGGACAGGAGCCGATCGTCGTGTTCTGGGACAGCGGGGCGTCCGCAGCGATGGCATATCGGCCATCAGCCGGCGGCCAGGTGCTGACCTTCGAGGTGAGGGGCGGCGCCTTCGTCGATGTGGAGACGGGGAGCGAGTGGAGTCTCGAGGGGCGGGCGCTCTCGGGCCCGTTAGTGGGTCAGAGGCTCGAGATGATATCCGAGGCCTACGTGTCGTTCTGGTTCGCCTTCTCGACCTTCTTCGAGAATCCCGAGCTCTGGCTTCCGTGAGACCGTAGGGGAGGAGCAATCAGCGGCCGGGAGTGGCGCGACGTTCGGCCTCTTCGAGGAGGCCGCGTAACACGTCCATCGTCAAGGCCCCGAGCGCCCGGCTTCCGTTGATGAAAAAGGTCGGTGTGCCGCTCACATCCAACTCCTCGGCAGCCCACGTGGCCCTTCGGGTCCGGTCCTTCCCGTGGTCCTCCTCGTAGCACGTTTCGAAGGCCTCGGTCTCCAGCCCAAGCTCGCTCGCATACGTGTGGAGGAAGTCCTTGGGGTTCCGCGGCTTCGTCCACTCCTCATGCCGACTGTAGAGCACGTCGTGCATCTCCCAGTACTGTCCTTGATCGGCCGCGCACTCCGCCGCCTTGGTCCCAGCATCGCCGTGGCGAAGCCCGAAAAGGAAGGGAATGTGTCTCCATTGCACCCTTCCCGTCTGGACGAATTCCCGTTCGATGGCGGGCCAAGTGGTTTGATGGAAAAGCGCACAGGCCCAACAGCCGAAATCCCCCAGCTCCACGACGGTGACGGTCGCTTCGGGCGATCCCAGCACATAGCCGACACCGTCGAGATCGACATCCTGGGCTGCAGTGCCGCCTTGCGCGGCCACTCCGAGGCCCATCAGGCCCAAAGCCCGAATGACCCCGATGGGAACTCGACTCAAAAAAGACCCCACGTAGTACGGTAGCTCACCCCGATCCCGACTCCCGTCGGGAGGTTTCGTCCAGCCAGCGGAATCTGGCCCGCCACCTCGATCTTACCAGGACCGACAGGGTACCCTACCGTGGGCACGATCTGGAGCAACCGGCGCGCTTCCCGGTCAGACAACGTGAGTCCGGATACCGTCGGTGCCTGGCCCCAAAGGCCGTCGGCTCCGACTTCCAAGGTGAGGTCACCTACCGCGCCGCCGACGGCCAGATGGCCGAAGGTCTCCTCACCAGGCTCATATTCACGCACGTCACTGAGGCCCCGCCACCGGTACCCCACCCACCCCGCCACATAGATGGGAAGGAAGCCGAAGGCCGTTCCGGATTCGAGGCTGACTTCAAAGTCGCGCTGCCCCTCCGTAAGCGGCAAGATAGTCGCGTCCACGGGGAAGGTGCTGCCAGGCGTCTTGCCACCGAACCTGAGCCCCACCGGCGCATCAGATCCGAGGAGGGCAGGAGTAACACGAAGCGCGAAGCGCAAATCGCCAACCCCCGAACTCGCGCTGTTCCCACCATCACTGGTCACGTCGAGGTTATGGATCGGCAACTGGGCCCAGAGATCGATGCCCTCCACCAGGCCCACCGAAGCGGTCAAGAAAACCGAGCGGGTCAGGAACTCGCTCGCCGCCAGGAAATCTTGGACGTCACCATTCTGGTTGAAAAAGCTGAGGGAGCGTTGGCGAAAGAAAGAGATTTGGGCCCAGCCGGCGCCCGGAGGCAGGGTGGAGATCGATCCGCCCTGTGAAAGGGTCGGCGATGAATGTGGAGCACTGCAAATGGCTTGCCCCGAGACGGACAACGGAAAAAATGCGGCCAGCGCGACGGCCGAGAAAGCGGACAATCGAGTCAACATCAACACCTCCAGAGTGCTGGGTAAAAATGGCAAGCGCTTCTGGCAATCGCTTCGCGTCGACCAGCACTGGGCGCACGTCTTGAACGTAAGCCTCGAAAAATCAGCTTGGTCGTCTTCTCAATCGACGGCGCGGAGGGAAGGTTCCCGCCCGGGACTCGGACCGGTGATCGGAGGCGTCGACGCCACCACAGGGGGAGTAACGAGTGAGCTGAACACCATGAGGACCCCGGCCATCGGCGCCGAGGACGAGGTCAAAAGGATCAGGGACTCGGGCCGGCGGGACGAAAAGGATGCCTATTGGCGGTGCGGTAGGAAGTACTCGAGCAAGGGGTCGCGCACCGGATACACGACCACACTAAATTGAGTGCAGTGTCGCCTCACCCACCGTTCGATCTACCATGGCCTGGAAGGCTGTTGAAGGAGTACAGCGGGTCGCATGAATGAAGAGATCGCTCCTGGCGTTCCGCTGTACCGGGTCACGGATTGGGCTGATCGCTTTCCGTGGCTGTTTGCCGGGATCACCCACGCCGGAGCCGACCCCGACCCGTTCGATCTGCGGCTTTTCGGCGAGCCGGCATCGCAGCTGGCGCCCGGACGTTGGAGGGATCTGCTCCGGGCTTCGGCCTTCACCGCGATCGTACATGCCCGCCAGGTCCACGAAACCCGCATCGTCGTTCATGACGGGGTCGGTAAGGGCGTCCGGGAGGCTGGGGGAGCCGCGGACGGCCACGCCACAGCCGACTCGGGTGTTCTGTTGGCGGTCACGGTTGCCGATTGCGTGCCCGTGTACCTTCTTGCTGCGGACGCACGAGCGGTGGCCCTTCTGCACGCCGGATGGAGGGGGACCGCGGCAGGTATCCTTCCCCGCGGCATCGCACTCCTCGGAAAAAAGTGGGGGACCGATCCTGGAAACCTACTCGTACATCTGGGCCCGGCCATCTGTGGAGAATGTTATGAGGTGGGCTCCGAGGTGTTCGGGGCGCTCGGCCTGGAGGTCCCGCCCGATCCGGCCCCGGTAGACATGAGAGCCGCTCTGGCTCGACAAGCGAAGGCGGCCGGGGTTCCGAGCGAAAGTATCACGGTGTCGGACGTCTGCACGCTCTGCGGAGGTAGCAACCTGTTCTCCCATCGCGCGGGGCGGTCCGAGCGACAGGTGGCGGTGTTGGGCATCCGGCCGTGAGCCCGAGAAAGCCGCGGGGGATCGACCCGGAGGCCGGTGCAGAGGCCGAGCAAGATGGCGGTCCCAAGATCAGTCCAGACGTGGGTCTTTGTAGTGCCTGCACTTTCGTCCGGCGCGTCGAGAGCCGGCGCGGATCGGTATTCTACCGGTGTGAGCGCTCGGCGGAGGACCCCCGTTACCCTAAGTATCCGCCTCTTCCGGTGCTGACGTGTCCGGGGTTTGTGGTGATGGATCCTGCCCCTCGCCCCTGAGAAACTTCAGGACGATGTCTAGGGATTCCTTCGGGAGCTCTTCCGGAGGCATATGCCCGCAATCCTCCAAGATTTCGAGCTGTGCGCTTGGAAGGGCCGCGAGTAGCCGCTCAGCCACATCGAGGGGGACGACCCAGTCGTGCCTTCCCCAGAGGAGCAGCGTGGGCAGGTCGATCTCGGGGATACGAGCCGTAATCTGTGCGAGGTCCGGAGGTATGATCCCTACGGCGGTCTTGATCAGAGCCGTGCGGTGGGGTGCGCTGTAGAGTGGCTCGGCGTAGGTCGCCACTTGAGCCTCGGTCACCCCCTCCGGGTCGTAGACGATGGAGCGCAGGACCCGCCGAATCAGGAGGCGCTTCGGGCACAAGCGAAGCCCCCACTCTGACAGGCGCCCCCGAGCGGCAAGCGCGATGAAGGGGGGGAGGCGCTGCGGGAAGGCCGCGCCGGACACGAGAACGAGCCTTTCCAGGCGCCCCTCCTCGAGCAGTAGGAGCGCTACGAGGAGCGCGATACCCCCACCCATGGAATGACCCACAAGGGTCAGCTCACGGAGGTCTTTTTGCACGATCAAGCGGTGCACGAGGTCGGCATGATCGTGGAGCGAGTACAGGTCGTCGGGTGGTGCCGGGGCAGAACCGTGGCCCTTCAGCTCCACCGACCACACTTCGTGTTCCTTCGCCAGCCCCCCGATCCAACTCAGCCAAGTGTATGAGTTCGCCCCAAAACCATGGAGCAGCATGATCTTCCGGTGCCCCTCTCCGTATTGTTCGACGTGGAGCGGGAGATCGTATCCGCCAGACTCGGGTGCCGAACTCACGTGAGGTCTATCCTGTGGGCGCCGGCATCGGTCAACTCCTTCGCCCAGTGCTCATGACACGTCATGACAAACACCTGCCTTGTCTGAGAGAGCTCGCGAAGGAGCTGAAAGCCCCTGTTCCGTCGTGCTGCGTCCCAATTCACCAGGGCCTCATCGATGAACATGGGGAGACGTTCGCGGTCGTGGTCGAGTTGATTCACGATCGCAAGGCGCGTGGCCAGGTAGAGTTGCTCCCTTGCTCCGGTGGAGAGGCTCTCCGCAGCCACCATGGTCGCGGCACCACCGTCTGACGAGCCTCGGACATGGAATGCACCCGAGTCGTCTACCATGATGCGATCGTATCGGTCCGCGGTGATGGTCGCGAGGTAGGCAGAGGCTCTGCGAATGACGTCGGGCTGGTGTTCCTCCCGGAAGCGACGATCCGCCTCACGAATGGCAAAAGCGAGGACGATCTTGCGGTCGTGTTCGCGCTCCAAGCCCCACACCTGATTCTCGAGCGCATCGATTTCTCCGTCGATCTGATCCGCCGTGGTCCGCTCCGCCGCCCTCTCGTATGTGTTCTGGAGGTCTCGGACCTGCCCGGCAAGCGTCTCGATCCGATCCGACAATTCCTCGACCGCGATCTTGGCCTCGGCCAGGACATCGTCCCCTGACTCGCCCCCACCGGGGTGATCGACCTCCGCCAGGCGAG
The DNA here is from genome assembly GCA_022564055.1 of Gemmatimonadota bacterium. Taxonomy (GTDB): domain Bacteria; phylum Gemmatimonadota; class Gemmatimonadetes; order Longimicrobiales; family Gaopeijiaceae; genus UBA822. The sequence continues at coordinate 9,987 of JADFMD010000077.1, forward strand.
CCATCAGAACTTCGAGGTCGGGGTGGGACCGTTCGAGTTCGTTGCGGATCTCGGTTGCCTGTTCGCCCGCCCGCCGCATTCTGATCGCGGCTTCTACCCCCGCCTCGACGTCTTCCCCACCCAAGGTCCGGAGCACCTGGTCCAACGATTCGAGGGTTTGCGTACGGCTGGCCAACTCGGCTTCGAGCTCCGCCTCGTGGCGTTTCACACGCTCGAGCTCCGCACGGCCACTCCTCGAGGTTTCCTTCGCCCGCTCCGCTTCCCGGAGCTGGGTCTGGAGAACGTGGATCGCGGCCGCCCCGGCCTGCGGGAGCTCGACTCCAAGGTTTTGGGCGATTTCGGCAATCCGGTTGTCAACGGTCTCGAGGGCCGCCTTGGTCCTCTCCGTCTCCCCCGTCCGTGCACCCAGCTCCTCGATCGATTCCTGGAGTCGCGAGACGGTTGTTACGAACTCCGGGCCTGCCTCAGCCAGCGCCTCCGAGCGAACAGGCAGGCCCGAGAGGAAGTCGTGAAGGACCGCGGCAGCCTCTTCGGATTGCCGCGCAAGCCTGGCGCCGGCATCGGATCCGGCATCCACTCCCGGGTCGCCGTCGCGTCGAGCCTGCCGGAGCGTCCACCACCGAGCGCCGGCTGTGCTGGCGGCCAGCGCGAGGAGGACACCCAGCCCCCTTACCCAGGGGGCGTCCGTCGGCCAAACGAGCAGGATGGCTGCCGCCAGAGCCGCGACGAGGCCAGCGGCGAGGGTGCGGGGGGATGCTTCCGGCAGCGCCCCTCCCAGCGTCGCTCGAACGGCGTGCTCCTGGACTCGGTCCCGAGCCGCTGATGCGTCTCGAACCCGATCGTGTAGATCACGCACCACGAGCGCGCGGACGGTGGCTTCCTCTCGAGACGTAAGCGTTCGCTCGAAGACCTCGGCGGTGTCCGACGTGATCCGGCGTTCCCGATCCCGGATCTCCTGATCGAGGGTGCTGAGGCGCGCGCCCATCGGGCCGGCCGCGGCCACGGCGTCGTTGCTCTCCTCAATGCACCGGCGCGCCTCCAGAACCGCCCGGGGTTTGGCCGAAAACGCCCTTTCCCGATCCCGGGGCTCCTCGGCGTCGGCCTGTGCCTTCCGGAGACGGCTTCCCAATGTGGCGACCTCATCGAGGAGCCGTTCCCGCTCCGCCGCAGGGTCGGCGGGGAGGCCGTCCAGGGCGCCGGCTGGCCCGGCCTCGACTTCGAGCCTCGCGGCCTGATCCATCCGCTCCCGGATGGGAAGCAGGTGCGTGATGTCTTCGATGAGACGGCGTTTCTGCTTCCTCTCGGCGCGTGCCGCTTTGAGCGTCTCCGTGGTCCGCTCCAACTCCCGCATCGCCTCTCGCTGGACCCCATCGGCTTCGAGGGCCTCCGCGCGAGCTGCCTTGGCGCCGCGAATCTGCCCCCTCAGAATCCGAATCTCTTGCGTGCCGCGGCGGTTGGGGCGCCAAAGACTCTTGGCCTCCGTCTCAAGCGCCTCGGCAACGGAGCGAGCCGGTACCAGGTCACGGGCACCCATGCCGCCGATGAGCCGGTCCTGGATCTCGGACCAGGCGTGGGATTCGAGTGAGGCGATTTCCGCGAGCGTCAACGCGAAGACTTGGCGGAAGACATTACGTGTCACATGGCGCGCGCACGGTAGCGTCTGGTTGCGGAAGTTTTCGACGCCTTCGTTTCGCTCGAGCCGGGCCGTGGGCGACCCCGCGAGTTTCCTGTGGATGACCCATTTTTCCCCTGATTCGAGCCGTATCTCTGCCTCCACTTCGAGGTCGCGGCCACTCCAAGGCGTGTACGGGTGCTGGTCTTTGGAGGCGGGATACAGGCCGAAGATGATCGAGTGCAGAAGGTGGAAGAACGTGGTCTTGCCCGACTCGTTCGGTCCTACGACTACGTTGAGGTCGGCCAGAGGAGTGGGTCCCGAGTCGAAGTCCTCCAACAGTCCGAAGGCCCGGGCCCGAATCCGATGGAGCTTCACCGCCCCTCCGCGGTGTCTTTGAGCATTCTGGAGAGGACCTCGGCCTCACCCGTGTCGAGGAGCTCCGCGACGTACTCGTGGAGTCGCTCGGGATCGTCGAGTCCGATGAGCTGCTCCGGGGACAAGCCCGTGAGGCTGGCGTCCCCGGTGCGGACGTCACTTACCAGGCGCAGGGTCTCGCCGAGAACGTCTTCGCGGGCTCGGTGCTCGTCGGCCTGGACCTGCGGATGGACGCTCCCGATTTCGAGCGTCAGATCCAACAGGCCGAGACGGTATACGAGTTCCTCACGCAGGTGGTCCTGGTCATCGTCTCCGGACAGCTCTCGCCACAAAGGTGTGGCCCCTGAGACACGAATCCGGCCGATCCATTCGGTCCCGGTCTCGCTCCCCGCCACGGCGTGCCATCCTTCGGCGATCGTTTCGACAAGCGCGTCGAGCGTCGTGGCTTCCGACGGGTCTCGGATTTCGACGTCCTCCCACTGAATCGGCGCCAGCTTCTTGAATTCAACGTCGGGTTTCGTTCCGGGGTGCACGTCGACCAGGAGACAACCTTTCGGGCCGCGTTCGCCGTGGGTACGTCCCTGCAGGCTGCCCGGGTAGTGGATGCCCGGGTGCTCACACAGGACCGAGCGCTTATGGACGTGCCCCAGCGCCCAGTAATCGTGGCCGGATCCCCGGAGTGCTTCGAGTTGGGACGGCGCGTAGCGCTGGTGGGCGGCCGACCCGGGCGAGTCGACGACCTGGGTGTGGAGCACGGCGATTTCGGGTACCCGCCCCTCGGGGGTCGGAAAGCCCGTCGAAAGGTCCCCCGTTTCCGCTGCCGTCTCATGACCGGCCGCTGTAACCACGCCCAGAACCTCGCGGGAGCCGGACTCTCGGCTGCCTCCCTCGATCTTGATGCGCACCGCCGTCTTGTCTCGAGCGACGGTCACATTATCGGGCCAAGACAATTCGAGGGAGCGTAACCCCGCTCTTCCGGGATCATGGTTCCCCGTGGCGTAGACGACAGGAATGAACTCGGCGTCCAGGCGATGTATTTGCTCCAGCAGGAAACGTTCGGTTTGAAACGAGAGCCGCTCATCGTCGAAGAGGTCCCCCGCGATCAGCAGCGCATCCACTCGCTCGGCGAGCGCCAGATCGACCAGCCGCCTGAAGGCCAGGCGAGATGCGTCCCTCAGTTTTTGGCGGACCGTCTCTGACCGGCTCGAGCACGGAGAGTCCAGATGTACGTCAGCCGCATGAAGAAAGCGCATCAATTGCCTAAGGAGGGTGATCGGAAAGGGGGGTGGGCCGCGTTGCGGATGCCACGGCCCGAGCTCCGGGGTACCCGCGCGAAGCGTGGGTCGGGAGCGACGACGCCATAGCATTCGCTATGGTTAGGAGCTCCAACAACGGGGCACCGCGCGTTAGCGTGGTCGGGGTCGTGCCACCGCAACCCTTC
>JADFMD010000078.1 GCA_022564055.1 Gemmatimonadota bacterium
GGAACAACGGGTCCTCGACGGTCAGGGTCATGCGCAACTCCTCCCCGTCGCGCCAGTACCGCTCGGTCACCTTCTTGAGCTGGGACGAGGGGATCCCGTTGTAATCGTCGAATCCGGCGATATCGAAGGTGAACTGTGTCGTTACCACGATGAGCGCATCACCTTCGTATCGACCGACCGAGAAACCCTGGAGGCTGTATTCGTTCAGGGGCGGCTCGCGCCCGTCCAGCCACGCGGTCCGGAGTTGGTCGTCCTTCTCGTACCGGAACATGACCCGATCCGGCCACTGCACCACTTCCATGAAATACGGGTCGTACTGTAGCGCGGGCGGCGTGGCTGGAACGCAGTCGTACTTCGGCGCGATCGCCTCATCGAAGACCCCTTGAAAGGCGATCGCACGCTCGTTGAGCACCGGGAAATTGTCCGGAGTCCAGGGCATATTCGGCCCGTTGACCCGACGCACCCGGAAGCCGCCGTCCCAGACCCCCACCAGGTCGGGAACCTCCGCGACCGCGGTTTGGGCGGCAGCCCCCACAGAACCTCCAGAAATCCCAACCGCCAGCAGGGAAACCGCTGCGGCCAGGCAGACGAGTGGTCGAGAAAGCACCGGGCTGTCCGTCTCTCTCATCCTCCCTCTCCTTGATTCGGGAAATCTGACAGTATTTGCGACACCCTCACAGCTATGTTCGGGACGCAACACACGGAGCCGAATCTAAGCCCGGTCCCCACTACCGGATAGATGAAAAGTAATAGTGTGAACCGCACGGGCCCGGAAAACAGCCCCCTGGGCCCGAAAACACCCCTCGGGGAAGAGTTCAGGGCCGATGAAACCCCCTTGGGAGATGAGGACCGGTCTCGATTGACACGCTCAAGGACAGCGGGTACGCTCGAATGATTCGGTCGGCCAACCATGTGGTCCAAGGGGGCGGGTGAACTATGAACATTCGTCGGAAAAACATCGTTCGTAAGCTGTTCGTAGTACTCGGAGTTCTGGTCCTCATTCCCGTTGTCGCGTTTCTCACCCTTGCGGTCTCGGCCCGTAACTCCGACGGACCATCTACGGTTTTCAGTGGCGGGCCGCTCGTTGCCGGTGAGTTGGTGACCGGTCCCGAGCCGGACTGGAGTTTCGCACGCGATATCGGAACCATCGAACTGCAGCTCCTCGAACCTCCCCGATCCCGTTTGATCTGGGTCATCGAGTATGAAGGCAAGGTCTACGTGGTGTCCGGATACATGGGCAGCAGAATCGGACGCCTCTGGAAACGGTGGCCGGCACAAGCGGAACGAGATGGCCGGGCTATCGTGCGCATCGCGGGTAAGAGGTATCGGCGCACGCTCGTGCGCATCATGACGGGATCGGTGGTGGAGGGCGTGACCGCAGAACTCAGCCGCAAGTATGGATCCGGAACCACGCCCGCTTCCATTGAGGCGGGAAACACCTGGCTCTTCGAGCTGGCACCACCCGAGGTAGACATCACCGGAGCCTCGAGATGAAACGGGTCTATTGGATTTTTGGTGGTGTAATCATCGTCGTCGTGTTCACGGTTTTGTTCATCCCCGGGGTGGCGGAGTACATCGAAGGGTCCGTTTTGGGCTGGCTCGTCAGGCTGGCTACCTAGAGTCCCGACAGGCAATTCCGGCGCGCCACCGTCCCTCTGTCCCTATGTCCAACCCGAGTAGGTCGGAGAAAGCTCGGACCGACTCGAATGGCATGGTCGAATTCGACCTCATGCTTGCCGAGATCCGCGCGTGTCAGATTTGCGCATCGCACCTCCCCTTGGGACCACGCCCGATCCTCCAAGTGCACCCAGAAGCGGCGATCCTGATTGTGAGCCAGGCTCCGGGACGTCGGGTGCATACCTCAGGAATTCCCTTCCAGGACGCCAGTGGCGTCCGTCTTCGGGAGTGGATGGGGGTCAGTGAAGAGGTTTTTTTCGATCCGCGCCGCGTAGCCGTCCTGCCGATGGGATTCTGTTTTCCGGGGTCCGGCCCCTCTGGCGACCGACCTCCGAGGCCAGAGTGTGCCCCAGCGTGGCGGGAGGCGGTCCTGGAGAAACTCGTCGGCGTCCGCTTGACCCTCGTCCTGGGCCGATACGCGCAGGCCTACCATCTCGACGGGCCCTCTCGTAGCGTGACGGAAAGTGTAGCATCATGGCGCGAGTATTGGCCCGAGAAGCTCCCCATCCCTCATCCCAGTCCACGGAATCAAGCCTGGTTCAAGCAGAACGCATGGTTCGAGGAGGAGGTCTTGCCGATGCTCCGCGCGCGAGTGAAGCAGCTGACCGCAGCACCCTTGGTGGAGGGCTAGGGCCTTGCGCCTCCTTTCCTGGGTTGTCTTCCTCGTGCTCCAGATCGCCTTCCTCCCCCTCGCGGTGGTGGGCGGGCTCATGGTCACCTACAAGCAGATGATTGTCAGCAAACGGTTGGGGGTGTCACAGACGATGGTCGAGGTTCTCAATGGCCGCTGGACGATGCACGTTTTCGAAATGCGGCAGGACGTGGCGACCGTTCGATTGGCTCATTCCGTGCCGAACACCTCCATCTTCGGACTGTGGCTCGTCCTCGTGCCACTTTGGGTGAAGTACAAGCTCAGCGGGACATATTTTGGCTATCCACGGGTGCCAGCCGAGGGGCGAGAGGGCCTCGGTGACCTCATGATCGCGAGGACCCTTTACATCGACCGGATCATGCGGCGCGTTGTCGGCGACATGGATCAGTTCGTGCTTCTGGGCGCAGGTTACGACACCCGGGCCTACGGCGAGTTCAAGAGAGACGGGCTCGCCTTCTTCGAGCTGGACCAAGCCCCCAATCAGGAGCTGAAAGTCGCCAGCCTCGGCAGAGCCGGCATCGAGGCGGCCCACGTGACGTTCGTGTCGGTGGATTTCAGCCGGGAGGACGCCTTCGAAAAGCTTCGGGCCGACGGCTACGACCCGACGAAGAAGACCCTCTTTCTCTGGGAGGGAGTGACGCTCTACTTGGACGTGGAGGATGTGAGGAGGACCCTTCGCGACGTTCGCAAGCATGCCGCATCGGGGAGTGTGGTCGTCGCCGACTTCTACTCTGAGCGGTTCATTCGGTGGGGCTCGGGGCTCCTCGCGAAGAAGACGCTGGAATACACCGACGAGACCGTAGGCTTCGGATTGCCGTTTACGACGGACCATGAGCAAATCCTTCAGCACTTCCTTGAGAGCGAAGGCATGAAGCCTGGAGAAACCTTCTTTTTGGGCTCGGCCGGGAAAAAGGGCCCGTTCATGGTGGTCGCTGAGTTCGGAGTTTAGGCCGGTGGAACCCAAGCGGGGGCCGGGACCGTCTCGGACGGTCTAAAGCGGGATTCGCTGCCCTTCCGTGGCGATCTCGAAGCCGCGCCGTCGTATCTCCGCCGCCTCCCGGCTGTCTTCGAAGAGCGCCGGGTTGGTGTTGTTGAGGTGCGTGAACACGACTCGATCGCCGGCATCGACCCGACCTTGTAGTCGATCCATCGAGTGCGGGACCAGCGGGTGCGGGATGTCTTCGATGTTTCGCCCGGGCATTTCGTCGCCCGAATAGAACGTGGCGTCGAGCAGCGCCACGTCCACACTCGCGACCACGTCTTCGACGTCGAGCTCCCACCGCTCCCACGAGTCGATGTCCGGCAAATACAGGATGGTCTGGGTCGGTCCGCGGAAGATCCATGCGACCGTATCCGAGTACTCGGGACGGTGCGGGACCAGGAGCGCGCGGGCTTGGAGCTGGTCGTCGATCCGGTTCCACTCGCCGGGGACGACCGGACGTAGGTCGAGCCGGCCTTCGCTGACCATCAGACCCCAGGGCCCGTTGTTCGTCAGGAAGTCGGCCATCTGGGGCGTGCAGTACGTCGGTGTCGGCGCCATGCCGAGCCCCTCGCGCCCCAACACCGCGAGTCCGCTGTAATGGCCGATGTGAGCGTGCGTCAGGAAGATGCCGTCGAAGGGCCTCCGCTGATCGGCCCGCGCCCGAAAGCCCGGCTCGTCGAGCAGGTCGAGCTGACGCGTGATATCGGGGGTCGCGTCGACCAGGTAGTAACGGTCCTGATTCGGGTACACGAGCGCCATGGATGCCGCATAGCGCGGGCGTTCCCGAGCGCGAGCACGTTCGCACCGCTCTGCGTAGCAGCCCACCTGGGGCATGCCCCCGTCCTGGGCGATCCCGAGAATGAGGGCGTAAGGGCCGGCGCGTTGAGGCGCGTAGGGGCCGCCCCGTTGAAGCGCAGAGAAACGCTCAGGACCGCAGAGGGCTATAGCGCCGGCATTGGCGAAGAATTTCCGTCGTGAGATCATCGCACCCTATCGCATCATAATCCCGTAATCCCCTCCCGATCCCTCTTTGCGCCGGGATCCACCATGAGCCTTCGACCCTTGACCGTTGTGAGGGTTGATGTTTGCTGTTGATACTATGGGTTGGCTCGCGAGAACGACAACGATGGACTTCTCTCAGGACTCCGGGGCAAAGACATACATACATGAAACAGTTTTTCCGGAGAGCGCCGCACCGCCCCACCGAAAGAGGGCTCGGCACGTTCATCGGCGTGTTCACGCCGACATTGCTCACGATCCTTGGGGTCATCATGTACCTGCGGGTGGGCTGGCTCGTGGGAAACATGGGCCTGCTTCTTACACTCTCGATCGTCGTGCTGGCCAATCTTGTGACGCTCATTACAACCCTGTCGTTCTCTTCCATTGCGACCAACCGGCGCATCGGGATCGGCGGTGCTTACAACATCATTTCGAGAAATCTTGGTCTGGAGATCGGCGGCGCCATTGGACTCCCGCTCTTTCTGTCCCAAGCGTTCTCCGTCACGCTTTATGCATTCGGGCTGGCCGAATCCATCCGGTTTATTTGGCCGAGCCTACCTGTCGTGCCCGCGGCTTTCGTGATTGTCCTGGGCATCGGGTTACTCGCCTCCAGGGGAGCTGCGATCGCGCTCAAGGTCCAGCTGCCTCTCTTGTTGCTAGTCGGCGTTTCACTGGCTGCGTTGATTGGGGGGGCCGCAGCCAACCCGCTGCCCAACCCACCGCCGTTCGCCCAGTCTACGGGCGAAGTCGAATATTGGGTCGCATTCGCGGTGTTCTTCCCGGCAGTCACCGGAGTCATGGCCGGGCTCGGACTCTCGGGTGACCTGCGTGATCCCAAGGCGTCTATTCCTATCGGCTCCATTTCGGCAGTCCTGCTGGGTTTCGCCATCTACATAACCATACCCGTGGTGTTGTTTTTTGCCATAGATACTCAAGCACTCCGCGATGACCCCATGGTCTGGGCGCGCATTGCCCCTCTCGGTGCTTTGCTCATTCTCCCCGGGCTGTGGGGTGCCATCTTCTCATCCGCCGTGGGTTCCGTGTTGGGAGCACCCCGAACCCTTCAGGCACTTGCCCTCGATCATCTCGCACCCAAACAACTCGCACGCACGATGGGGCCTCGAGACGAGCCTATAATGGGGCTCCTGGTGACCATGGTCATCGCGCTCGCCGCTTGCCTCTTGGGCGATTTGAACGCGGTCGCCCCCATCGTCACGATGTTCTTCCTCACCGTCTATGGGTCCGTCAACCTTGTCGCGGCATTTGCGTCCTTGAGCGGTGAGATTTCATGGCGACCAACGCTCCGTATTCCATGGATCGCGAGTCTCACGGCGGGAATCGCATGTATCGTCGTCATGTTTCTCATCAGCCCGCTTGCAGCTGTCGCAGCACTGTCGGCGGAAGTCATCGTTTGGTTCATCTTGGCACGTAAAGAGCGTACGACAGCCTGGGGAGACGCGCGCAGAGGTCTGTATGAGGCGCTCATGCAATGGGCTCTGGTAAGAATATCAGCTCACCCCATGACTGCTCGCAGCTGGCGTCCCCACATCTTGATCTTCGTCGAAAAGATCGAACGGAGTTTGAATCTCGTTCACTTTGGCCGCTGGTTTGCCCAGGGCCGCGGCATCGTGACCATATGCGAGCTCGTTGAAGCCGACTCGGCCTCCGAAGGGTTCGACACCCATGCCCGTAGGCAGGAGATGGAGAGCTTCCTGAAGCAGGAGGCCGTTGTCGCTTTCGCCGAAACCGATGTTGTCAGAAACATCGAAGATGGCTTCGTCTCGGTAGCTCAAGCGAACGGCATCGGTGGACTCAACAGCAACACGCTTCTGATGGGGTGGCCATCGGACCAAAGAGGGCTCGAACGAGCTCTGCGCTCGCTTCGTTCGTTTTCCCAACTCGGGAAGTCACTCATCATTGGTCGGATTGACCAGAAACCTCTCCCGGTGGCGGGCCGCGACCGCGAGATTCACGTCTGGTGGGGGGGCCTGCAGCGTAATGGCGATCTCATGTTGCTGCTCGCCTATTTGCTTTCACGCAACCCCGAGTGGCTGGGTGCGCAACTTGTTGTGACCAGCTTGGCATCCAGTGAGCTGATGCGGGAAAGAACCCAAAACCACCTGAATGAGCTCCTTCCGGAGCTACGGATCAAGGCACGCACCGACATACTCATGAAGCCGGACGACATGACCGTTCGGGAAATGATTTTCGCGCAAAGCCAAACTGCCGATGTCACTTTTTTGGGCTTGCCGGTCCCGGAGGTGGGCAAAGAGACGGAGGCCGCCGAACGGATGGCAGCCATGGCCGAAGGGCTCTCGACGGTGTTCTTCGTCAACAACTCGAGTCCGTTCGGTGGTGAGCTGGTCGAAACGTAGGTCGAGATGCTCTCCCGCTCCATCGCCGAGATCGCTTCAGCCCTGCGTCGCGGCGAATTCTCCGCGACGGAGCTGATGACGGCTGCCCTTGACCGGCATGCCCAGTTCGGGGAACGTCTGCAGGCGTACAAACTCTTCGATGCAGAGGGGGCGCTGGAATCGGCGCGTGCGGCAGACCAGCTGCTGGCGAGCGACAACGACGTCCCACCCCTCACCGGAATCCCGATATCGGTCAAGGATCTTTACGGTGTCGACGGTCTCCCGACCTTTGCGGGAACGCGAAGGCAACTCCCCGAAAAGTGGTCGCGGGACGCCTGGCTCGTCGCTCGACTCCGTGGGGCCGGCGCGATCACGGTCGGCAAAACGCACATGGTGGAGATGGCATTCGGCGGGGTCGGCATCAACCCGAACTGGGACACCCCCTGGAACCCGTGGGACGACGAGACCCACCGGATACCCGGTGGATCGTCCTCAGGGGCGGGCGTGAGCCTGTGGGAGGGTTCGGCGCTCATCGCTCTCGGCTCCGATACCGGAGGGTCGATCCGTATTCCGGCAGCATTCACGGGGACGGTCGGTCAGCGGACTACGAGAGGTCGCTGGCCGACGGAGGGCGTCGTGCCCCTGAGTCACACCCTCGACACGGTCGGGGCGCTCACCCGCACCGTGGAGGACCAAATCTACTTCTTCGGATGTGTGGACCCCAAGTGGGGTGACCCCCAAACGCTGTTGGAGCGCCTGGACTCCACGGAGCTGGCGAACGTGCGCATGGCAGTCCCGCAGTGCGGGATCTGGGATGACTGCGAGCGCGACATCGTCGATCGACTGGGCCGGGTGCTCTCTGACTTGGGCAACCACACCGGGAGTCTCGTCGAGATCGACGGTGGACTCCTGGACGACGCGTTCGAGCTCTCGCTTGGTCGCCGTCCGATCACTTCGACCGAATGCCGAGCTTTCCTCGAGACCGAGTTGCCTGGATGGCTCGAAATACTGCACCCGATTGTGGGGAGCCGCGTCGCTCAGGGGCTGACCCTCGATGATCCCGAATACCTCACCGCGCTCGAGGACCATCGCACCTTGGCGAGCCAGGCCGACAAGCTCTTCGAGGAGGCCGACATCCTCGTGTTGCCCGGCAATATCATATCCCCACCACCCGTGGCTGATCTCGCCGACTTCGATCGATACGGCGAAGCGAACGCCGCGATCCTCCGGCCCACGTACCCGATCAGCGCGCTCGGGCTCACGGCGATCAGCATCCCGGTCGGAATCGATGGAAACGGCATGCCAATCGGGCTGCAGCTCGTGGCACCGGGCGGACAGGACGAGGAGCTCCTCGGTGTGGCGCTCGCGGTCGAGCGGGAGCTCGGCACGGCCTCGCGGAGCCTGGGCCACCCACCCGGCTTACTGGACCACTGAATCGCCGAGGCTCGATCGTCTACGAGGCGAGATTCACGCCTTTGGCGGCCCCGATTCGATTCGGCGGGCGATCACCACCCGGACTTCGTCTCGCGGCGCGCCGGCGCAGCCAGCGGCTCCCTACATCGAACTCCGGCGCAGCTCGGGGAAAACCTTCGAGACCTTGCCCAGGACGTAGTCCCCGTAGGTGCCTTCGAAGTCGTGCACGCTGGAATGGTCCCAGCGCTCGTCCTTATCGTCTTCCGGGCCCTCTTCCGGAACGTGCTTTGCACTCAGATCGATGGCCTCGATGTGCGCGTCGAAGCCGGGGTCGAAGAAAAACGGGAACGAGAGCCGGCTTCGTCCGGACAAGTTCTGCACCCGGTGGGGCGTAGATCGGTAGAGCCCACGGGTCAGGCGGTCCAGCATGTCGCCGATGTTGCACACGAACGAGTTGGGCACGGGAGGGGCGTCGATCCACCGTGACCGGGTCTTGACCTGGAGCCCACCCACGTCGTCCTGCTTCAGGATGGTGAGCACGCCATAATCGGTGTGCTCACCGACGCCCCACCGCTCCTCGGCCTCAGGTGCCGCCTCGGCCTCAGGCCCCTCGTCCGCATCAGGCTTCGGGGTGACCGGCGGGTAGTAGAAGATGCGGAAAAGGGTGAGGGGATCGGCCATGTACCGCTCTCGGAAATAGCCTGATTCCAGGCCCAAGCTCAGGGCCACCCCCCTCATGAGCGCATGGCCCAGCTCCGTCAGGGCCGCCATGTATTCCAGGACCGTGTCGCCGAAACCCGGAATCCCCGCCGGAAACAGGTTCGGCCCATGTAAGGGGAGGCCCGCACGCACGCGCGGATCGTCCTCACTCAGCTCCAACCCGAAGTAGAGCCCCTCCTTGACGTCAGGTTTGCCCGAGGTGAGCTCATCACCCACCCCGAAGTACCCGCGCCAGGCCCTGCCGGCGAGGGCCATCCGGATCTCGAGCTTCGTCTCGACTTCCTGTGCGAAGAAGGCGTGGCTGAGCTCCTCGAGCCGTCGGTTGAGATCCTCGCTGACGCCGTGGCCGATCACGTAGAAAAAGCCGTTCTCTCTACAGGCGCGCCCCATCGCGGCCGCCACCGCCTTCTGGTCACCTGCGTCGGCCACGAGAGGAGCGACGTCGATGATGGGGAGCGCGGGGGTCGGGTCGGGTGTCATGGATACCCCCAGGTGGCTAACGGTGATCGTAGAGTCGAGCCAGGGCTTGGGATCCTGACCCGCCCAGGCCGGCAGGCCCACCGTAGGTCAGGACCAACCGAGGAGCAAGTCGGGGTCGGGCGTCCTCATAGAGGAATTCTGACGGGCGCCCGTAGTTGTGACTGATGGGGGACGGAATGATTGGAGTTCGTGACTTGAGCAGGGAGGCGATCGATCAGGTCGAAAATGGCGAACAGTTGTGACTGCCCCCTCCTGCGGTACCACTTGCTATGTTAGACCTGCAGCCATTGGTGGTCCCTGGAGCTGAGGCATTCTGAGGAACCAAGGTGATGGTTTCAACGCCTCCGGAGCGGGGGGGAGCCCGCCTCAGGTAGCCGTACTCCGGGATCTGCCCGACGCTGTCGGTCATCGCGGCTTGATGTGCTCCATGTGCGACACCGAGTGGCGCTTTCGACGCCTCACGTGTCCTCACTGCGGTGAGACCGAGGCCGGCAAACTTCCGGTGCATACGGCCGAATCGATCACCCATGTTCGGGTCGACGCGTGCACCACGTGCTCCCGGTACATCAAGACGGTGGATTTTCGTAAGGACGGCAACGCGGTCCCCCTCGTAGATGAGCTGGCCGCCGTGGAGCTGGATATCTGGGCGCAAGAACAAGGTCTGACGAAGCTTCGGGCGAACGTGCTGGGGCTATAGGGTTGGCGGTCACAGTGCTACAATGACCTCTGTCTTGCCCTTTCCGGACTCTCCACCCTACGCTATCCGTGCGGAGACAGGCGCTCGTGCGGCCTGGTCATTCGCACCGTTCATAGGTCACCAAAGGAGCCGCTCCATCATGCAGCACCCACTTCGTAGAAATCGGTTCTTGTTCGTCGCCTCCCTTGCCGCGCTGGTGGCCGTCGTCCACCCGCCCCAACCGGTCGCCGGGCAACAGTCCGCGAATGCCGACGAAGACGGGACGGTCAATGCCGCCGCGTTGATGGAGGCGGCTCCCGCGGAGTGGTTGAGCTACGGCCGAGACCAGGCCGAAACGCATTACAGCCCACTCGACCAGATCAACGCCGGCAACGTCGACCGGTTGGAGCTCGCGTGGAGCTGGGAGATCCCCAAGACGGGAGCCAGGCTCGAAGCGACGCCGCTCGTGTCCGACGGCGTGATGTACGCGACGGGACCGCACAGCTTCGTTTTCGCGCTCGATGCCCGCACGGGAGAGAAGATTTGGCAGTGGGACCCGGGGATTCCCGATGAGCGCCAGGGCGGCCCGAGCGTCTGCTGCGGGGACGTGAACCGCGGTGTCGCGATCTACGGAGACAAAGTGTACGCGGGGCTGTTGGATGGACGGCTGGTAGCGTTGAACAAGGCGACCGGCCTGGTGGAGTGGGTGGTTCAGACCACGCCTCCCGGACAGGACTACAGCATCACTGGCGCCCCGCGAATCGCCAACGGGAACGTGATCATCGGTAACGGCGGGGCGGAATACGGCATTCGCGGTTACGTGACGGCCTATGATGCCGAGACGGGCGCGGAGGCCTGGCGCACCTACACCGTTCCCGGCAATCCGGCGGACGGGTTCGAGAGCGAGGCGATGCGGGTGGCTGCGGACACGTGGAACGGCGAGTGGTGGGTGGTCGGCGGCGGGGGCTCGGCATGGGACACCTTCGCCTTCGACCCCGAGGCCAACCTGGTGTACGTAGGCACCGGTAATGGCGCTCCCTGGAGCCGCGAAATCCGCAGCCCCGGTGGCGGCGACAACCTCTACCTCTCCTCCATCCTCGCCCTCAACGCAGACGACGGCGAGTTGGTGTGGCATTACCAAACCACACCCGGGGATGACTGGGACTATACGGCCACCCAGCCCATGATGTTGTTGGATCTGACCATCGACGGGCGGGAGCGTAAAGTCATCGTTCAGGCGCCGAAGAACGGCTTCTTTTTCGTCATCGACCGCCTGACGGGGGAGTTCATCTCCGGCCAGGCCTACGCGGACGACCTGACCTGGGCATCGGGTATCGACCCGCAAACCGGGCGCCCCATCGAGACGCCCGAGGCCCGCTACGGCACGAACCGACAGGGGGCCTGGTTGTCACCCGCTCCGTTCGGCGCACACAACTGGCGTCCCATGGCGTGGAATCCGGCGACCGGCCTCGTCTACCTACCTGCCCAAAACAACGTGTCATACTACGAGATGGTCACGGATTTCCAGTACACACTCGGACAGTGGAACACGGGCACGACCATCAGGGGTGGAGGTGGACCACGCCCGGATCGACCGTCTTTGACCGGCCCCAGAACGCTGCTCGTGGCACGGGATCCAGCGACCAACACCGAGGTCTGGCGTGCACCGTCGCAGGGAGGGAACGGCGGCACGATGTCGACCGGGGGGAATCTGGTGTTTTGGGGATCGGGAAACCGACTCGTCGCTATCAACGCCACGACAGGCGAGGAGCTGTGGGCGACCGAAGTCGGGGGCGGTACCGCGACACCCATGACCTACCAGCTAGATGGCGTCCAATACGTGTCGATCTTGGGGGGAAGTACCCGCGAGGGGCCCCGGATGTGGACCTTCGCGCTGGACGGATCCGCGGAAAGCCCTCGCGGGAACTAGATACTTGTTTTTGCGTCGTATGGGGATCATTGTGGCCGTTGAAGATATCTTCGGTTTCGGCGCGTAGAACCTCGCTTGTGAAGGAGTAGCCCATGACGTCTCCCCGCCTTTGGATGATCGGCCTGACCACAGTCTTCGGCCTGACCCTGTTCACAGTCGTGGACGGTGCATTGGCGAAATCGGGTCAAGCCGATCCGGGCTACCAACCCAAAGCTGGGTCGAGTCACGCCGTCACGACCTTTTACGCGGACGTGATGCCGATCCTCCAGGAAAACTGCGTGGATTGCCATCAGCCCCAGGGTCTCAAGCCCGGTGGAATGGTGGCTCCCATGTCCTTCATGACCTACGAAGAGACACGCCGCTGGGCGCCAGCGATCGCCCGCTCCGTGATGGAAGGGCGCATGCCGCCCTGGTTCGCCGCTCCCGAGCACCGAGGGACCTTCCGGGACGAGCGTTATCTCGAGGAGGACGAAAAGGCCGTCCTCGCTGCTTGGGCCGAGGACGGAGCGCCGGCTGGAGACCCGGCGGACGCGCCCCCGATGCCCGCCTTCTCCTTCGCCGCCCACGATGGCTGGTCGATCGGGGAGCCCGACCTCGTCATCACGTTTCCCGAGCCGTTTTTGGTGGAGGACGATGTCGTTGACCTCTACGTGGACATCCCCCTTGAATTGACCGCGGATCAACTCTCGGAGCCTCGGTGGGTCAAGGCTCGCGAAACTCGGCCGGGAAGCCCTGCGGTCCATCACATCCTGGGTGCCTTCGCGGGACTCGCTCCGGGCTCGACGCCTACGATCTACGAGGAGGGCTATTCCACGCTACTCCACCCGGGGCCGCGGACGATCGAATTTCAAATGCACTACAACAAGAAACCAGGAGCCGGGACAGCAGTTTATGACCAGTCGAGCTCGGGCGTCGTCTTCTACGAGCCCGGCGACACGATTCGACATGTCGTGCAAAGTGATTGGCTCCCCATCATGAGGTTTCTGATTCCGGCTGGCGATCCGAACTACTCCGCCTCGATGGTCCATACCTTCGAGGAGGACATGCAAATCCTCAGTTTCAGTCCGCACATGCATCTGCGGGGTAAGGCGGCGAAATACGAGATCACCTACCCTGACGGCGAGACCGAAGTGCTCCTCCACGTGCCCAAATACGACTTCAATTGGCAGCATGGATTTCGCTTCAAGGAGCCGGTCTTGGCCCCCAAGGGCTCGGAGCTCGAGTTGACCTTGTGGTGGGATAATTCGGCCGACAATCCGAGCAATCCGGATCCGACGCGAGACGTGCGCTTTGGACGGCCCACGACCGATGAGATGGGATTCGGCTTCATGAGCATGACTCCCGTGGAGCCTCGTGAAATCATCGTCGGTGAGCCGATTCCGGAGGATATCCTAGGCGGCACACAGAGCG
>JADFMD010000018.1 GCA_022564055.1 Gemmatimonadota bacterium
CGTCCTCGATGTGATACGTGGTCGTGAACTTTCGGCAGAGATGGGCGAGGTGATCGGTATTCGATGAGTTATAGCCGCCCATGACGATCATGACCTCGGGGGGTCCCTCGTCCATCATGGACTCGACGGCGTCCTGCCTCTCCTGGGTTGCTGAGCAGATCGTGTCGAAAGATCGGAAGTTGGTCTCGGCATAATCTTCCCCAGACCCCTCGACCATGGCCTCCCGGATCTTCTTGCCGATGGCCAGTGAATCGTTGGCCAGCATGGTGGTCTGATTCGCTACACCGATCATCCGGAGATCCAAGTCGGGATCGAAGCCCTCGGTCGATTTCGCCCCAAAATGTTCCATGAAGGCCTGGCGAGACAGTCGATTCGGACGGTCGGCGATGTAGTCACAGACGAGGTCCGCCTCTTCCATATCCCGAACGATGATGTATCGGCCACCTTCATGATTGCTGACCTGGGAAGCCGTCGCCCTCGATTCTTCGTGATAGTGTTTTCCGTGAATGAGGGCGGTGAATCCGTCCCGGGCGTAGCTTTCCACTCGCTTCCAGACCAGGAGAACCGATCCGCACGTCGTGTCCACCAGCACACACCCGATTTCCCTCAACGTGGCCAGGTCCTGGACGGTGATGCCGAAAGCGGGCAGGATCACCACATCCTCCGGGGTCAGCCCCGAGAAGTCGAACGCCCCGCCGGCGTCGGGCCGTATGAAGTCCATCCCCATGTCTCGGATGCGCTGATTGACGTGCGGGTTGTGGATGATTTCGCCGACCAGGCGAATACGCTTTTCTGGGAATTTGTGGCGGGTCTCGTAGGCGTAGTCGATCGCCCGGTCCACGCCGTAGCAGAAGCCGAACTCCTTGGCCAGGCGCACGGTGATGTTCCCGAAGACCTTCCGGAAGCCCGCGGAACGGATGTCCTCAACGAGCGCGGAGTGGTACTCGAGATCGATCAGGGGTCGAACCTCAGACCTCAGGCCGAACCCACGTCTGAAATAGGTCTCCACCATAGTTGCAAACTAACGGTGGGCATCCCGCCTGCGAAGAAGGCGGAGCCAGCCAGGACCGATCCCCCGCGAGCCGGGGTATCAGTGCCCCATGAGCATTTTCGGGCGACTCGCCCTTCTTTTTGTCATCGTTCCTCTCCTGGAGCTGGCCCTTCTGATTCAGATGGGCCAGTGGGTCGGTTTTTGGCCCACGATCGCGTTGGTCGTCTTCACGGGGGTCACGGGTGCGTGGCTGGCGCGCATGCAGGGGCTCCGGACTATGTGGAGGCTACGCCATGATCTCGCAAATGGGCGCATTCCGGGTCAGGCCATCATGGATGGTATGGCTGTGCTTGCTGGGGGCGCGCTTCTCCTCACCCCAGGGATTATCACCGACGTGATCGGGTTCGGCTTGCTGGTCCCCGCAACGCGACACGCGATTCAAAAACGAATCATGGCGCGGCTCGAGCGCCATATCGAAGAAGGTGCGCTGCGGGTGGCGGTGACCGGCGGCGAAATATGGACCCACTCTTCTGATCCGATGTCTCCTGATTCCTTGTCTTCCGATTCAATGTCTCCTGATCCAATGTCTCCGTCCCAATCGGCAGGAGAGTAAGCGCGCGCGAATCGATGGGGCGCCCTTTGAGCGCCGTGCCTGAGCGTATAGTTTTTCCCACCATGAGTGACGCCCCCCCCTTTCTCGCCAGTCTCCTCGACGCGGTAGGGCCTTCCGGATTCGAGGTTGGGGCGGCCCGCCTTTGGCGAAAGGAGGCGGAAACCTTCGCGGCCTACGTGAAGACGGACGTCAACGGGAACACGCTCGCGACCGTCAACCCCGACGGTCGGCCACGCGTCATGCTGGCCGGTCACATCGATGAGATCGGCCTCCAGGTGACGCACATCGATGATGACGGCTTTCTCTTCATCGATCGAATCGGAGGGTGGGATCCCCAAGTCCTGGTGGGCCAACGGGTGAAAATTTTGGGTTCGCGGGGCGACGTCCGTGGGGTGGTAGGGAAGAAGGCCATCCACCTCCTAAAACCGCTCGAGCGCAAGAAAGCTTCGGAGATCGCCAAACTTTGGGTCGACGTGGGCGTGAAAGACAAGGAGGAAGCGACCGAACTCGGCCTGAGGGTCGGCGATGCCATGGTTATCGACGCAGCGATGGTGAGTTTGGCCGGCGACCGAATCGCGAGCCGTGCCATCGATAATCGGATCGGAGCGTATGTGGTGCTGGAGGCTCTGCGGCTCCTCTCGGACGCGTCGCCGATAGCCTCCGCCGTCGCGGTGGCAACCGTTCAGGAGGAGATCGGGGGGTATTCGGGTGGGGGAGCGCGCAGTAGTGCCTTCGGACTCGAGCCGGACGTGGCACTCGTGGTCGACGTCACCTTCAGTACCGACGTGCCCGATATCGAGAAGAAGGAGTTGGGGGAGCACCGGCTGGGAGGAGGCCCCGTATTGAGCAGAGGGTCGGCGGCCCACCCGGTGGTCTTCGAGCGCCTGGTGGAAGTGGCGGAAGCGGAGGGGATTCCTCATACGATTCAGGCCGCGGCGCGGTCTACGAGTACGGATGCCGACTCCATCCACCTGACCCGATCCGGTGTGCCGACCGGGCTGGTGTCGGTACCCAATCGATATATGCACTCGCCGAATGAGATGGTGAGTTTGTCCGATCTGGATTCTACGGCTCGTCTGTTGGCGGCTTTCGTAGTGAGTCTCGATGGAGAGACCGATTTTACCCCGCGATGACCCCAGGACCCTGGCATAGGCTTGGGTGCCACGACGCCTGATGTTTTTAAGATGAACCCAACCTTGATCGTAAGAGGGGTCTCATGTACCGTGTGGACTCGACGAACTCCATGATTTCTTGGGCGCGCGCGCGCCTTTTCTTGAACCGGAATAGATCTGAATGCTCGAACCGAACGTTTTAGTCACGGAGTTACAGGATCTGAGGGATAACGGTTTCCTCTCCGATGCCCTCTTGCGCCGGGCCGTCAAGGACATCGCGGCCGCCGACGACCGATTCGACTGGGTGGGCGTCTACCTGGTGAATTCCGAGGAGAACGTGGTCTGGCTGCACAATTACGTCGGCAAACCCACGCCGCACTCCAAGATTCCACTGGGCGAAGGCATATGCGGCACCGCGATTTCGGAGGGGAAGAACACGACGGTCCCCGATGTGAGCGCGGTGGACAACTACATCGTGTGTGATCCGAGGATCAAGTCCGAGATGGTGGTCCTGATTCGCGGCGACGATGAGATCTTCGGGCTGATCGATATCGACAGCAGGACGATCGAGGCGTTCACCGACGAGGACAGCGCGGCGGTCCAATTGGTGACGGACAAGCTCGCGGAACAGCTCGCCCAGGAGCGCAGCTGACGGTCCGCCGGGTTCACCGACGAGTCAGACCGTTTGATGGCGCTCTCCCGTGGGAATGGAGAACATATTGCCGGAGCCGCTGACGAAGAAGCTGGGAGATCGCCTGAGGGGCGTTGTGGGAGACGCTTGGGTCATCGCCGACGCCGACCGTCTTCTGGCGTATGAGTCCGACGGTCTCACCGCCTACCGAAAGACGCCGCTTGCCGTGGTGCTTCCACGGGACACCGATGAAGTCAGTCGCGTGATGGGGATCCTGGCAGAAGAAGATGTGCCCGTGGTGCCGAGAGGTGCCGGTACGGGGCTCTCCGGAGGTGCGTTGGCGAATGGTGACGCCGTCATCGTCGGCACGGCGCGCATGACCGACATGCTCGAACTCGATCCCGACAATCGACTTGCCCGGGTTCAGCCGGGGATGATCAACGCGGATCTCACGAAGGCGGCGGAGCCCTATGGGCTTTACTACGCGCCCGATCCCTCCTCGCAGAGCGCGTGTACGCTGGGGGGGAACGTGGCCGAGAACTCCGGCGGGCCCCATTGCCTCAAGTACGGCGTCACGTCGCGATATGTGACAGGGCTCACGGTCGTGACCCCCGAAGGGAAGATCATAGAGCTCGGCGGTTTCGGCAGGGAGCCCGGCGGATACGATCTTCTGGGCTTGTTCGTCGGTTCCGAGGGTTGTTTCGGAATCGCTACCGAGATCGAGGTGCGCCTCCTCCCAAAGCCGGAGGGAGTGAAGACACTACTGGCGATCTTCGACCGACTGGGGGACGCAGGGGCTGCCGTGACCGAGATCATGGCCGAGGGTCTTCTGCCGGCTGCTCTGGAAATCATCGATGGACCCACGATCCGAGCGGTCGAGGCGAGCGTGTTCGCGGCGGGGTTCCCGACGGACGCGGAGGCCGCCTTGGTGATCGAGTTCGACGGGATTGAAGCGGGCCTGGCGTCCGATGTGGAACGGGCGGTGGTCCAGTGCCGGGCCGCCGGAGCCCGGGAGGTCCGCATTGCGGACTCCGAAGAGGAGAGGCTCGCGCTCTGGAGAGGCCGCAAGAAGGCGTTCGGGGCCATGGGTCAGATCGGGAACGATCTCATGGTTCAGGACGGTACCGTTCCGCGCAGCAAGCTGACCGAGGTGCTTGCCCGAATCTCCGAGATCGGAGTCCGGCACGATCTCACCATCGCCAACGTGTTTCACGCGGGGGACGGAAATCTCCATCCGAACCTCATCTTCGATCGGAGCGATGCGGATGAACTGCGCCGGGTCGAGCTCGCGTCGACGGAGATCATGGCCGTGTGCGTGGAGGCCGGAGGTACGATTACCGGAGAGCATGGCGTCGGGTTGGACAAGCGGCGTTATATGAGCCTGGTGCATACTCCGGACGAGTTGGACGCCATGCGGGACGTCAAGGCCGTCTTCGACCCACGCGGGCGCATGAACCCCGGCAAGGTGCTCCCTGATCTTCCGGACTCTGCAGGAGCGGCTGTGTGAATTCCTTGGCTGGGATGTTGACCGACAGGCTTTCCGCGGCGCAGGTGGTCGACGGCATCGAAGCCGAGCGCTGGGCTGTGTGTGGGCGGATTCCGCAGGCGGTCGTCTTTCCGGAGAGTGAGGAGCAGGTGGCCGAGATCCTCTCGCTGTCCAGCGAGGAGGGCTGGCAGTGTATCCCGGGGGGTAAAGGGGGTTGGTTGCACGGTGGGCAGCCTCCTCAGGGGGTCGATGTAGTCGTGAGCGCTGAGAGAATGAACGAGATTTCGGCATATGAGCCCGCCGACATGTTCATCGAGGCCCAGGCGGGGGCCGAGTTGGAGGTGCTGGAGCGCCGTACATTGGAGTGCAGCCAGTGGATTGCGCTCGATCCCCCGGGCGGCGAGCGAGGGACGCTTGGAGCCATGGTGGCGGTGGGGGCTGCGGGGCCACTCGAGGCAGGCTTCGGGTCCCCCCGAGATCAGGTGCTGGGGGCCACGCTCGTTACCGGGGACGGGCGCGTGCTCGGCCTTGGCGGTAGGGTGGTGAAGAACGTGGCGGGTTTCGATCTGCTAAAGCTGGTCACCGGCAGTTGGGGCACGCTAGGGATGATCACGAGCGTGACCATGCGGGTCCACCCCGTTCCGGCAACCGATAGATCGCTTCTGTTCAAGGGCCGCGATCCGGCCGAGGCCGCGGCGCTGGCGTGCCGGCTTGCCCAGGCGCCGCTCTCCCTTGCGGCGGTGGAGTTGCTGGTGCCCGGAGACGCGGAGTCGGGAGCCAACGCGTCGAGTCCCTTGGTCGCCGTCAGGATCCTGGAGTCGGTAGACGGTGCGGACGAGGCGGAGCGACTCGTGTCGGAGCGTGCGGGCATCGAGCCTTTCCAACGGTTGGAGGGTGAACAATCGGCGGCGATTTTCGAAAACGTGAGAGCCATGGAGGACGGGGCTGAGCTGGTGTTGCGTCTGAGCCTCCTTCCCTCCCGGCTACCGGAGCTGGTCGAGATGACTTCTCGATTGAGCGGTCTATATGATCCGACGGAGGGCTGGGGGATGCGGCTGGCAGGCCACGCACAGACGGGCGTGCTCCGGGTGATGATCGCGAAGATGACCCACTCGACCGACGGGCTGGATCAGGCCAGGGTGGTGCTGGGGGTTCTGCGGCGATCGCTCGAGGCGGAGGGTGGCAGCCTGGTGGTCTCCCAGGGTCCGCCCGAGATCGTAGGGGCCTTGGGGGCATGGGGCGACTCCGGTCCGGTCGCTCCGTTCAACGCGGGGATCCGGGCGGCGTTCGATCCCGCCTCGATTCTCGCCCAAGGACGCCTTCCGCAGTGAACCCGCGCTCCGAGACTGCCTTGGCCGCCGCTCTCTGGGCGCAGGAAGATCGACTCATGCCGTGCGTACATTGCGGGTTTTGCCTGCCGGCGTGCCCGACCTACGTCCGCCTGGGAGACGAGAACGACTCGCCCCGTGGCCGGCTATACCTCATGCAGGCGGTCGTCGAGGGCCGGTTGAGCCCCGAATCCGACGCGTTTCAGACACATATCGACCGCTGCTTGGGATGCCGCGCATGCGAGCCCGTGTGCCCTTCGGGCGTTGAGTACGGCGTCCTACTCGAGGCCGCACGGGAGACCGTTTATCGTGCCCGAAAAGCGCCCGCCGTCGTGGCGATGCTCCTGGCTGTTTTTTCAAGCCGTGCGTTGACGAACTGGAGCATGCGTGTGGCGAGGGTCGTTCGAGCTTTGGGCCTGGGCGGGCTGGTGGCAAGACGGATTCCGCGAAACCGCCTCTTCCACCCGATTCGTTTTGGGCTCGCGATGCTCGAGGCGAGCCGGGAGCGGCAGTTCGGGTCCGAAACGGCTACGAGTTCAGGAGCCCCGATCGCTTCGGACGGCGGGGCTTTGGACGCGGCGACTTCTGAGGGCGAGACTTCGGAGAGCGCACCGGCGTGGCGCGCGGGTGAGCGAGGGCGGGTGGCGATCCTTCGAGGGTGTGTCCAGGCGGGCCTGTTCGCGAGGGTGAACGACGCGACCGAGAGGGTGCTCCGCGCAAACGGTTACGAGGTGATCGAGGTGAGCGGTCAGGGCTGTTGTGGTGCCCTACACACCCACGCGGGGGATTCGATGAGGGCTCGCAAACTGGCGCGGGCCAACGTCAAAGCCCTGGCTGCGGCCGAGGTCGACTTCGTTGCGGTGAACGCCGCCGGCTGTGGCGCCGCTCTCAAGGAGTATGGCCATCTTCTCGAGGCAGATGAGGAGTACCGCCACACCGCCGAGGCCCTCGCGGCTTCGACTCGGGATATTTCGGAGCTCCTGGCGGGTGACTCCCTGCGGGTGGGTGCACCGCTGCCGGTGCGGGTGACGTACGATGCCGCGTGCCATTTATGCCACGCACAGGGGGTGAGACAGGAGCCCCTGGCTGTGCTAGGGGCGATTCCGCAGCTCGTGGTCCTGCCACTTCAGGACGCAGAGGAGTGCTGTGGTGGAGCCGGGACCTACGGAATCACCCATCCCGAACTCGGAGGGGACATCGGGGCCGATAAGGTTTCCGCGGTCTTGGCCACCGGTGCCGAAATCGTGGCGACCGGAAATCCTGGCTGCATGATGCAGATCGGCGCTGGGCTCCTGCTGGAAGGATCGGACGTCGTCGCCCGCCACCCGGTGGAGTTGTTGGACGAGAGTTACCGGCGTGCGGGCTTTTATGACGGATCCTGAGGTCGGGGGCGTTGGCGACTTTCTGGCTGAAAGACGAGACGACCTCGTCGGGATGGTCATGGAATTGGCCCGCCTGGAGTCCCCTTCCCAGGTGCCCGAATCCCAACACGCCATTCAGGAGCTTTTAACTCGGCGGCTCGAGGCGATTGGCTTCAAAGCCCGACTCTTTACAGGCGAGAATTCAGGTGGCCACCTCTACCTTTGGCGCGAGAAGGCGCCCAACGGGGTGTCCCAGGAGAAGAGGTCTGCAGTAGGCGAGGGCGCGCCGGTCCAGCTTCTCCTCGGACACACCGACACCGTTTGGCCGATCGGTACGGTGCACGACATGCCGGTGGAGTGGAATGAGGAAGAGGACGTCATCCGGGGTCCTGGAGTCTTCGACATGAAAGCGGGAATCGTCCAGATGGTTTTCGCCCTCGAGGCCCTTTCGGCCCTCGGTCTCGAGCCGAGCGTCGCTCCTACGATTTTCTTGAACTCCGACGAAGAAATCGGTAGCCCCGAATCCCAAGGTCATGTGGAGCGGTTGGCCCAGGCCTCAAGCCGGGTACTCGTCCTGGAGCCGGCTCTTGGGCCTGAGGGCCTCATCAAGACGACGCGTCGCGGCGTGGGGCGCTTTGAGATCCGGGTGATCGGGCGGGCCTCGCATTCGGGTGTTGCCCTCGAGGAGGGCGCGAGCGCGATCCAGGAGATGGCCCTCGTCATCCAGACCCTTCACGGGCTGACCGATCCCGACCGGGGAATTTCGGTCAACGTGGGCACGGTTTCAGGCGGGACCGCCGTAAACGTCGTTGCCGCCGAGTGCCGCGCCAGCGTGGACGTGAGAGTGGCCACCGTGGCCGACGGTCGATGGGTCAGCGATGTCATTCTGGCTCTGGAGGCGACCACGCCAGGTACTCGGTTGGAGGTGGAGAGGGTTCTCGACCGCGGTCCGATGGAGGCCACGCCGCGGAACCTGATTCTTTGGGAGGCGGTTCAGGGGTGCGGCAAGCGCCTGGGGCTGGAGCTGGAGGGTGCCGAGTCCGGCGGCGCGTCTGACGGAAACACGACGAGTCTCTTTACCGCCACGGTGGATGGATTGGGCGCCGTGGGGCACGGCGCTCACGCCCATAATGAGCATGTACAAGTGAGCAAGCTCGTCGAGAGAGCGACACTTTTGGCCCTCATTCTGATGATGCCGGCGCTGGAAGCGTGAGAGCGTTTCCGCCCGCTAAAGCGGCTACAGCCCTGCGTGGACAGGGGAGAGAAACCTCCCTGGAGTACCATGAATACTTGCGAGTTGTATTTGCAACGAATATTTTGAGCGCCGTCCTCTGATTCTGGACTGGAGATCGAGATGCATACGCAACGACAACGCATTGCAGATACATCTGATTCCGGGCAAGGGAGTGGGACGAACGTCGAGGCGGGCGAGGGGGCAGGGGTCGAGCGAGACGGTGGGGCAGGCCGTGAGGTGGCACGAGAGATCCTCCGCGGATGTGTGTGTAGCCGCACCCGCATGCTCGATCGTGTTCTTTCGCGCCTTTTCGACGACTCACTTGCACCGCTTGGGGTCCGGGCCAACCAATTGACGGTGCTGGCCCTCCTTGGGGCTATGGAGGGCCTTCGCGCGGCGGACGTGGCGCATTACCTCGAAATGGACAAATCCACGGTCAGCCGGGGCTTGGCTTTGATGCGGGCGCGGGGTTGGATAGAGGAGTCCAGGGGGCCGAGGGGATCGCGACTCCTCAATGTTACTGCAGAGGGGCACAGGCTCTTGCACGATACGCTTCCTCTTTGGAGGTCCGCCGTGGAAGGGGCGCGTGAGACTCTTGGAGAGGAGAGCGTCGAGGCCCTGCGAGGGGCCGCGGACTCCTACCTCCGGCTCAGGGCAAGGGCCACGCATTAAGGAGGGACCCAGCCACCGAGGAACCGCCAGCTACGGAGGAACGCTCAATCATCGCCGAACCCTCAACCGCCGCGGTGCCGGTCCAAGAAGCCCACGAGAGCTTTCAAGAACTCTGGGCGGCAAGCCTCGAGAAAGGCCATGTGGTCCCCACCTGGCACCTCGAGCGATTCGCGCTCGGCCGCTCCCAGGGCACCGAACAACGAAGCGCGTTGCTCGGGCGTTGCAATCGGGTCGAACTCCGCATGAAGAAGGAGTGTGGGTACGCGCACCTGCGCCGGATCGAGCTCGTCCCACTCGCGCGCCCCTCGCCAGTCTACACGCACCGGGTCGGCGGCCATCGCAGCCTTCACGTACGCGTCGATCGCGACCTGGCTGATCGATCCGGGGGTGATGAAATCGCTCGCGGCGACGGCGGCACTGTTCGGGGCGGCTGCCGGAGGTTCATCCCCTTCGCCATCGGCCAGTGGCGCTCCAGCAAATGTGGGGGAATAGCCAAAAAAGACGAGCGACGAGACCAGTTCGGGCCAGCGTTGGACGGTGAGTTGAGCCACCTTCGAGCCGCGGGACCAACCGAGAAGCGAGGGCCTTGGCCCACCTTCGGTGAGGTGTTGAACATGCTTCAGCACGGCCCTCAGATCCCTTACCGCGCGATCGGGGCTCAGCCATCCGGTCTCGTCGCGGAGTGTTCCCCCGTAGCCTCGGAAATCGATTGCGAACGCGGCGTACCCGGCCTCGACCAACCCGTCCATGAGCGAGAGGTCCTCGCCTGGAACCTGTAGATCGAAGTTGGGACGGGCACTCCAAGTGCGTCCGTGAAGTAGCACGATCGCCCCGCGCGCCTCCGATGGGCTTTTCTCCCAAAGGGCGATTGGGTGCCCATCGGCATCGACATTATGCCTCTTTATCATCCTGGTCCGTGAAGGTGGTGTGAGTAGCGTTCCAGGCCAAGCTGGTCCGGAGCCATCGAGTGCCGCAAGTTTCGGTGCCAAATTCGAATGCCAGGAGTATCCTCGTGGGTTCCCATTTTACGATCCGTCCGTTCGACTCCATCGACGAGTTCGAGGAGTGCGTCCGCTTTCAGGAGGAGACATGGGGGAAGGGCTTCTCCGAGCGGGTGGCGGTGGCCATCCTCAAGGTGAGCCAGCGCCTCGGCGGGATCGCGGCCGGTGCTTACGATGCCGAGGGTGCGTTGGCAGGGTTCGTCTTCGGCATGACCGGGGTGCAGGAGGGCGAGATCGTCCACTGGTCCGACATGCTCGCGGTTCGCCCGGACCTACAGAACGCCGGGCTCGGTACGCGTCTCAAGGCCTATCAGCGGGATGAGCTCCTTTCCAGGGGAGTCACGCGCATGCGCTGGACCTTCGATCCCCTCGAGGCCAAGAACGCACATCTCAATCTCAACAAGCTCGGGGCCGTAGCACGGGAATATGTGCGGGACATGTACGGCCGGACCGACTCCCCGCTCCATCGGGGGATCGGCACGGACCGATTCGTCCCGACCTGGGCCATGGACTCTCCGCGGGTGAGAGAGCGGTGCGTGGAGGGTAGGCTCGGCCCCGACCCAGGCGCAGACAAGGCGGCGAAGCGGACGTTTGCGGTTCAGGAAGAGGGGGGTCTGGACCTCCCGGGGGAGCCAGATCTCGCCATCGACGCCGACCGGCTTTTGGTCCCGATTCCGGCGTCGATCCAGGCGGTCAGGGACGCCTCCCTCGAGGCCGCCCAGCGCTGGCGAACCGCCACACGGTCGGTCCTGTCGACGTATCTGGAGAGAGGGTTCGAAGCCCGCGAGTTTTACAGACGGGAAGGGTGGGGTGAGTACCTGCTGGTTCCTCGGGAGAGGCTCACGTGAAGATCGACCGTTGTGAAATACGCGAAATCCGAATGAAGCTGCGCGAGCCATTCGAGATCTCCAGCGGCGTCTCCCACCACCGGCGGGTCCTCCTCGTGGCACTGCATTCCGGCGGGATCACCGCCTGGGGAGAATGTGTTGCCGGCGAAACGCCCGCTTATTCGTACGAGACCACCGAGACGGCTTGGTCGATTCTCACCGGCCTGATCCTTCCCAGGGTGCCGGGCTCCGTGATGGAGACGCCAGCTGATCTACTCCCCATTTTCGAGGGAATTCGTGGCCATCCCATGGCGAAGGCAGCCGTGGAGATGGCCGCGTGGGACCTGCAGGCAAAGGCGGCTGGCGACTCGTTGGCCTCCCTGGTTGGTGGCGTTCGCGACTCAGTTACCGTCGGGGTCAGCATCGGCCTCCAGCGGACCGACGATGCGTTGCACCGTAAGGTTGCCGACTACATCGAGGAGGGGTACGCGCGCATCAAGGTCAAGATCAAGCCGGGCCGCGACGTGAGCATGCTTCGGGGTTTACGAGACCGCTTTCCGGACGTTCCACTCATGGCGGACGCGAATTCGGCGTATTCGCTCGACGATCTACCTCGCTTGAAGGAGTTGGACAAGCTCGAACTCATGATGATCGAGCAGCCGCTCGCGCATGACGACTACCTCGACCACGCACGCCTCCAGGGTGAATTGGAGACTCCCATCTGTCTCGACGAATCCATACGGTCGGTCCGGGACGCCGCTCTCGCCCTCGAACTCGGGGCCTGCCGAATCATCAACATCAAGCCCGGGCGCGTGGGCGGCCTCTCCTCCGCGAAGGCCATCCACGACCTGTGCGTCGAACACGAGATGCCTGTCTGGTGCGGGGGGATGCTCGAGTCGGGGGTGGGACGAGCCCATAACGTTGCCTTGGCCGCCCTCCCCGGATTCACACTCCCGGGGGATATTTCCGCGAGCCGACGTTATTGGAGCGAGGACATTGTGACCCCGGAGTTCGTACTCGACGGAGGGACGGTTTCCGTCCCTTCCGGACCAGGAATTGGCGTGGAGGTGAGGGAGGATCTTCTCGACGTTTGGGCCGTGCGACGGGCCGACTTCTAGTGAGATCGTTTAGTAAAGACTTGGCTTTCTAGCCAGGGGCCCTTGGAAGAATGAGCGTCTGGGCCGAAATCCCCACTACCAAAACCGTTGAAACTTCCTATGAGGTGTCGAGGATTAGATCAGGAACAGGGTGGAAAACCTCGAACACCAGAAAGGAGCGAATCATGATCTTACCGACGATTCGCGCCTCCTTGAGTCGAAACGATGCACAGCAGTTGGTACGCCTCCTGGGCCGGGAAGACCCGGAGTTGGGGGAGGCCGCGCGGCTCCGTCTCGAAGAACACGGAATTGGGAGTCTGTTGGATGACCCAAGGATTCGAAACGCCCTGCTCACCGATGCCGACGTCTCCGTCCCGCCCCCAGTCATCTTCTATGTACTCGTGCGCCAAGCTCTGTTGGAGGGAGGAATCGATGATGAGAACACCTCTGACTACGTGGCATCGATGCTCGTTTCGTTCGGTCAGGCTGGGCGCGCCTATCGAATTTCCGACGAAGACGACAGCGAATACCATTACCTGACCGATTTGATAGCGGAGTTGCAAGATGCCGGTGGGAGAAAGCGTTTTCTTCTGCGCGTGCACATGGGGGACTTCGCGCTCTGGATGTCGGGACTGTTTCCGGACTATCTCGAGGCACGGACACGCCGGAAGGGGGCACCGCCGATCTCCTACTTCGAGGAGCTGGGAGCGACCGGTTACCGTGGCGCATCTGAGAGTTCCGAGGCGGGCGAATGCGGGATGGACACCGTCCTGCGTGGTATCGCGAATCAGTTCAGCGCCGTGCGCTCCGCGCTGAATCGGATCTCCGATCGGCATTTTTGGCCGGAATCGGGCAATCCGGTTGGCCGTCTTCTCAGAGAAATCTCTCGATACTAGTGCCGTGATTGAGAGGTCACGCCGCTAAGCGGCCGCTGGCCGCAGGCAGGCGGCGCAGAATCTCCACCTCTTTCTCACCACGGCTCCACAGATACAAAGCCGTCGCACCACTCGCCCACAGTGTGGGCAGCCAAGGGCATCCCACGGAACCTCCCGGCTACAGGCGGGGCACGGTGCGACGGATCCCACGTCGCTCTGTATCACCCGAGCCGCCTCGTGCGGCGAAGTGAGGCCTTCGGCCACTTTCCGGCTCACGTCTTCGGTTAGGGACGCCATTCCGCTCTCCGAAGCGAGGCGCCCCAATTCCGACCTCGAGCCGCCGCGCATGATCTGATCACGAATCGCGTCGTTCATCGCCAGTACCTGGAAGACTCCGGTCCGGCCCGAGTACCCATCCTCGCACCGGGTACAGGCCTCGGGTTCCCGTCCGCGGCAGAATCGACAGAAGGTTCTCACGAGCCGCTGCGCCACCACGCCACTCAGGCCACCTGCAATCAGATGGGGCGGAACCCCCATCTGGAGAAGCCTCGTGATGACCCCGGGGGCGTCGGTGGCGTGAATGGTGGAGAGCACGAGGTGCCCCGTAACGGCGGCGCCCATGGCGATTTCCGCGGTCTCCCGATCCCGGATTTCGCCGACCATGACGACGTCGGGATCCTGGCGGAGGATGGCGCGGAGGGCCACGGGGAAGGTCAGCCCGGTGAGGGGGTTCACTTGGACCTGATTGACCCCGGGGAGCCGGTACTCCATGGGATCTTCGAGCGTGACCACGTTGAGCCCCTCCCGATTCAACTCGGCCAGAGCCGCAAACAGACTGCTGCTCTTTCCGCTTCCGGTCGGCCCGGCGGCGAGGATCACCCCCTGCCCCGCCTGGCCGAGGCGCCGGAGAAGAGAAGCGTCGCGCTGCGAGAGCCCGAGTGCGTCGAGGTTTCGGGGCACCTGCAGCGGATCCAAGAGCCGCAGGACGATCTTCTCACCCCCGGCCACAGGTAATGCCGACACCCGAATCCGGATTGATCCAGCCGGGTGCTCCACCGTAAGACCACCGTCCTGCGGCCGTCTCTTGATGGAGATATCCATTCCTGACATCACCTTTATTCGTGATGTGATGGAAGCGAGTCCACTTCCGGGGAGAGTGAGGGAGCGGCGCAGAACACCGTCGATGCGGTACCGGATCCGCACTCGACCCTCGAACGGTTCGAGGTGGATGTCGCTGGCCCGCAAAGCTACGGCTTGTTGAATGATGTGATCCACGAGTCGGACCACTGGCGCCGCGGCGGCGGCGGCTCTCAACACCCGGTCGTCCTCCGAGTCGACGTCACACGCTGGAAGGTTGTCGACCAGCTCTGCCAACTCCCCTTCGTATGCTGCGCGGATGCCCTCGGCTATGGTGGACGGGGCCGCCACGACGGGCTCGACGTGGCGCCCTGTGCTGAAACGGAGCTCCTGCAGCGTCTCCTGGTCCAGCGGGTCGGAAACGGCCAAGCGGAGGGTTCGGGCGGTGGCCGACAACGGAAGAATGGCCCGAGCACGGGCCAGCGTTGCGTCCACGAGCTCCAAAGCTTCGGCCTCGGGGGTCAGAGGACCTTCCGCGAAGGGGAGACTGAGTTGAGCCGCTAGCGAGCGGGAAACGGTCTTGTCGTCGACGTATCCCCTTTTGACGAGAATGTCGCCAAGGCGACGCCCGGAACCTCGCTGCTCGTCCAGCGCTGTGCGCAGATGCCGTTCCTCGAGCCGTCCGGCTTTCACCAGCGATTGGCCGAGGCGAAGAGGTCGTGTGGGCATGGGGGACACGTTGAGGTATCCTCACGTGCGTTGCCATGGCCGCATGGGTCAGGATGATCTACGGAGTGACCGAATGGGCTGAGTGAGGACGGGAGGGACTGTGTGATGACCGAGGGGACTACCTGATCAGAGGAGCGAATCCTCGTCTGGTAGTCGGATCTCCACAGGCCGCACGTCCATGGTCACCTGCACCGCGACATGGCCCATGTCGGCACGGTCCCGGAGCGCGTCCCGAACTCTCGGTTCGACCTTTCTATACGCGGCCAACACCCCATCGCGGATTTCCCTGCGGAGCACCTTGAGCGCGTTGACATCAGGGCGGCTGGTTTTGGTTTCCTTTTTCGCTTCTATGAGGCGCTCCGGCCGAATCTCGAACGGGGCCATTCCGATGTCGTCCAGCCGAGCGGAATCGATGTACTGAATGGATACCGATACGTCGCCCCGCGCGTGGTGCGTGGGAATGTCGCCCACGGCTCGGAAGTGAGACGCCAACTTGCCGAGCTCCACGTTCGAGGCGGCCTTCGTATAGCTGCGCTCGACGATGGCGAAAATGCGCTTCATGCGCTCCGGCGTCGTGGCGTCCACCTCGGGGATTTCGGTCTCCAGCTCCCGGCCCACAGCCTGGCGGTCCTGGCCGGCCTGAGCCTCCTCGTCCCGGATCCTTTGCCGGTCGATGTTCTCTAGAATTCGATCAGGGTTCGTCCGAAGCCCCATCACCTCTCTCCTTTGAGCGTGCGCACCAAGTCCTTCGTTCATGCTCGACACAAACGATAACCTGATCCGTCCATCCCAGCCAAGTAGCTCCGGGTGTTTGCCGCGTGGCCCCACGGAGGGCCGAGAACGATGATTTCGCGACGGCTGTACGTACTGTAGACTGAACGTGGATGAGCCGAGGACGCGCGGGCGTCTCGGTTCTTGAGGAGCACCTCCAGGGGGAGCTTTATTTCAAGATGAATGCCGAGGAAGTGGAACGGGAGGACCAGGAAATGGAGCCGGGGGGCCAAGAAATGGAACCGACCCGCCAGGACGGGGACCCGACGGGCCAGGAAGCCGAGCTTCCGGGTCTTCTGAGCCGTTATTTCCGCGTAATTACCTCTCCCGATGCTCTTTTCCAGGGGCTGCGGTCCCGACCCGACTGGTTCGGCGCCATGCTACTTGGGAGTTGTCTGGTATTGGTTGGGACCGTCCTGATTCCGCCCGAACTGACACTTGCGACGCTGCGCGAGCGCATCGCCGAGCAAGGACAGGAATTTCCACCGGGGCTGGCGGACCGGATGGCGGCGATCCGTTTTGGAGGCGCGATGGCCGCCTTCGTCTTCTGGGCTGTAATGCTTGCGATCTTCTCCGGGGTGGTCACGGTGTTCTTCCGGTTCCTGCTGGGACACGAAGGGACCTATCGGCAGTACCTTGCCGTGGTGGCCCATGCCCACCTGATCTCTGCCACGTCGGGGATCCTGCTCGCGCCTCTGAGAATTCTTGCAGAGGACGCACAACTACTGCTTTCACTCGGTGCCTTCGCCTCCTTTCTGGAGGCCGGATTCGTGCTGCGATTCCTGAGCTTTCTCGACCTTTTC
This sequence comes from Gemmatimonadota bacterium, assembly GCA_022564055.1. Lineage (GTDB taxonomy): Bacteria > Gemmatimonadota > Gemmatimonadetes > Longimicrobiales > Gaopeijiaceae > UBA822. The sequence goes on from JADFMD010000018.1 coordinate 16,609, forward strand.
GGCCTTTGGTCCTGGCTGCTGGTGGGCCTTGGGGTCGCCAGGATCGGCGGAAAGCGGTCGTGGGCCGGCGGGGCGGTCATCGTCATGCTGATTCCGGTTACCATGGCAGCCGTTATCGCTATCTTTACCGGTTGAACGGGCCCTGCGGAGAGCATCGCTCAAGGAAAATCACTGCTGAACGAATTGCTGCACTGAGCGAATTTCCGCCGACGCGTTCCCCAACACGGTAAACACCGCCGTCGAAGCGACGCGCTGTCTGGCCAACCGTCCCACTATCCCAAGACCGACTCCAACGCCGGCTCCAAAGGTGAGATTTTGGATACGATGAAAATAGATCAGCTCCAGTGCCAACGGGAAGAATTCGGCCTTCCCGATGATGTTCGGTATCTGAACTGTGCCTACCTGAGTCCGCTGCCGAGGGTCGCTGAAGAGGCGGGTATCCAGGGGATGCTTCGGGAACGGGTGCCTACGGGCATCCGTTCCAGCGATTTCTTTACCCAAGCCGACGAAATCCGCTGGCGTTTCGCACGTCTCGTGGGCGCGGCCGACCCGAGCCGCATCGCGATCATTCCCTCGGCTTCGTACGGCGTGGCTGTGGCGGCTCGCAATCTGGGCGTGGAGAAGGGGCAGAACATCGTTCTTCTCCATGAGCAGTTTCCTGGAAACGTCTACGCCTGGCGAAGGAAGGCCGCGGACTGTGGAGCGGAGATCCACACGGTCACACCGCCTGATGAGCCGACCCGCGGCGCGGCCTGGAACGAACGCATCCTCGAAGCGATCGACGGGAACACCGCGATCGTCACGCTCCCGCATGTTCACTGGACCGACGGCACCATCTTCGATCTGGTGGCGATCGGTCGACGTGCGAGGGAGGTGGGCGCGGCGCTGGTGATCGACGGGACCCAGTCCGTGGGGGCGTTGCCGTTCGACGTTTCCGAGATTCAACCGGACGCCTTGATCGTGGCGGCCTACAAATGGCTGCTCGGCCCGTACTCCACGGGCGTGGCTTACCTCGGGCCTCGATTCGAGGGCGGGATCCCTTTGGAGGAGACCTGGCTCGGGAGGGAGGGAAGCGAAGACTTCAAGAGCCTGGTCGACTACCAGGACGAGTACCAACCGGGCACGGCGATCCGGTACGACATGGGACAGCGCGCGAATTTCATTCTTCATCCCATGCTTCAGGCATCGCTGGATCTGCTTCTCCGGTGGAGCCCCGGCGCCGTGCAGGAGTATTGCCGGCGGCTGGCTGCTCCGCTGATCGACGCGGCGCTTTCGCTGGGTTTTTCGGTCGAGCAAGATCAGTGGCGGGCCGATCACTTGTTCGGGTTGCGCATGCCGGAGGGCTTGGAGTTGGAGGCGCTGAAGGCGGAGCTGGAAGCGCGACAGATCTTCGTGTCGCTGCGGGGAAGTGCGTTGCGCGTGTCTCCCCACGTTTACAACGACGAGAGCGATATCGGGGCCTTGATCGAAGCCCTTCAGGGGGCCGCGACCCCGACGGCCAGCTCGGGCCCCAGGGGCCGATAACGGGCGGCGACCGTAAGCCTTCGAGATAGGCGCGGAGCCGGCGGGACCCTCGGCGGTCTACGGCAAAAAGATGAACTCGCAGCGGTCGCCGACTGCGATGCCCTTTTCAGCGAACCACCCCTGACGAACCTCGAGGGCGAACATCGCGGGTCTGGCACCGTCATGGATGTCGGTGGATTCGGGCTCCATTTGCTGGATATCGACGATCCGGAAGTTGGCGTCGATGAAAGCGACGTCGAGCGCGACGTAGGTATTCTGCATCCAGAAGGACCGCTCGGCCTCCCGGTCGAAAACGAAGAGCATGCCGGTGCCGTCCGGCACCTCGTCTCGGTACATGAGGCCCCGTGATCGCGTTTCCGACGTATTCGCTACTTCAGCGCGTATGGTATCGCTGCCGAAAATGACCAGCGCGGTCGCGGCGGCGGAAGCGTTGGCCGAGGTCGCCGGGTTGGCAGTCGTGGATGGGTCCGGCCGGACGTCCGGGTTTGGGCTCCCGGGTGGGAGCACCGCGACTATCGCGAGAAGCACTATGGCAGTTTTCATGATTGGTGCGTGTACGTACCCTCGTGGCGTGAACCCGTGCGGGTTCGGCTCCCCACCGCCTCGTGGGGCTGATAGGTTATGGGTCGTCCATAACACGCGAAGCGAGTGTTTCTTCCTTACCGGGATTGAGGCGAAGGCGTTCCCATGGTTGATCCTGAACTACTCGAGATCCTTGTTTGCCCTGAGACCCACCAACCGGTACGCTCGGCCGAGCGCGAGCTTCTGGACCGACTGAATCAGGCGATCGGCTCCGGGGGCGTGACCAATCGCGGCGGCGAAGAGGTGACCGATCCCATCGAGGAGGGCCTTGTCCGGGAGGACGACAAGATCCTGTACCCCGTGCGGGAGGATATTCCGATCATGCTGATCGACGAGGCCATCGAGCTCGACAAGCTGGCCTGAGGGTCCGGTCGTGACCCGCGTCTCTTAGGGACGCACGGCCCCGTCCTCGGTTGACCCGCCGAATCTCCCTAGGTACACTCCAAGCATCATCAAGACCGGCTGAGGGGCAGGCCCTGAGACGCCGGGGCAACCTTCGGGGAATCACGCAACCCCTGAAAAGGTGCCAAGTCCTGCGGGAACTAAGGTTCACCGACAGATGAACGCGCGTCCGAGCCCCGGCTTTTCTTCGCCGAGGCCTTCCGGTCCGGTCCGTTTCATCCGCTAGTGCTCCTGGCTCCATTACCCATGGGAACGGGAGAACAAAATGGATTTCCGGAGGCGGCCATGATTTCCGTCACGGGCGACCGATTGGGCACGGTCGAGTTGTCGGGTTCGTCGCATGCGGGCGGAAGGGTGGCCTACGCTTCGTATGGACCCGAAGACGCGCCCGCTGTAATGGTCCTCGGGGGCATCTCCGCCCATCGGTTCGTATGTGGCGATGAAGATGGCACCCCGGGTTGGTGGCCCGGTGTGGTTGGGCCGGGGACTTTTCTCGACCCCGAATCCTATCACGTGGTCGGCATCGATTACATCGGGGGAGCGGGCGGGTCCACGGTTCCGGTGGACGGGCCGGGCGTTCCCGTGGTAACCACCGCGGACCAAGCCGATGCGGTAAGAGCGGTACTCGACCACCTCGGCATCCACAAACTACACGCGTTCATCGGTGCCTCTTACGGTGGAATGGTGGGCCTGGTTCTGGGGGCTCGTCATCCAGACCGATTGGCGCGGCTACTGGTCTTCTGTGCGGCGCACCGGTCTCATCCCATGGCCACCGGCCTTCGGGGTCTCCAGCGCCGGATCGTGAAACTGGCCGCCGCCGCGGGGCGCGAGTCCGAGGGCCTGGCACTGGCACGCGAGCTAGCCATGACCACGTACCGCACGCCGGAGGAATTCGAGAAGCGGTTCGTATCGGTCCCGATTTGGGAAGAGGGAAGTCCTCACTTCGCCGTAGAGAAGTATTTGAGAGTTCAGGGCGAGAAGTTCAGTCGGCGCTTCGACGGCCGGGCCTTCGCTATCCTCTCGCAGTCGCTCGACCTGCATGATGTCGATCCGGCACTGATTCAGGTGCCGACGACGGTCGTGTCGATCGACTCCGACACCCTGGTACCTCCGTGGCTGATTGCGGAGATGGTGCGCCGGTTACCCGGAACGGGGCGGACCATTCGGGTCGCGTCCAACTTCGGGCACGACGCCTTCTTGAAGGAAAAAAAGGCCGTTGGAAGGGTGATTCGCCACGTGCTTGCCGAGGAGGTCCCCGCCTGAGGCGATCGACGCTATCTTGATATCCGCCCCGGGGCCCCCAGCCCCGGGAGCGATTTCCAGGCGACGCGTCACACGGAGACACATCACTTGTCCCTCATCAGCTTCCATCGGATCCTCATCGCCGCTGCGATCTTGTTTTGTGCAGGATATGGGGGCTATGAACTCTTGGCGTTCACCAGAGACGGGGGAAACGGGTCCCTGATGATCTCGGGACTGTTCTTCGTTTTCGCGGTTGCTCTGAGCTACTACCTCTGGCGGCTCAAGCGTTTCCTTGGCGTCGAGGAGTAGAGGACGTCGAGGGGTCGACTCCACGAATTCGACGGAGTCTCGGCCTCAGGTGGTCTTGTCCATCGGATTGGCCGCGAGCGCCTCCCGTAGCTTGGGGTGCTTGGCCCAGAGGTAGGCTCCCATGGTCAGGGTGGCTAGAAGGTTACCGACCACAATGGCCCACCACGCCAAGGAGCTGAGCAAAAACTCAGCCGAAAGCGCCATGAGTCCCATGAAGAATGCCTCGAAGGCCATAAAGAGCATCACCGCAGCGATGATGAGCGGAGGTGTGTCTTCGGCGTAGCCGGCGATGGCGGCGGCGACAAAACCCAGGGCGAAGAAGGTGCCGAGGTGGAAGATGGTGTAGCCGGCCACCGTCGCGATCGAGACGCTCACTGAAGTCGGATCCGTCGAGCCGAGGAAGAGCGCCGAGCCGAGCGCACCCGGTGTGAAGAACGGCTGTCCTCGTCCCATGTCGACCATGAAGAACCACAGCGCGATGGTCCACGCCCCGACGAGCCCCGCGACCAAACCTTCCTTGAACACTCTGTTCTGGCCGAGGGTGGCCCACCACGATATGGGCGGCCTGGCACCCGTGAAGTGGAGATAGCTCACCAGAGATATACCGGCGATCAGATTGCCCATCAGAACGGGGGCCCAACCGAACTCGCCGATGACGTCGACCCCGGTCACCGTGAGGCTCGTGTAAAAGACTAGGTCGAAGAGCCCGAAACCGAGGGCGAGTCCCGAAAAAATATTCGGCGTCGCGTGCATCTTGGAGAGGAGCCAAGATACCCCGACGCCGACGCCGATGAAGGTGGCGTAGTGAAAGAACGAGTACAGTATGACCGGCCCGAACGTCGGCTCGAGGGCGTCGATGCCCAAGAGGGCGCCTGCCAGGAATCCCGGCGTACGGAAGGGTTCACCCCGGGAGCCGTCGATCACCAAGAACCAGAAAGCGAGTGCAGTGGCGCCGATCACCCCGGCGACTACGCCGCGGGAAACGAGGCCACGAAACCGTGTGCTCATGATGCACCCCCTTGGTCGGTCTTCTGGTCGGCTAGCTAGCGCTCCTCGCGGTACTTCTTGAAGAGGAAGATCATTGCCGCGATGCCAAAGGTCACGGGGACGGCGGCCATGATAACGCCGCCAAGGAACAATCCCATCCTCAGGCCTTCATTATCCACGGTTTTGACCTCACACGAGAATCAACGGGACGACGGGCTCTCGGCCGCCGTGGCAGCACCAGCTAGGGTAACAAGCAGAAGCCCGGACCGAAACCGGGGGTTCCCGTCCGGGCCTCGGCGACCCTGTAGGGGGTAACTCTAGAACTCGCTGATGACGGCCAATACGAGGATGAATGCCAAAGGGAGCGGCGAGATCGCCAGAATCCACAAGCGGGCCGGCTCATACCGTAGATGCATGTAATACATCGCGACCAAGACCGCCTTCCAAACCGCCATGAGGATCAGTCCCAACCCCAACCAGAACTTTGGCACGTTCATGTAAAGAGACATCCCTACCTCGGCCAGCGTGAGCACGAGCAGGACGATCCAAATCAGGATATAGGGCGGGTGCGCGTGTTCTTCTTGCTCTTCCATGATTGCTCCCGCCTTCAAATTAGGTAGACGATGGTGAACAGGAGAATCCAAACGAGATCGACGAAGTGCCAGTAGAGGCCGATCACCTCTACGCCCTCGAGGCTGTCTTGCGTGTAAGCGCCCTGGAGCGACCTGATGTAAACGAAAATCAAACAAAAAACGCCGATTGTGACATGGGCCCCGTGGAACCCGGTCATGGCGTAAAAGGTGGCTCCGTAGAGCGGCCCGCCGAGGGAGGGACCCTCGTGGGGATTTCCACGGCCCACGGCATGGTAGAGGTCCAGCACCGGCCCGAAGCCCTCCCCCAACAGTGCGTTATACTCGATGGCCTGGACGCCCACGAAGGTCGCTCCGATCAGGATCGTGGCGAGCAGCCACATCTGGAGGCCCTTCTGGTTCCCCTGTTGGATGGAAGCGAAGGCCTTGACCATCGTCACGGATGAGCAGATCAGAAGGAAGGTGTTCACCGCGGTCAGGGGTACATTCAGAACGACTCCCGGATCGGTCCAATGGTCCGGGTGGGCGAAACGCAGGATGACGTAGGTCCCGATCAACGACGTGAAGAACATCACCTCGCTGAGCAGAAACACCCACATGCCCAACTTCTTGTTGTAGACCATCATCCCTGGCATGGGCTTGCGGTCCATGGTCGTAACTGCTGCGTCGCTCATCCGTCAGCCTCCAGGAACGAGTTCGGGGGTCGGAGTTGTAACCGTCTCTCCGCCCGACCCGGTGGTCGCGGGGGGCTCGTCCTGAGGCCAGTAGTCCTCCTCTCGATCAGGATGGCTGTACTCGTAAGGGCCACGGTACACGGTGGGCATCTCCGGGAAGTTGCCGTGCGGTGGGGGAGATGGAGTGGTCCACAACAGCGTGTTGGACTTCCAGGGGTTGTTGCCGGCCACCTTACCCTCGCGCAGGCTCCACAGGAAGTTGAACGCGAAGATCATCTGCGTGGACACGAAGAGGAATATGCTTATCGAGATGAACGTATTCAGAGGCTGTAGCCCCTGTAGGAACTCGTACTGGTTGGGATCGTAGATCCGGCGCATCATCCCCTGCACACCCAAGTTGTGCATCGGGAAGAAGGCCATGTTGTAGAAGAGGAACGAGAGAGCGAAGTGCACTTTGCCGAGCCCTTCGTTCATCATTCGGCCGAACATCTTCGGATACCAGAACGTGATCCCTGCGAAAATTCCGAAGAGGCTTCCACCCACGAGAACGTAGTGAAGGTGCGCCACGATGAAGTAGGTATCGTGGATGTAGATGTCGACGGGAGCCGAGGCCATGAAGATCCCCGATAGCCCTCCGATGATGAAGAGTGCCACGAATGCGACCGCGTGGAGCAGCGGCGTATCGAAGTGGATGTTCCCACGCCAGAGCGTGCCCATCCAGTTGAAGGTCTTGATGGCCGAGGGGACCGCGATGACGACGGTCGTCACCACGAAGGTCATGCCGAGGAGCGGGTTCATGCCGCTCTGGAACATGTGGTGGCCCCAGACGACCCATCCCAAGAAACCGATACTCACCATGGCGACTACCATGGAGTGGTAGCCGAAGATCGGCTTCCGGGAGCGGCATGCGATGACCTCGGACACGAATCCCATCGCGGGAAGGATCAGGATGTACACCTCGGGGTGACCGAAGAACCAGAAAATGTGCTGCCAGAGAAGGGGCTCGCCGCTGCCTTCCGGGCGGAAGAAGGCGGTTCCGATCGTCTGATCGAAGAGGAGCAGAAGCAGGCCGCCCGTAAGAATCGGGATCGCCAACAGAAGCAGCCACGCGGTGATGAATATCGACCATGTGGCCAGCGGGATCCGGAACCACGTCATCCCCGGCGCACGCATGTTGATCACGGTCGTGACGTAGTTCAAAGCGCCCAGGATCGAGGAGAATCCCAGGACGATCAGAGAGACCAACCAGAGGATCTGGCCCATGTAGACGCCCGTCCACTCACCCGAAGTGCTGAGCGGCGCATAGGAGGTCCAACCGGCTCCCGCGGCGCCTCCCTCGACGAAGAAGCTTGCCAGCATGATGAAGCCGGCAACTGGCATGATCCAGAAGGACGCCATGTTGATGCGGGGGAACGCCATGTCCTCCGCTCCGATCTGGAGCGGGATCAGGAGATTGCCGAAGACCCCCGCCATGAGCGGCATGAGCGCGAAGAACACCATGAAGGTGGCGTGCATCGTGACCAGAGAGTTGTAGAACTCCGGTAGAATGATGCCGCCCGGGGCCATGGTGTCCGGAAAGAGAATCCTCAAGGGCATGGGCAGGGGTCGGCCCGGGAAACCGAGTTGCCAGCGAATCATGACCGCGAGCGCTCCGCCCAGCGCCAGGAACATCAGCCCGCCGAAGAGGAACTGCTTCGCGATCATCTTGTGATCGGTCGAGAAGATGTATTTCCGGATAAAGCTGAGCTCGTGATGTTCAGCGGTTCCAGTGTGTGTTTCCATCGCAGTGGTGGTGCTCATCAGTCGTCCTCCGCCGCGGCTTGCTGCTGCGCGAGCCAGTCTTGAAAATCAGCCTGCGAGTGGACGATGACCGTCCCCCCCATCGTATAGTGCCCGAGCCCGCAGAGTTCGGCACAAGCCAGGGTAAACTCACCGGTCCGTGTCGCCTCGAACCAGACCAGGGTGCTCATCCCGGGCACCGCGTCCTGCTTCACCCGGAATTCGGGTAGAAAGAACGAGTGGATCACGTCTTCGGCTTCCAGCTGGACTACAACGGGCCGATCGACCGGGATGTGCAGTACGTTTAGGGAAAGAAAGTCGTCCGCCGTGCCGAACTGTCCGTCGGCGCCCGCATAGGTGGCGTTCCACTCGAACTGCTTGGCCATCATGTGGATCGGATATGCGTCGGCCGGGATGAGATTGGGATCACGGATCTCGTCCCAGATGCCCTTGGTGTAGAAGGCCAAAGCCATGACGATGACGAACGTAATCGACGTCCAGACAACCTCGGCCTTATTGCTGCCGTGGATGTAATCCGCCTTGCGGTCCTCCTTGTGGCGGTACTTCACCATGAACACCAACAAGGTGATCTCCGTGACGACGAATATGATACCCGTGATCCAAAGGATCACGAGCCACAGGTTGTCTAGAGTCGGCCCGAACGTCGACACGACGTTGTCCGGCATCACCCAGGAAAGGTCGAGCCACGAGATGCCGGTTATGACCGACAACCCGATGACCACGGCAAGCATGCCGGCCAGCAACAACCCCATCCGCCAGAAAAAATTCATCCCACTCGTCTCCCGAGCTTGAGTGTGAGTCCTGAAGTTGTAATGGAAAGACGCCCACCGGTCCGTTCAAGGAGGGGACCGGTGGGCGCCGTAACCACTTAGGATGCTTCAGCGATCGCGTGAAGCTCGACCGGAGCACCGAGCGGCACCACGGCGTTCTGGGCCATGGATGCACTGAAGGTGAAGTTGACCTCGGCGGTCTCACCTGTGGTGACCGTCACATTCTGGGTCTGGGTTCCGTAGCGCTCGTGCCACGCTTCGATCACGTACTCGCCCGGGGGCAGCGTGGACAGGCTGAACGCGCCACTACCGTTCGACACGGAGTGAAACGGATGATCGAGCACGCCGATATAGGCGGTCATCCAGCCATGAACGTCGCAACGCAGCGGAACCATGACCTCTGCCGCCCTGAAGCTGCGCGTGGTCTCCATGGAAACCGGCTGGCTGCTGTTGAAGCCCCGGTTGATGGTGGGCGACGCGTTGATGTTGTGCAGTAGCCCGTCGCTGTTCCTGATCGTAATGTCCTGGCCTACCATCACGCCCAAAACATGCGGGAGGTAGACACATCCGTTCTGATCCAGCAGAGCCGCAGCGGGCGTCGGGAACTGGAGGCTCTCCAGCCCTTCTTTCACATAGACGAACACGTTGGCCAGAGCACCGTTGCTGTTTACGACAACTTCCTGGATCATTTGCGGCGACGCGTGTTTATCCGCACACACGGTTTCGCTGCTCATGTCGATGACGTCCATGCTGGGTGCGTCTCCCTCGAACATGATGGAGCCCGCGATGTTACCCGCCGTGGCCGCATTGACCGGGTTTTCCATGGCCGCACCACCACCACCTCCACTGGATGCGCCGCCTCCATCTCCGCCTCCGCAGCCGGCCATGACCAGCAGCATGAGCGTGGGCGCAACGACTCCGCGCAACTCAAAACGATTCGACATTATGCCTCCAATATGAAAAAATGGTTCAACTATTCGGTGTCTCGCTTTTTATTTTACCGCTTTGCCGCTCCCTCTTCTGGGCGCGGCCTACTACCAAAAATCCCAACGCGGCCGTCAAAATCATAGCCAAAGCGGGGGCTACGAATACAGTAGCGGGAGTGGCCTCCTCGAGGAACAAGAAGTACCAGGAACTGACCGCACCCCTGGTGCCGGATTCTCCGTTGTCTCCATCCCAGGCGAACAAGGCCATCGGAATGGCCTCGCCGATCACGAAATCGAGGTCGTTTTCGTCTTCCGTGACGAGTGGTCTCGTGAACATGACCTGCCACTGGCCGTCAGCATGCGAGGCGTCTACGGTAAGGTCTTGCCCCCCCGATAGGAAGGCCTCGGTGCCGATGCCGCGGGCCTCGCCCTCGAGGGCGCCATCACGGTCACTCTGCCACTGCCAGATATAGACCGGACGCCGGTTGTCTCCCCTCAGAAAAAACGGCCGCTCCATACCCTCCGGCATCTGCATCGGGAACTGAACCACGAGCTGATCCGGCGTCGGCCCCTCGTCCGGCGGGTCTCCCTCCTTGGGCTGCATGAGCGCAATTACCTGGGACTTCCAGTCGGCCCACTCGGGATCGGGGCTGTTGTTGGGGTCGCTCCAGGAAACGCGCACGGCGACGGTTTCGCCGTCGTGCGCGGCCTGCACCCAAACGCCGTCCACCCGGGGGTGGAACCAGCGCGGCATCACAATGATCTGTCCGGCCAGCGGGAGGTAGGCGCCCTCGATTTCATCCCACGCCTCGTCGTCGACCGACGACGGAAGCGGAGCGTCCTCGAAGAGAACGCCTCGAACCACCTCGGTGATTCCGGGCGGGTTGTCCGGAGAAAGACTGCGAACGTAGTGCGCGATAGCCCAGAGCTGTTCGTCGGTGATGACACCCGCGGTGATGACGTCGGCCAAGCTCGGCATGGGTGTGCCGTCCAGACCCGTCAACAGTCGACGGTAGATGTCCTCGGCCTCTCCGCCGCCGTTGAACAGCCAGTTCTCGGTCAGATCAGCCGCGGGAATCGGAAAGTCCCCGTCATCGACCAGCGCCGGCGAGGACTCTCCGTCGCCTCGGCCGCCGTCCCCGTGGCACGCCGCGCAATCCGCTACTTCCCGGAACAGCCTCTCACCTTCAGCGAGCACGTCGGCATTCGACCGGGTGGCGCGACTGAACTCGAGCGGCTGCGGGATCTCGTCGGCAGAGAAGAAGCGCGAAAACGTCTTGAGATACTGGACCAGTGCTTCCCTCTCGTCGTTCGAGAGAAGCGCCTCCCACCCCGGCATGGTCGTCCCCGGCATACCCCGATCGATGATGGCGAGAATATCGTCATCCGTCGGGAGATCGCCGCTGGCGGTCGTGCGAATCTGGTACAGCGCCTGGGTGAAGTCTCGGGGTCGCGGAAGCATGTAGCCGGCACCGGGTCCATCGCCGGTCCCATCCAGGCCGTGGCAGCCCGCACACCAGCGCTCATAGGTGACCTGGCCGAGAGCGTCGCCGTCCTGGGCGCTCAGGCTGCCCGAGGCCAGGGCGGCTGACGCCGCTGCGAACCACACGGCCACGGCCCACCACCTCGTCATTACGGCCATCATTCTACTTCCCCCTCCCCGCCTTCTTCTTCAAACGTGCGCGGTTCGTGGCCGGCCTGTTCATATAAAAAGATGATTACGGACCAAATTTCATCTTGGGTGAGGAAGTCCTCCCACGCCGGCATGGCCGAGTTCCACGGAGCCCCCTCGTTAGGTAGGCCGGGGCCCCCTTTCGCGACCCGCCAGAAGACGTAGCTCTCGGTGAGCTGCGCGATGGTGCCGATATCCTGGAAGCTCACGGGGACAGGACTGAATGCGTGCGCGTAATGCCCCTGGCCGTCGAGTCCGTCACCATGACAGGCGATACAGTTCTCATAGTAGACGCGCTTCCCCTCTTCGTAGTGCTCCTCCATGGAGCCCCGCGAGCGCAACGGATTCTGAAGGCTGCCGAGCTCTAAAGTGGTTCCTTGGAAGTCGATCCGGCCCGGAGGCGCCGGGTGAATCGAGCGGAGGGTCGTCGGCGCCGCCACGGTGGGTCTCACCTGACTGAAGGTCATAAGGGCAACGAGAATAGGTATCAGCACCATGAGTGAGTTCCGAGCTGTCTTCAGGTCCGGATCCACCATCACGCGATGCATCGGCTCCTTGAACTCCGCCCAGCGGGCTTCGTTGTCGCTCACCCAGATGAGGATCCCCACGCTCACGGTGATGAGATACTGAAGGAGCACGGAATTCGGGATGGGAGCGCTTGCGATTCCGAACAGAGGCGGGATGTAAGCGATTCCAAAATCGAAAAGAAGGTAGGCCAAGAAGAGGACCACGCCGGCCTGTCCGAGGGGATGCTTCAGGTACTTGCCCATCGCTATTCTCGTCTCCCCTCAGCGTTGGCTTACGAGAAACTGTACGACGGCTTCCAACTGACCCGCGGTGAGTTGGCTACCGAATAAGGCAGGCATCAACATCGACATGTCCTCGTAACCTTCTGATGCACCGGCGGTCGGATCCAGGATCGATTCCCGGATATAGTCGGCATCGACTCGAGCACCGATCCCATCGAACGAGGGACCCATCGGCAAACCCCCGCCGTCCAGTTCGTGGCAGCTGAGGCATCCGTTGGCGGTCATGATCTCGAGAGGATCCGAAGAGGCACTCGCGGGTCCCGGGGCGCCTGCCGCCGCGGCGGTTGCCGTCGTGCTCGAACCGTCGTCGCTCGCACCGATGTCCGCCCCCGTTACGGTTACCTCACCACCCAGGGACTGCAAATAGGCCACGAGCGCCCAGATCTGTTCGTTCGAGAGGGAGCGACGCATGTCGGGCATGATGGGGTCGAAGCCTTCCACAACGTAGGCGTTCGGCTCCACCATGGAGCTGTAGATATATGCCTTGCAGTCCTCGCCCCCCACGCGATTCGTGCATCGGACGCCGATGACGCCCGTACCGCTGTGGTCGGTGAGGAGGTTGGGGGCCCGCGTGCCGGTTCCGTGACATGCGAGGCATCCGCCGGCACCGTTATAGAGAATTTCTCCGGACGCCATCAGTTCGTCAGCGCTCACGTCGGCCCCGAAGCTGAGTGCCAAGGGCACCTCCGACTGTACCTGGGGAATGGAATTCGCAACGAGAGTGAAAAGGGCGAGTGTACCGATCACGACCCCGAAGATCTTGAGATTTTCAAACAGCATCGTTCGACGTTCGGATGTCGAGTCGAGTCCTGAGGGCCCCTGGGCCACCCCCACGAGATCTTCCCGGGTTTCAGATTCCGGGTCGAATTCTGACGACGCACGAGCTATCCCCACCGGATCTCCGGGGCCGCCAAACCCCGAATCGACTTCTGCCGGTGCATGACCCACCCCGGCCGGATCTTCCCGAAGTTCCGAGGGGTCCTGACCCCTCAGAATGCTCCGGGCCTGGTCGAGGCGATCCGGCGCCACCGTCACGTAGATCCCGAACTTCCCCGCACTGAACTCCGGATCGTAGACGACCATCGGTTTGATATAGGGAAGGCGGCTGTTGATGAAAAACCCAATCACGGCGGACAACACACCGAACAAGACCATCATCTCGAACGAGATGATCACGTATGCGGGAATCGAGAGGATCGGCTTGCCGCCGGTGACCAACGGCCAGTCCATCGAGGTAAACGACGTGAGAGCGAATCCGCCGCCGGCGCCCAAGAGCCCACCCACCAACGCCCAAACCCGGACGGGACTCTGATCGTATCCGAGCGCCTCCTCGATGTGATGGTCCGGATAGGGCATATAGGCGGTGATCTTCTTGAGGCCGGCCGCCCGCAACTCCCCGATGGCGTTCACGGCAGAGTCTACGTAATCGAACGACGCCAGGAGGCCCACGGTGCGGCTCATCAGTCGCCTGCGGCTGGAGCGAGCTCCGGCCCTCCAGGTGACGAGGAGGCGTCCGCGCCAGCCCCGGCTTCGAACGGTTTTTCGGCCAACCCACCGAGCCAGAAAATGAACGCTACCAGGACGAAGAAGATCAGCACGCAGGCGGAGATCACGACGGCCGCGTACCCGAGCGCCGGCGTCGCCGCCCATTCACTCGTATCCCGCACGACTTCCCACACATGCCAGTGCTGGCGGATGCCGCTTCGGGCGAAACCCATGAGACCCATGAGCCATGTGAAGGTGACGGCCAAGATGAAAAGCGCGTACTGGGACCGGGGGGGCATCTGACCCCACCGGATCGCGCCCCGCGACTTCGCGCCCCGCATCATGAACACATTGATGACGACTACGCCGACGATGGTCGCGATCACCGCTCCCACCTGATAGACCGAAAAACCGATCCGGACGATCGCGCTGACGAAGTAGCCGTACACCCCGTAGAACACCACGATGAGCGCCGCGATCACGAACATGGCCCCCTGCACAATGGTGCCGGTCCTGGCCCACCTCACGGTCGGTTCGTTGTTCGCGCGCCAGTAGAGCAGGAACGAGAGGAAGGTGGTCAGGATCATGATGTTCACAGCGGTGTTCTTGGCGCTCATGACCCCGAGCACACCGAGGAACGGGTGGAGATTACCTCCCATCGCCGCGATTTCTTCCCGGTTCGCGATCATGGTGTGAGGCGTCGCCCACACAATGACGCCCACGATGAGCACGACCAGCATGTACTTCGTGTAGGGTGCGAACCGCTCGGCTCCGGGAATCCGTCCCATACCGATCCACAGGTAATAGTTGCCCGTGAGGAACAGCACTCCGATCAGAAAGGCCTGAATGATCCAGAGCCAGCTCATGAAACCACCCATCATGGTGATGCCCATCTGCTGGTTGTACTCGTAGATCTCCCGGCCGAGGTAATAGCCGGCGAAGGGCAAGACGAGGAGCGCGAAGATCGCGATCAGGTTGCCGACGTAGCCCATCCAGTCGTAGTGGGCGCGCTCTTCGTCGGTTTTGGCTAGCAGGAAGCGGTAGGCCGCGTAAGCTCCCACGATCGCTCCGCCGAAGACGACGTTGGCGATAGCCCGGTGGATGTTGATGGGCATCCAGGTCGCGTTCGCGAAGGCGCTCCACGCTTGGACCATGCCCGGCGCGGTGTCGGGGCCCACGTCCGCTGGCGGGCTCATCATGTAGGTGAGCCACGAGTTGGCGATGAGCATCACCGCCGTGCCAAAGACGTTCAGCAGGATCCCCAACGTCAAGTGGCCCAGCTTGGCCCGTCCCCGGTTCCAGCGATCCCAACCGTAGTAGTACAGGTAGAGGGTGAAGGACTCGAAAAAGAACAGCGCTACGTAGATCCACATGGAGACCTCGAAGATCTCCGCAAGGTAGATCCAGAGGTTCGGGTAAATCGTGATGAGGAGGAAGGAGAGGATCGCCCCCCAGATCGCCGTGGCGGAGTACGCCACGAGCAACAGCCGCGTGAACTCCTTCGCGAGCCTATCGTACTTCGCCTCCCCCCCGAACATGCCCCAGCCCTCGGCGACGACTGCGAACATGGGAACGCCGAGCACGAAGGCGGCGAAGAGAAGATGGACCTGCGCCGCAACCCAGACGGCGACACGCCCTCCGACTATGGGGAAATCTCCGTAGGTTCGGCCACCAGCAATTTCCTGCGCCCAGGCCACCTCGGCGAACAGGTGAAAGGCCAGCGCGGAGAGGCTCATAACCGCGAAGAGCCTCAAGCCTTTCGCTCCGCGCTGTTTCATGCCCGTCCCCCTCTTCCCAGGAAAAACGGGAGTTTCTTGGAAAAGTCGACGGGAAGGCTCCGACGAACCTCCTCCATGACTCCCACATCTACATGCTCATAACCTCGGTCGCGGGCGAACTTCTCGACCCTTCCCATGACGACGCCTCGTACAAAGCTCGGGACACCGTCGATCCGGGCGAGGGCCTCCGGGGACCATTCGAGCGCGACCGATTCGGCTTGCCCGTAGGAGACCGACCGGCGAGAAGCGATGAGCGGTATCTCTCCGGATGGCTCGTATGCGCAGGAGTCATCCGGACCCATGAAGTCGCCACTGTCGGCATAGGCGCGGGCGCGGCAGCCTCCGCACACTTCCCGATACTCGCACCGTCCGCACCGTCCACCGAGCTCCCCCGACCTGAGCTGAGCCAAAACGGGGGACGACTCCCAGATTTCTTGGAAGCTCTGTGTCAACAAATCCCCCGCAACCACAGGCATGTAAGGACACGGGGTGACCTTTCCCTCGGGGGTGATGCGCACGTAGTGGACACCGCAAGGGCAGCGAGTCTCATAGTTCAGGAGGGGAGACTCCGGGTCGCCCTGGACCACGTGCCGCATGATTTGGGGTTGGCACTTCGATCGGACCATCATGCGGCCGCGATACGTGCCCTCCAGCTCGACGAGTTCCCGCAGGACGTCGTCGTTCTCTGCGGGACTCATGCCCTGCATATGCTCTGCGCGCCCAGTCGGGACCACAAAGTAGACGTTGAAGGATACAGCCCCCGCCTCGGCCGACCAGCGGGCCAAATCTGCGATTTCGTGACGGTTACCGGTTGTGACGGTGGTCTGAATGACGAAATCGAGCTCATGGGCAGAGCACCGCTCGACCGCAGCCATCGTGTCCTTGAGTGCGCCCCCCCCGTGGCGGAAGCGGTCATGATACTCGGGACGGAGCGAGTCGATACTGACGGCGACGCCTTTGACGCCGGCCGCCATCAGAGAGTCGATGCGCTCATCGGTCAGCCGCGTGCCGTTGGTGCCGACCACGACCGTGGCGCCCCCCGCCGAGGCTCGCTCCGCGAGCGTTTCCAGGTCGTCTCGCAGGAGGGGCTCCCCCCCCGTAAGGATCAGCATGGGGTTGGGGTTCACGTCGAGAATCTCATCCAGGATCCGCAGGCATTGATCCGTGGGGAGCTCATCGTCGGCGGTGTGCCAGGAACCCGCCGAGATATAACAGTGCGCGCACGCCAGGTTGCATCGTTTCGTGAGGTTCCACGCCACGATATGCGGGATGTAGGGTCCACGCTCACGGCTCGGTGAGACCGTCTCAAACACTCCCGGGGCGGGAGGCGCCAGAGTTGCCGGGGAGGAGGACCTGAGATCGGCTGCGCTGCTCACGCTTCGCTGGGTTCCTTGCTCATGAATTGCTCGATCGCGGCCTTGGCGTCCTTTGGTGAGACGGTCTTGAAGTCCACCGGGCAGTTCTCGGTGGCCTCGGCCACGTCCCGAATCGGGCAGCGGTCAACGCCGCTGGCCTTGGCCTCCTCGATGAATTTGCGCATCTCGGGAGTCAAACCGTCGACGCCCTCGGCTGCCGCCTTGATCTGCTTGGTCTGGAGTTCGCGGAACATGACCAACATGGTGTCCATGTCGAACTCGTCGGCCTCGATCATGGCCTGCTTGTTCTCATCCATCACAGGCGTGGTGACCCTCCAGAAATCGTGCTCACGCGCAAAGCGCTCCACCGTGTTGCGGGCCAGGGGCCTCGCGATCAACGGCACCAGCTTGAGTCGCTCGAAGGCCTCCTGGGTCCATTGGACCGGGTCGGCCGCAGTCCGCTCACGCGTGAGCGGGTGACCGCTGTGCGGGCAGGTGGCGGTGATCATGGGGACGTCCGGCTCCGGGTCGGCATCCACGCCGCTGACCAGCGTCCGCTTCATCGCCTCTTCGGCCTTGACCTCGGCGAGGACGAGTTCTTCGGCTGTTCCGATCCCCATGATCAACTGCATGTGGGTCGGAAGCAGCTTCGTGATGGCCTCGTCGAGGCGAGCACTGGTGACCATCGGGAGGCCGCCCGCACCGAGCGGGGGTACCGACGTGCCCGGACTGGCGCCATCGGTGGCGGCCTCGGTTCCGGTGAGGGTCGCCCCTTCGTCGTTGGCCGAGACGCCGTTGGACGAGGATCCGTTGGCCGAGGTGCCGTTCGACGCGGCCTGCACGATGGCCTCATCCCGGTACACGCCGTTGGCTCCTGGGCCGTAATTATCGAGCGTGAATTCTTCCACGGCTTTGCGGGCGATTCCGAGTGCGAACGGCGGTACCCGGAGGATCCGGACTTCGGCCTCAGGCGCCCACTCGAGCCCGGTCTCGCCGTCTTCTTCGATCCATGGGATGTCGTCCGGGCGCACATCGGTGATGCCGATGAGCAGGATGTTCGTCTGCACGAGCCGGCACAGGTTCTCCGCCTGAGAGCCCATGTCGGTACCCTCGATCCGGTGCCCACCATGGCGGGCGAAGACCAGAAGGCTGGGGTTGATTTCCTCGACCCACTGAAGGATGCATTGGAACGGCTTGCCGACGAGGATCTGAGTCTCGACCTCGACGTCGGGAAAGTCCTCAGCCATCACCTCCGCCCTCTTGAGGTTGGCCTGCGCCAGCTTCAGAAGACCCTTGTCGATGATGTTGTTATGGAGTTCTTCCTGCTCCTCGAACTTGAAGACTTTCGAGGCCTGGACGGAAAGAATGTCCTTGATGTTACCGAAGACGGCGTGGTGATACTCCACGTCGAAAGCCGAGCACACATGGAGCTTCGCCCCGAACTCCCGGGCCATCTCCAAAGTCTGCCTCATGGCCTTGTACGCGTACGAGGAACCGTCGACACAGACGATCCAGTCGCCACCTGCGAGTGGGCGATCGTCCTTGACGATCAGCGTGTCCTTTTCAACCTGGCGGATGACCCGCGATACCATCCCGCCCAACTGTGAGGCGGGCTGCTTTCCGATCCCGTGGGCACCGATTACGAGGAGGTCATATTCACGCCCACTGGACCCAGCCAGCTTCTCGTCCTGCTCCTCGTCCTCGGCGACGATCCGCCCGTCCTCGTCCACGATGACATCGCTACGGACGGTGTCACCGCCGTCGTACTTGTCCGCGATGTTGGGGTCGAAGCCGATCAAGCTGGGAAGGCGGCCGAGGCCTCGGTTGGCCTCCCGAACCACCTCCTCGTAATGGATGCCCTCGAGGAGCTGCCGGGTCAGCGGTACGCCCGCCGCCTCACAACTGATGGCGGTCTGATCGAGAAAGGAGTCCGAGATGAGCTGCAGCCCCTTCTCGATCAGTTTGTCGTGAATTTTTCGCTGCCGCTTGATCTCCTTGGCGGATTGAAACTGGGCGGGAAGTCCCGTCTCCAACTGGCGAAACCGCACATCATGAAGGCGCGCCGCATACACATGGTTACCGGTGATCCGTCCCTCGAAGCGCTTACAGATCTCGATGGCGCGGTCCACGGCCCAATAGGCATGAGCGGAATTATCGACGGGTACGAAGAGTTCACGGTACATAAGCACCTCGGGCCTCGGCCCTGATTATCTGACACCCCTCACGTACCGATCGCCCCAAGGCCTTCCGTCGCCCATGAGGGCGGCGGACCTCCGTCCTCGAAGCCGGCGGGACATCCGTGTGCGATCTGGTTCGGTCTAGAGGCGCGCAGTGGTAGTCAAAATTTCAATACAAAGAAGGGGTACCGATCACCCGGCGCAACCGAGGGTCGTCTGAAACAAAACCAGCCTCCCGAATTCTCGGGTCGAGCACCGCTGAAGCGGGGGTCCCGACCGCGAGTTTCGACCCCGCTGGCACAGCGTTCGGATCAGTGAAAGCAAGGTCCTTCGCGCCCTGAAAATGGGCGCTTGTTCCAAATGGTGCATGTCGTGCGAAGTGAGTATACCGGACCCTTCTCAGGGCTGTCAATAAACGGGACGCAAACGGGCGAGCCGACGGATCTCATCGGCCGCCGAGCCCTATCGTGTAGCGGCCGGCCGCGGTAATCAGGAGCAACGCAGCGAGCGTGACTCCGAGCGGAAGTGTGAACAGCGCCGGGGCGAAGTCGGGCCCACCGGCGCCGGCGGCTGCCAGCAAACTCTCATGGAGAGGTCGAAAGGGATTCCACGCCTCCAGCGAGGCTTGCCATGTTCCCGGAACAGGAGAACGAAAGGTCCCCGCCCAGTGCAACATCAGGAGGGCAGCCATGGCTGAGAAGAGAGCTCCTTCGGCGACCGACTTGGCCAAGGCGGCGGTGATCGCGCCGAGCGCGTTCGCCGCGAGCAGACCCAGTATCAACGCCGGCACGACCATCACAAACTGAGATGCCGAGCTCCCCCTCGCCACGACGATGACCAAAACCGACGGCGCCAGCTCAACCACGTCGAGCGCAGCGGCGGCGAACACCCGCTGCAGCAGGAGTCCACCCGGGTGAACTCCCGTCAGCACGTAACGGCGGAGAAGCCCCGACTCACCGTCGCGGATCAGCGGGATGCTCGAGCCGAACGTGCCGAACAGCGCGAAGAGCACAGTGAAGACGGCCGCAGCGTGCACGGCCGGCGCCGGGCTGAGTGCGACGGTGGCCACCAACGTGAGGGGAACCAGGGTATTGAGCGCCAGGAGGCGTCGGCGCCGAAGGGCTGTGAGCCACTCCGTTCTCCACACGGGGAGAGTCACGCGTTCTCCTTCTCCGTGCCCAACGCCAGGCCGGTGAAAAGCGTAAACACGTCCGTGAGATCGGGTTCACGTATCGTAATCCGCTCGATCTTCAAACCCGCAGCGAGGATCGCACCAACCAATTGAGGGAGAACGTCTGCACCCGATTCGCTCTCGGCGATAATGCGCCCCGGCAGTTGTTGGATCGACACGATCTCTGCCGGTAGCCCGGCCAATGCCGGGAGCGTCGTCGTGGGGCCGACGGACGTCCTGCTGGCGGCTGTGGGGTCGCCAGGTGTGAGCCCGACCGGGGCCCGACCGGTGGAGGACCGGCGACGTATACTTCGATCCGAGTGGCGCCACCGACCTGGGCCAGAAGCTCGGCAGGACTGCCGTGCGCCACGACCTCCCCTTCGTGGAGAAGGACGACCGTCGTGGCCAGCTCCTGGGCCAGTGCGGGGTCGTTGGTGGCGGCGAGCATGCACACGCCATTCCCCGAGCGCTCCTCGAGTATTCGAAGGAGAGCTGCCCGTGAAGGTGGATCCAGGCCGAGCGCGGGCTCGTCCAGGATGAGCAACTCGGGTTCGTGAACCAAAGCCTCCGCGATGAGAAGCTTCTTCTTCATCCCGTACGAGTACTCCCTCGTGGGAACGTCCAGCGCATCGTCCAGGCCGAGTGAGGTGAAGAGGGTCTCCAGGGCACCGGCCGCGTCGGCCCTGAGCAAACCGTAGAGCTCGGCGAACAGGAGGCCGTTCTCCATCCCGGTGAGTTCGTCGACGTGGACCGGTGTATCCTGCACGATGCCGATTCTTCTGCGGAGGTCCCTCGAAAGGGGTTCGCAGGGCTCGCCGAAAAGCTTGAGCGATCCCGGGCGGGAGCGGAGCTCGGTGGACACGAGGCGAAGCAGGGTGCTCTTTCCGGATCCGTTTGGGCCCATCACGACCACCCGGTCCCCGGGCTCCCCCCTGAGGGAGACACTTCCTAGACCACGGCGGCCCGAGGGATAGGTGAAGGAAAGCTCTGTGGCTTCGAACAAGCCTACATCCCTTCCAGGCCCAACTCCGTACGAGCCCGGTCCATGATGTCGGGGGTGATCTCCAGGACGCCTCTCTCGCGTGCCCAGTCGGTGTAAATCCGTTTCACCATCCCCCGCACGAAGCTGGGTACTCGCTCGAGCCGGCCGGCGGCCTCGGACGTCCACACGATGCGGCCGGCGGTGGCCTCGCCGGGGCTCGCCTCCTCGCCTTGGGCGGCCGGCGCGCCCGAGGTGAGGGGGATATCCTCCGACAGAACGAACGCTTCGTCGCGGCCGCCCTCGAGCGAGGTGCGGGCCAGCTCCATTGGCTGCGCTGGGACTTCCCGTCCGCCGATTTTGATGCCCAAGCTTGAGACCAGCTGTGTCTCCATCGGATTGGTGAGCATCGCCATCTCCCGTCCGCACGACCCGCACTTGAATACCGCCGCCAGCGTTCCGTCTCCGGGGAGCTGTCGCTCGGCGAACTTCATGATGTCGTCGCAGTCCAGGCAAAGGAACTTCACGAGCCCGTCTCCTCGACCACCCCGTCTTCGCGGATCCCAACGTGCTCTTCGACTCGGTCGGCCAATGTGAGAATCGCCCGGCTCGAGTCGGCATCGGGGTCCGTGATAACCAGCGGGGTGCCCGAGTCCGTGGCCGCTCCGAGTCGTGGATCGAAGGGGATCTCGGCCCAGAGCGGTACGCCCGATTCCTCTTCGAGCCGTTTGGCGCCGTCACCCGCAAAGAGGTCGGACACATGGCCGCACTCGAGGCAGGTGTGGCCGGCCATGTTCGAAACCAGCGCAACTGTCCCCACTGCGGCCTCACGAGCCATACGAACGGACTTGGAAACCACGAACCGAGATGTCTCCGACGGGGTCGTGACCAGGAGCATCTGATCGAGGTCCGGGACCAACTCGAGGAGCCGTGCAATCTTGTCTGTCCCAGGTGGAACGTCGACCAGGAGTATGTCCAGCTCTCCCCACTCAACGTCCCCCAGAAATTCCCGGAGGACCCCAGTTTCGAGAGTGCTTTGCCAGATGAACCTCCCCATGGACGGCTCCCGCCAGCGAAGAGGGGCGTCCTCTTCCTCCTGGAGGAACTCCATGGACATTACCCGTACACCGGACGGGCTTCGGGCCGGCTCCACTCCGCTTGCCCGATCGGCGAGGCGGGCCCCCGATACGCCCAACATACGGCCTAGCGACGGTCCGTTGAGGTCCGCGTCGACCGCCCCGACGGCGAGCCCTCTGGCCGCGAGAGCGGCGGCAAGGTTGGCAGTGATGGCACTCTTGCCGACGCCGCCCTTACCGCTGGCGATGGCCACCACGGACCGAACCAAGGCGAGGCGTTCGGCTAGGCGGTGGTGCTGGTCCAGCACCTGCTCGAGCAGGCCCGAGCCGGTGTCGTGCGGGACGTCCTGGTAGGTTCGAATTTTTCGCATTGAATTCGTGGTTATCCAAGGGGCTCCGGGAGCGGGTCGACCCGCTCCCGGGCGACCCTCTTACGGAGCGAGTTGCTTCCCCTCTTCGTCGAAGGCTGTCAGTGCGTCCACGGGGCAGGAGGCGCAGGCCCCGATCAGTCCTTCCCGACTGATCGGTCCCACCTCACTTACGAAGACCGCGATGTCCTCGTCGTCGAACTCGAAGACGCCTGGCGCTGCTTCAATGCAGTCCCCGAAGCAGACACATAGGTCTCGGTCGATATGGATCCGGAGACCCGCTATGATTTGTTCGGACATGATATCGGACATATAACAAGGTCGAAAAGAACGCTCGTGACCCTCTCCGGTGGGTGGCGGAGGCATTTCACCCTCTCCGCAGAACTGGAGCGAGTGAGCCGTAACGTGTCCGAGAGTGATCGGGGGGGCAAGGGGATTCCTGGCCCCGAATCATTGATAGGGGAGAGCTACTGTGGACGAACATGATTCGGAGGCCCATCAGCGCACCGACCATGGCCACGGAGGCTCCGCCGATCCCTCCGAGGGTCGGTTACGAGTGACGACGAGCGCGACTCTCCACTGTCTGTTGGGTTGTGGACTGGGAGAGGTGGTGGGTGTGGTCATCGGAGTCGCAATCGGGCTGTCGGCGGTCTGGACGCTCGTTCTTGCCGTGGTGCTCGGATTCGTCTTCGGGTTCGCGTTGGGCATCATCCCGCTCTTGCGGGCGGGATTCTCGCGGTCTTGGGCGATCCGCCAAGTGTTCGTCGCCGCTTGGCCGGTGAACTACTGGTTGGTGGGGAAAGGCATCCGGCATATCCACGGAACCACGGGGACTCCGAGGATGATGCGATCCGCTTCCGACTTCCTTCACCTGGGCTTCGGCCTCGTTTGTCTCGGCGTGGGCCCGCTCGGCCTGGGGGCTCAGCAGGCGGGGGAGGAGACCCGCAATTGGGCGGCCAAGGGCGAGGTCGGCGGTAACGCGTTCTTCGGAAACACGAGTCAGTCCGCCCTGACCGCCGCCTTGTCCGGCGATATGGGCCGAGGCTTCCTCCGGCTAAATGGCCGAACCGGTTTCGCCTACGGTCGCGCGACGAACGAGGCCGGTGAGATAGTCACGAACAAACGGGCGTGGGATATGGCCGTCCGTTTGGACTTCGATTCGGGCAGCTCGGCGGGGGCGTTCATAGTGAGTAAAGTCGAATCCATATTCGAGAAGAAGATCGATCTCAGATACAGCGCGGGTGCAGGCGGGAAGTACGGGATCGGTGGGGATGGAATCCAGGCCGAGTTCAACCTGGCCCTCCTGGTCGAGAAGACGATTCCCCACGAGGGGACGGGTGTGCCGGAGGAAGTGGTCGCCAAATGGGCGGCCGGCTTTCGTCTCGAACGCGCGACGGACGGAGGGCGTGTCCGTTTCGAGACCGTAACCTCGGTTGAGCCGGAGGTTCGGGAGGTAGGTGTGTTCACGCTCACGTCGCGTAGCAGTCTCGCGTTTCAACTCAGTCAGCGCGTCGGCGTACAGTTTTCGTTCGTCGACAGCTTCGACTCGGAGGCGCGGTCCCGTGGCGCTCAATCCAACAACGACGGGCAGATTTTCTTCGGGGTGGTGGGGACCTTCTAGAACAGGCCTGATACGACCCGTACGACCCACGCGATGGCGAAAAGCAGGGCGACAACACCCAGCAAGGGGACACGGGCACCCGGCAAGCCCGGGGGCATCAGCGCAGATCTTCTCGACCAGCGTGCAAGAACCGGTCCGTTCGGGAGCGTTGTCGCATCCGAGGCGCCGAGGATCTACCTTGGTTTCCCCAACAAGCCGGAAAGTTGATCCTTCCCCAAGAGCGTTGAACTCGGGAGATCTCCATGCGCAAGGTCCTGTTCCTCCTCCTGGCTCTCACGCCATTCGTCGCCACCTGCCAAGGTGAACCAGAAACGGTCTCGATCCGACTCATCGACAATTTTGAGAGTGCGATGGTCCAAGGGAGTCCTCCGGCTGTGGAGCCCGAGCGTACGGAGTGGCGCTTCGACGGAGAGGGGACGATCCCCGCGCCGGAAGAGGAAGCAGAAGACGGAGGAGACACGTTCGGCTGGACCGTATTCAACGACATCAGTGGTCTGAGCGTTAGCGGCGGGATGCTCGTCGGCAGCACAGGTACCCTCCCCGTGCTCTTGGGGCATCGCCCCGACGAGCTCGACGAAAACGATCTGCTCTACGCCATCGAGGTCCGAATGCGGGTTTCGGAGGGAGCAGAGGTCGGAATCACCTTCAGCGGCGCCCGAGAGCTGGACGACGAAGCGGTGGAGAACCTACTGGAGCGCCTGACCGATCAGGCGCGGCCTCAGCTCAGAGCCGAGCTCACTCCTGGAGACGACTTCATCACCTACACCCTTCGGGAGGCGGGTGCCACGATCCGGCTCGGTGGCTTGAGAAACCTGCTGTTCGAGCCGAGCGACGTGGAGGGCGCCGATTTCGAGATCGAGTCTGTCCGCATCATCCCGCTCAAGGAGCACCTCTCGTCGATTCCCTCGGGACCCGGCTGGCACGGCCTGTCGGAGATCTACCGTGAAACGATCGTCAGCCGCGCGCCGGAACGCATCGTAATGGACCTGGATCTGCCGGCGCGGCCCTGGCTCGACCTGGCG
The DNA here is from genome assembly GCA_022564055.1 of Gemmatimonadota bacterium. GTDB lineage: Bacteria > Gemmatimonadota > Gemmatimonadetes > Longimicrobiales > Gaopeijiaceae > UBA822. The sequence continues at coordinate 41,928 of JADFMD010000018.1, forward strand.
TTTGGGACGATCGAGGACGGTCCGATCACCTTCGAGGTGACCGTGACCACGGGGGGGACCGAGACGTCTTTGCTGAAGCGTACGGTGACGACTCCGCAGCGGTGGTCCACAGCCCGCTTGGAGCTTTCCGAATACGCGGGCCAGAGTGTGACACTTTCGCTCGGTCTGGATGCAGACAACCCCGGGATGCTCGGGTACTGGGGCTCTCCGGTGGTTCGCAACAGCGGAGCCATGCCTGACAACGACCATGTGACGGAGGACCGATCCGCTCTGTTGGACGGTGGAAGCAAACGTCCGCGGGCCGTCATCCTCTGGATAAGCGACACGATGCGTCGTGATCACCTCGAGGTTTACGGTTACGAGCGAAACACGGCTCCCACGCTGACGAAGTTGGCGAATGAGGGCGTCCGCTTTGCCGACAACATCTCGCAAGCATCGTGGACGAAGGTATCGGTACCGTCGATCCTGACGTCGTTGTATCCGAGCACGCACGGAATCACGGACATACCCGACCGTCTTACGTCTTCCGTGACGACGATGTCCGAGGCGTTCCGTGAGGCTGGCTACGCCACGTGGCAGACTTCTTCCGTCGTCTTTACTGGGAAGCTGAGCAATCTGCATCAGGGTGTCGACGTATTGCACGAGCGCGCCTCGATCGACGAGCTGGACCATAGCCCGGCCAAGACCGCCCGCACGTACGTCGACCGCTTCCTGGAGTTTGCGGGCGACCACCACGACATCCCTTTCTTCGCGTTCATCCACGTGTTCGATCCTCATAGTCCGTTCGAGCCGTATGCGCCATACGACGCCCTGTGGAGCACGACCGAGGGCGCCGCGGAACACGAGAGAGGGAATGAGCTTTGGGAGGATGCGGTAATGGGTCTCCCGAACCAAGCCGAGATGGACTCTACCGATGTCGATCAGGAGCTCTTCCTCCAGCACGAGTACGACTGGTACGATGGATCCATTCGGGCCATGGACGTCGAGATCGCGAGGCTTATGGAGGGGTTGGAGCAACTCGGAATCGCGGACGAGACGCTATTCGTGCTCATTTCGGATCACGGCGAGGAGTTCCTGGAGCATGGTTATCATTTTCACGGGAACAACGCCTACGGCGAGATGGTGAACGTGCCGCTGATCATGCATTGGCCCGGCGTGTTGCCCGCTGGAACCGTCGTCGAGCAGACGACGGAGTCGATCGACATGATGCCCACGGTGCTCGAGTTGGCGGGGATCGCGCCTCCCGAGCAGGCGCAGGGTCAGAGCCTGCTGCCGTTGATCGTCGACCCGGAGGGAGTGTCCGACTTTGGCGCGATTCAACGCGCAGCATTCAGTGAGCGAGTTGTCGCTGCGGGCGTCTCTGACCTGGGACTGCCGCACGATTCGTACGCCATTGTTCTGGACGGGTGGAAGCTGATACAGAACGAAAATCAGGCCGAGGATTGGCCCGAATTCGAGTTGTACGACCACGTGAAGGATCCGCTCAATCTGGACGACGTGGCTGGGGATCATCCGGACATCGTGGCGAATCTGGCCACCGAGCTTTCGACGTGGCGGGAGTGGGCTGTGTCGCTGCGTCCACCACCCGACACGGAAGCGATCCAGAACATGAGCGCTGAGGAGATCGCACGGCTTCGGAGCCTCGGGTATATCAACTAGTGTCGCCCAGATGCCCCAGCCGGGATCAGCCGCGGTTGCGGTACAGCTCCGGGTTCACGACGGCGGCCATGGCTTCGGCGTTCAGCTGCCCGCCGAGGAACCGATTCAGTTCGTCAGCGTGCTTCCGTCCGTCCTCGATAACGGAGTGGTACTTCACGTGAAGTACCTCGAAGCAAGGACGGAAGGCGAGCATGCTCTTTGTGCGCGCAAGCGAATCCGCGAAGAGCTTCCGCATGCGCGGGTCTTCGGTTTCGGTCATCTCGCCCAGGCTGGTGAGCATCTTGGTCTGGGAGGCCAGAACCTCGTCCAGCTTGCGATCCATCAAGATGACCTTGTAGTTGAAGTTCTCCGGAAGGTGTCGCATGAGAAAGGCGATGATCTTGACTGCCCGCCCGCGTGCCGACCGCAGCCAAAGCTCATCGACGCCCTCCTCCAGATCCTTGACCCTCTCGAGCTCGTAGTAGCCTTTCGGGTTGCTCTCATCCGCGGTGCGGACGCCGTCGGTCATGGGCTCCACGCCGCCCGCTTCCAGCATCTGCATCATCATGGACGTGCCGGACCGGGGAAGTCCCGAGACCACCACGATGGGGTGGCCGTATCGAGCGCGGCGCAAGGCTCGTCGTGCGGTGGCGAGCGGCATGGGTCAGCGGGTCCGGCTGGGCCGGCTGGATTGGCTGAGCCGGCCGGGTCGGCTTGTGAGAGCAGGCGTCATGGGCGGAAGAATAGCACGGGGCGGCGCCTTTCCGCAGCACTCGCTGCTGGAACTGTCGGAGTCCTCCTGCTCGCGGCCACGCCGGCGCCGCTCGCCGCGTACGTGGGACCCGGCGCGGGGTTCGTGTTCGTCACATCCTTCCTGGTCTTCTTCATCTCCGGGCTGATCGCGCTATTCTCGCTCCTGTTGTGGCCGTTCAGGGCCGGCTTGCGCTTTCTGCGCCGTGCCCACCTGCCGAAGCCCAAGATCAAACGGCTCATCATCGTCGGCTTCGACGGCCAGGACCCCGGGTTGACGGATCGCTTCATGGCGGAGGGCAAACTCCCGAATTTCCAGAGCCTCGCCGCAGAAGGGTGCTACCATCCGCTTCAGTCCACCTTCCCTTCGGTCTCGCCCGTGGCGTGGTCCTCCTTCAGCACCGGCACGCATCCCGCGAAGCACAACATCTACGACTTTCTCGAGCCGGACCGCCGAACCTACCTGCCCCTGCTCTCGTCGACCCGGATCGGCCCTCCCGACCGAATCCTGAAGATCGGTCGTTACCGCATTCCCATCGGGAAGCCCGACCTGCGTCTCCTGAGGAGGTCGAGACCGTTCTGGTCGATCCTGAGTGACCACCAGATCTGGAGTACGATCCTGCGGGTGCCGATCACGTTTCCTCCGGAGTCGTTCCGGGGCGTCCTACTGTCAGCCATGTGCGTCCCCGACCTGCGAGGCAGTCAGGGCACGTTTTCCTACTGCACGACGCGGAAGCAAGCGCAGGATGAATACACGGGGGGAGAGCGGATTCATGTGCGTCGCGAAGGCAATGTGATCCGCTCGCATCTGGTCGGCCCCGCCGACACTCGTGGGGAAGGCCATAGCGCCCTGCGCTGCCCGTTCGAGGTGGTCATTACTTCCCAGGGAAAGGCCAGGTTGCGAATCGGGGATCAGACTCTTGAGTTGGAAAAAAACCGGTACACGGACTGGACTGATGTTACGTTCAAGAATGGTCGCGGCCCCGGTGTTCGCGGCATCTGCCAGTTTCTTCTTTTGAATACCGAGCCCGAGTTTGATCTATACATAACGCCAATCCAGATTGACCCGGACAAACCGGCCATGCCCATCTCGCATCCGGCGGTCTTTGCCACCTATCTTTCCAAGTCCCAGGGCAAATACGCCACGCTCGGCCTGGCTGAAGACACCTGGGGGCTCAATGCCGAGATTCTGGATGACGAGAGTTTTCTACACCAGTGCGTGCAGGCGGATTCCGAGCGCGAGGGGATGTTCTTCGACGCCTTGGACAAGGTGCGCCGGGGCTTGTGCGTTTGCGTGTTCGACGGCATTGACCGTATTCAGCATATGTTCTGGCGATACATCGACCCGCAGCACCCCGCGCGCAACGGACAGCGGGGAAGAAAGCATACCCATGCCATCGAGGAGCTTTATGCACGAATGGACGACCTCGTAGGTCGAACCGTCAGAAAGTGTCAGGACCGTGACACCGTGCTGATGGTGATTTCCGATCACGGTTTTAATTCGTTCCGGCGCGGTGTGGACTTGAACGTGTGGCTCGAACGCAATGGATATCTCACACTTCAGGACGACGGACGTGGAAAGAAATACCTGGCCGGGGTCGATTGGTCGAAAACAAAAGCTTTCGGTCTGGGCCTGGCCGGCATCTGGCTCAATATCAAGGGGCGTGAAGCGCAGGGCATCGTAGATCCCCAAGACGCCGATGCGCTCCGT
>JADFMD010000079.1 GCA_022564055.1 Gemmatimonadota bacterium
GACCAGTCCTCCAAGTACACGTTGACGGTAAGCCCCTGCTCGTGCGCGTACTCCACCGTACGAAGAATATCTTCGAGATGCTGTTCGAGGGTTCGCCGCAGCTGCATACGGCAGTGCCGCTCGCTGCCCTTGGTGAGCAGATTCATCACCCGCGCGCCGGTAGATACGATCCAGTCCGCACTGCGACGTTCGTCGACGAATCCCAGGATCTCGACCCGGTCCAGGAAGCCTCCGGTGGCCGCCCAGTCCACGATCCGGGTGACGGCCTCTTTTTCGCCTTCGGACACCCCGGCCGACGCAACCTCGATCCGATCGACCCGCAGCGAGCCGAGCAAAGCCCCGGCGATGCTGACCTTCTCCGATGCGGAGAACGAGACGTCGCGGGTCTGCTCGCCATCCCGCAGCGTCGTGTCCATCAACTGAACGTGATCGCTGGAATTCATGCGTGGCTTGCCGCCATCCGATAGGTCAGTCCGGTGTCATCCGTGGGTGGGACCCTCCTTGAAAGCGCTCCGGTGGATCGATCAAGTCGCCTCGCCAATCTACCGCGCAACCTTCTCCACCGTATGCAGAAGCACACCTCGTTCGTCGTGAAAGCGCATCGTGGCCGTGGGTCGCTCGCCAGGGGTGATCGTGACGTGCAAGAACCCGCCCGAAGGCTCTGACTGGGTATAGGGCTGATCTATCAACGCGTCGGGGTCGGTTGAATTCGGGTCTCCGGGAAGCCTCCCCAGCCGAGAATTGCCGTCTACGAGCGCCCCGGTCGAGAACTCCTCGAAGCCTGTGGGGTCGATCGAGTGGTACTGCCAATGCCTGTCCCCGCAGATGATGTAGAAATTCTGGTCCTCGAGAAAGCCGTTGTCGGTCAGCCAGTCGAAAAACTGATCACGCTCGTACCGGAAGCCCGCGGGGTCGGCGTGGTTATCCCGCTTCAGTGAGTCATGGCCTTCCGCCGGGCGTCCCGCCTGCTCCGCGTCGTCTGGGCCGATCATGGGGGTTGGCGAAATCAGGATCTTGAACGTCGCATCGCTCTCGAGCAGGGTCCGCTTGAGCCAGGCTAGCTGCTCGGCGCCCCAAAGAGTCTTCTCGGGACCATTGGTCATCATGTTGGGGCTCCGGTAGTCACGCCCCTCGGTCAGCCAGATCTGGAGATCCTGATTGATCCGGTGAGTCCGGTAGGTCAGCGGATTCGGCGCTGCGGGATCGGCCACGGGCACCTGCTCGAGGAAGATCGCGTTGCCCAACTCAGGCGAGGGCTCCGTATCGCCCGTGTTGTCTGAATCGTTGTAGCGAGAATCGTGGTCGTCTTTCTCCCAGTAGGTCGGCACTTCGGCGAACAGGTCCGCGTACCTGGGCTGAACGAACTGTTCATGCCACTTCTTTCGAAGCTCGGCAGGCGTCTTGGCCGCAGCTTGAAAGGGCACGTCGTAGTACACGTTGTCTCCGGTCGCGACGAAGAAATCCGGTCCCATGTCGAGGATCGTGGCCAGAGCGGGATACCCGAGGGCCTTGTCCGGACCGTCATAGGCGTTTTGAAAAGCGTTGTACCTCATGCCGGTGACGACCACGAAGCTGACTTCGCTCGCCACCTCCGCGCCGTCGAGCGTCTCGAACGTACGCGTGGGGCCGGTTCGGACGAGATCCCGATCCGGGCCGTAGACCAGGCGGTAGTAGTACCGGGTCCCCGAATTCAAGCCGTCGATCTGCGTCTTCACGATATGATCGTTGCCCGGTGTCGCCCTCATCCAGTCGGATTCAAAGGAATCCTCAAAATCGGACGTGGTCGACAACTCGAAATGTGCCGCTCCCTCCGCACCGGGGAGATCTCCCTCGACCAGCTCGCTCCCCACCGTCAATCGTGAATGGAGGATGACGCTGGTCATGGTCACCTCCCCCGCGATCTCACCCTGCCCGTTGGTGATGTCGGGAAACGGGACCTCGGCGCATCCGGCGACTGCGACTGCGAGGGATCCCAGCAGAGCTATTCTCGTTGGCATTGTCTTCATGAGTGTGCTCCTGAGTCGACCCACCCTGTTAACCTCGACAAGGGGGAGGCTTGTTTACAGCGCGCGCCTGGACTCAGAATAGAGAGTAGGAGTTTCTGCCGCGACTACACGGGTGATTTCCCAACGGAGCTCTTAGGCTAATAGCCAAAGAACATGGAGACCGGCAGCAACAAATAGGCAGCGAAGAGAGCAGCTGCGAAGAGAGCACAGGAGCCCCAGAACACCCTTCGCATCCAGCGCCCAAACGGGTGCGAGATATGGCACACACCACCCGGCTGGCACGCTTCGCTCCTCGACCGATAGAGGATCCAATAATCCGCAGCCAATAGCCCACCGGCCACCAGGAAAACCCACTCCTTGTACCGAGACAATGTCACCAACCACGGAGCGGTCGACACCAACGATGCCACCACCGACCCGGCTCCCAAGGCTACGAGCACAATGGGCAGCGCGCAGCAGATCAGAGCGCCGAGCACCGCGACCGGGGCCAGCGTGCTCAGACCCTCACGCCACCGTGTCAACATCCCCAGTTTCATCGGGAGCCGGAAGAATCGGGAGCCAGAAAAATCGGGAGTCAAAAGAATAGGAAGCGGGCCCCTATGGCGGGCCGCACCCCGTAATCCGGCTGTACGCCGTTGTGATCCTGAAGCAGGGGAATCTGAAGGCTGCCTTCGATCAACAGCTGAGGCAGCACAACCCACTGAATCCCCGGGCTCAAGTACCCTACATGCCCACCCGTATCCAGCAACTCGCTCCCACCGCTCGTTGCCCGCTGCGTAATCGAGCCATTCCATTCCAGGTAGAGCTGCACCGTACGCGTTCGGATGGTCTCCACGTTTTCCGGCACTCGAATGCTGAGCGCCAGGTCGTATCGGGTTACCGCACCGAAATGAAAGCCGTCATCGGTACCGTGCCTTACGTGGCCGACAGCTGCGTTGAGGCCCCAACGGTTCCGGACGATCGTTGTAACGATCGTGACACCTCCTGATAGGGAGCCTGTCCCCAGCTGGAGCGGCCGTGGAGCAGGGAGCCCATCGTTCATCTTCGCACTCGTGCCGCCAGTCGGTAGGCTGGCTCCCAGGATCAGGGCAACCCGTGTGGTCCCGGCAAAGCGGTTACGGACGAAGAACGCCCACTTTGCCGACAGCTCCAAGTCTCCGATCCCGCCCTCGCTGTAGGCGCCGCCGGAAGCACCACCCGGATCCCGCATCCTCTTGTACGTCAGTGGCAGCTTTATGGTGGTGGTCAGGCGCTGATGGGGGGCGAACGGCAGAACAATTAGCGGGAACACCACACCGGTCAGGTCCCCTCGCGACTGGACCATCGAAAAAACTCTTACGCCGCGTTCCTCAAAAGCCGTAGTCAAAGCCGAGGGAGTGTGGAACGGCAGCCCCTGAGCGGCCACCGGAAGTGGCCCGCCCGCCAGAACCGGAACGGGCCCGACCACCAGGAACAGCCAAACCGACAACGATGTCTTTCGGTGCACCTACCCGTCCAATCGCTCGATCTCGATCAGCGAGAACCCCGATTTCTTGACCACATCCGCGAGAACTTCGTCGGTCAGCTCCTGATCTTCCTTCGTTCGGATCTGAACCAACCCATCGCTGATTCGGATGAGCACCGCATCGATGCTTGCGATCTCCTGGAGCCGCTTTTCCAACCCGTAGGCGCAGAATGGGCAGACCATCCCGTTTACCTTGAGCCTGACGGTGGCACCCGTCAGCACTTCGCTAGGCGCCAGCACTTCTTGCGCCGTCGGCTCCTGCGATCGCTGCTGCCCCTGCACGGCGCCGGGCAACCCAAAGGCCACACCCAGGGCTGCGACACCCGCCGCCAAGTTTCTCTTGCTAGACATTCTGTTCTCTCTTTTCTAGAACTAGAGTTTGCGTCGTCCTGTGCAGACTAGTCCTGACGATCCTGACCCTGAGTGATCTCCCCGACCGTCGCCTCGAACCCGGTCATCCGGACAAGCTCATCGATGAATTCTTCCGGCGACGTGAGGGAAGGATCGAATACCACCGAGGCCGCCCCGGATGGAAACAAGACTTCGACTTCTTCCACACCCTCCACACCCAGTAAGGCCACACGGGCCGTTATAGGACAACTCTCTCAGGTCATCCCTGTGACCGCGAGGTTGGCTATGGCCATGTTCGGTGCTACGGCGGTCATCGCCCCGGGCGCGGGGCCCTCGGCACCAGCCTCGTTGCCCGGCGTACTCATGTTGTCGTGAGCGTCGCTCCACAACTGGGACACGAGGAGGACGCCCAGGATGGTGAACGCACCCGCAAGCTCGATCTTTTTCATTTCAGATCCTCTCCCTGTGTCAGAGTACCCAAGCCGACCACGTCGGGTACGTGCCAAAAATCACGGCCACTCCGGTGGCCATCCAGAGCAGGCTTCTCATCCGCTGCCGCACCTTCGGCTCCGCGCAGACCTTTCCGGTCTCACACGCGAGTTGATCCTCCCGGTAGAGCATATAGAACCCTGCGCCGAGAAACGCGACTGTCGCGATCAAAAAGTAGGGCCTGAGCGGGTCGAAAGTGGCGGCCAGGCCAGCTCCCGATACGCCGACGGTCACCGCCAACAGGGGGCCGGCACAACAAAGAGCCGACGTGAAGGCTGCTCCCACACCGCCCATCGCGGTGGCAATCGTTTTGCCTACCATTTATTCGGATATCCTCTCCCACTTCCTGCCCCGCCCCCATCAGACACTGTGCATCGGCGTATGGGCGAGCGCGCTCAAAAGAACGTATCCCATAGGGGTATCATGCAAAAGCCCACAAGATCGAGCGCCTCCATCGCTCCGGAGAACACGCTTGAGGGAGAGGGATCGATGGTCCTCCGGAGGACAGTCTGCGGCCGAAGGCTGCGGAGCGAAGCGCTGGCCGGAGGAGGACCGTCGATTCCTCTCCATCCACACGCAAGAGGAGCCGCCATCCCCGCCCAGGATTACGCAAGCAGGACATTGTCGATGAGGCGGGTCCCTCCGATTCGCACCGCAAGCGACACCAGCGCCTGGGAATCGACCAACACCAGCTCTGCAAGCGTCTCGGGGTCGGCGACCGAAACATAGTCGGCCGCGGCGAGAGGCTCGGACTCCAGAACATCCGACATGGCCGCCCGGAGAACCTCAGCGTCGTGCTCTCCATCCAGGTGAAGTTCCTGCGCACGCATCAATGCCCTGTAGAGAACGGTCGCCGCGGACCGCTCGTCGGGACTCAGGTAGGTGTTGCGGCTGGACATGGCCAACCCATCGGGCTCGCGTACCGTGGGCACGGCAACGATCTCGACCGGGAAGTCCAAGTCCCGGACCATCTGCCGTATGACCACCAGTTGCTGCCCGTCCTTTTGGCCGAAGTACGCTCTTTCTGGTTGAACGATGTTGAAGAGCTTTGCCACGACCGTCGCGACGCCACGGAAATGCCTTGGCCGTGACACTCCCTCCAGGACGGCCGCGAGCTTTCCTGGAACCACCTGGATGTCCACGCCGCCGGTTGGGTACATCTCTTCCACAGGTGGATAGAAAAGCAGGTCGCAGCCCACCTCCTCCAGAAGAACCCGATCTCGTTCGACGTCCCGTGGGTACGTGAGCATGTCTTCATCGGGGCCGAATTGAGTCGGGTTCACGAAGATGGACACGGCGACGGTCCCGTTCGCCGCACTCGCGTGTCGTACCAACTCGAGATGGCCATCGTGCAGATGGCCCATCGTCGGAACGAGACCCAACGACCCGGTGGCGCGGACATTCGCCCGCGCTGTGCGAAAATCGTCGATCGTAGTAAGGATCTGCATTGGGGGCTGCGTTGCGGATTAGCGGATCATAGGTCCTTCAGCAGTTCGCGCAGAACCTCTTCCTCCATGCTGGAGCCGTGCTCTGGAGCCGGGAAGCTACCGTCCATCACCTCAGCGACGTAAGCCTTTACCCCTTCCCGCATGGCGTCGGCCAACTTCACGAACCGTTTGGCGTGGCGCGGCACGAAATCGGTGTAGATGCCCAAGATATCACTGATCACCTGGACCTGGGCGTCACAATCGGGGCCGGCGCCGATGCCGATCGTGGGCACCTTGATACGATCCGTGATCACCTTCGCGAGCTCCGTGGGCACCAACTCGACCACCACCGCAAATGCTCCCGCCTCGTCCAACGCCTGAGCATCACGCACCAGCTTGCGAGCGTCCTCCAGAGACCGACCCTGTACCCGGCGTCCGATCTTATACGACGACTGCGGAGTGTACCCGATGTGGCCCATGACGGGGATGCCACGGTCAGTCAGGACGCGGACGGTCTCCGCCATGACCTCCCCGCCCTCGATCTTTACGGCCTGGGCCCCTGCTTCCCGCAGGAATCGCGCAGCGTTCGTCAAAGCGTCGACGGGATTCGTCTGATAGCTCATGAACGGCATGTCGCCCACGACCAGGGCCTGCTTGGCCCCACGGGTCACCGCCTTCGTGTGGTGGAGCATCTCGTCCATCGTCACGAAAACCGTCGAATCGTAGCCGAGCACCACGTTCCCCAAGCTATCGCCAACGAGAATCAAGGGGATTCCAAGCTCGTCGATGATCTTTGCGGTGGGGTAGTCGTACGCCGTGAGGACGGAAAACCGCTCGCCCCGGTCTTTCAACGCTTGGAGGTCTTGAACGCTGACACGCACGGCAGATGAATCCCATGGACCGAGGTAAGCTACTGGAACACCTTATGATAAAGCCCGCAGACGGCCCTGTGCAGGGCCTCCGGGTCAGCCCATCAGTTCCGCGAGGCCACACATCCTAGAGATGGTTCGCCAGCGGTGGCCATCTCATCCATGTATGTGCGAGCTCGAGAAGGCCCACCCCGGACGCCGCAAGCGGAATGCACGATTTTCGTTGCGTTGTCAGCAACTCACGCGTAGCATGCCTCGTCGCTAGGAGGCGCTTCACCGCCGGATCGCTGGCCCGGCAACCACTTCGTGGGGGGTGAATGTGAGATTGGTCGGGCTTGTGTCCATAGGCGCGGTCGTGGCGATGCTCGTTGTGTTCGGCGTGCAGGCCGGAACTGATGCTCCCGCCGCCATTGCCCCAACTGTGCCCGTCGCCTCAGCTGAGGTGGCAGAGCCGCTTCCGGCCACTCCGACAGAGGCCGACCGGGCCGATGAAGTGGCAGAAACGGGGATCGCCGAAGCGGCCCAGTTCGAGGAGCCCACACGCGTGACGGTCGCTCGCCCCGCTCCCCCCGCCCGCCGGAGAAGCTACCGGCGTCGACCGCCCCGCTATCCGGACCCCCCGGGGCCCGACGACTGGGAACCGCCCGACGGCCCGGTGCGGATCGCGCTGCAAGCGGGCCACTGGAGAGCGGACGAGGCGCCCCGGGAACTCCGCGGACTTCGAAACAACGGGACCCGCTGGAGAGAGACGGCCGAGTGGGAAGTCAACCTGGAAATCGTTCAACGTGCAGGGGCGATGCTCGAGGAGATGGGCTACGAGGTCGACATCCTTCCCGCCGTCGTTCCTCCGGCTTACCGGGCCCATCTCTTCATCGCCATCCATGCCGACGGGAGCAACGACCCCAACGCGTCCGGATATCGGGTCGCCGCACCGCGACGAGACGCCACCGGCAAGGCATCACAAGTCGCGGCGCTCCTCGCGCAAAGCTACGGAGAGGCGACGGGCATCAAGCGCCTGCCGACCATCACTCGCCGCATGCGTAACTACTACGCGTTCAATTTCCAACGGTACGAGCACGCGCTCCATCCCATGACGATCGCGATAATCCTCGAGACCGGCTTCCTTACGAGTCGAAGGGATCGTCAGGTGCTCGTGAACGATCCGGACCGTGCCGCGCGTGGTATCGTCGCAGCCGTGACGGCGTTTTCGGTCACGCCACCCCCGGTAATCGTGGACGAGGAGACATCAGAGCTGAGCGGCGGTTAGACAGCCTCACCCGCTACCGGTGCTCTCAAGAGCCAGATGAGAAGCCCGCCACCGACGGTCGCGATTAGCCATCGTCCCCAGAAATTCCAGCCGACGCTCGCGTTTGCCTACGACCTCCAACTTCACCACTCTCCCGAACCATCATTAGGTTTCGGAGTGAGAGATTCCGGGAAAATATTCACCACCGGGGATCGAGAGACCAGAAAAAAGGAGTGGCAAGAAAATGGATACGAAACTCGCGATGCTCCTGGCCGGCCTGGTGTCCGCATCGGCCCTGACCGCCCCCGCGGCCGACGCGCAGGCGACCCTCCGACCCGGTCAGCAGGTGGCTCTCGTCACGGGCTCGACGAGCGGGCTGGGCCACGAGCTGGCGACCCGACTCGGCGCGATGGGCATGCACGTCATCGTACACGGCCGCAATCGTGAGCGGGGCATGGCGGTCGTCGAGGCGATCAACAGCGAAGGAGTCGGCAGCGCCCGTTTCTACAGAGCGGACCTCGCCTCGTTCGAGCAGGTTCGCGAATTCGGTGAGGCGGTGCTCCGCGACTACGACAGGCTCGACATCCTCATCAACAACGCCGGCATCGCGTCGACGCCCAACGGGCGGACTCTTTCGGAGGACGGCCACGAGTTGATCTTCCAGGTGAACCACCTCTCACACTTTCTACTCACCCGGATGCTCCTGCCTCGGCTCATCGATAGTGCGCCTTCGCGCATCGTCAACGTTTCATCGGGTGCTCAACAGCCGATCGACTTCGACGATGTGATGCTCGAGAACGGCTTCAGCGGTGGACGGGCGTACGCCCAGAGCAAACTGGCTCAAGTCCTGTTCACCATCGATCTCGCGGAAGAGCTCGAGGGTAAAGACGTGATCGTGAACGCGCTGCACCCGGCCACTTACATGAACACGCCGATGATCACGCGTGGCGGCGGCACACCGAGGGCTACGGTCGCCGAAGGAGCGGACGCGGTGATGCAGCTCGTGACCTCACCGGACATCGGGAGCGGCGGCTACTTCTCCGGGCTGAATCGCCGACGTGCAAATGCACAGGCCTACGACGAAGAGGCTCGCGCGAAGCTCTGGGCGCTGAGCGTGGAACTGACCGGGGCGCCCTAACTGAGATCCAAAGCCTCGCGGAGTTGGGCCGCAGTCATGTCGGTCACGTACACTGGTGAGCCCTGATCGAATTCTCGCGCCCGGGCGAGAGGCCCGACCACGACCGGATCGAAGCCGGCGTCCACCACGAGGGCCGACACGATCCGAAGGGCGTCCTGGTCGTCGCCGGCGATCGGAATCCCGACCTGACTGTGATCCTCACGCTCGACGGTCCTGTAGCTGACCGCGTTGAACGCACGCACGAGGCGGACGCCCGGGAGGAATTCGGCTGAGGCGACCCCAGTCCCTTTGGCCAACGCTTCTGTTGCCATCGTTCCGTCCCGCCGCGGGTAAGGATTCCCGCATTCGATGACGACCTTACCCCGCATCAAAGACCCGTAGTCCTGCCCCACCTGAGGGAGCGCGGCGTACGGCACCGCGATGAAAACGACCTCTCCGAACACGGCGGCCTCCGCCGGCATGCCGGCGCGCGTCCTCGGGCCGGCCCGCTCGACCAGATCCGTGAGCTCTTCTGGATGGCGGGAGGAGAAGAGGATCTCGTGTCCGGCCTGCGCCCACCGAAGGGCGACCGACCCCCCGATCAGCCCCGACCCGATGACCCCGATCCTCAGGCGAGCCTGCTGCGCCGCGGCTGCACCGAGCCCTTCCGGTAAGATCGTTGGCGCCAAGACCAATCCGGTCGCCGTCGCCCCCGCCCTCCGAAGAAAGTCACGACGTGACTGTTTGCTCTCGCCCTTCGCGTCCGGTCCGGTCATTTCTACCTCCTGCAGCGATTCTTTCGAGGGTCACGCGATCCTAGTATCGGACCTCACCACCGTTGACGTGGAAGGTTTGGCCGGTGATGTAGCTGGCTTCTTCGGACGACAGGAACGCGTACATATTCGCGAGCTCCTGAGGCAACCCAACACGACCGAGTGGGATCCGGGCCAGGTCCGGGTGCGCCACGTAGGCTCCAGGAACCACGTGGTTTACGGTGATGTCGTAGGGCCCCAGCTCTACCGCAAGCGCCCGGGTCATACCCACCGCCCCCATTTTCGACGCACACACGTGGGACCAGTTGGATCTTCCGTGGAAGGAGTTGAGACCCGACACGGTGATGATGCGTCCGTACCCGTTGGAGATCATGCCGGGCACGACAGCTCGGGTGCAGAAGAATGGACCGTCGAAGTTGACGGCCGCAGCCGCCCGCCACTCGTCCGTGCTCATTTCCGCGATAGAGCTCGACCCGCGGAAGCCGGCGTTGTTGATCAGAATGTCGATCCGGCCGAACCGCTCCAACGCCTGCTCCACCATCTGATTCACTTGCTGCTCAACACCGACGTCGGCCAGCAGCGCGATCGCCCTAACACCGAGAGCTTCGGCCTCGCGTACGACGGCATCGGCCGCCTCCCGATTGGACCGCCCGTTCACCACGACATCCGCACCTTGCCTCGCCAGCTCGAGCACGGTCGCACGGCCGAGATTTCTACTCGAACCCGTGACCAGGGCGACCTTCCCCTCGACCGTCCGCCGGGACGACGAATCGCTGGCATCGACCAGCGGCAGCGCCGCCGCAGCGCCCATGTTACGTAGAGCGGTCCGCCGTGACAGCGGCTCCCCTGCACCAATCTCCATGGTCCGGCTCCCTATGGCCTATCGGGACGGAGTGCGACGCGACTAATGCGGCATGCCGCCTCGGAAACCTCCCATACGTCCTCCACCGAACGGGTTCATCCCCCTCGAACGCATGCGCTCCAGGAACTCTTCCCGCTGGGCCTGGAGCTGGGCCAATCCGATGAGAGCGACGCGCTCACCCTCTTCCAGACCACTCACGACCTGTGTGCGGTCCCAGTCGGTCAGGCCGATCATTATCATACGCGGTTCGATGGTTCCGTCCTCCCCGATCACGAACACCACAGCTTGCTCGGTCCGTACCGCTCCCATCGAACTCCCCCGTGAGTACTGACCCATCCCGAATCCGCCTTCACGCATTCCGCCCATTCCGCCTCGCTGCCCGGCCTGACCATACTGCATCCGGGAGGAATTCTGTGAGCCGTCTCCGCCGGGCATCTGCGCGCGAAACGCCTCGAAGTCACCCTGCGCATCCGAGCCGCCCTGGCTCTGCCCACCGCCTGCGGTTCTTTGCTGGCCGGCGTTATGATCACCCTGGGGTCGCGCCCCGGAACCGCCACCGCGCCCACCACCCCGGCGGCAATAAAAAACGGTACGGTTATTCCAAGCCTCTGATAGGCCGCCGTGGCCCAAACCGGGGCGAACACCCTTGCGAAACCACCAAACGCCTGTTGCACTCCGAGTACCTGTCCCAATTCCACCTCCGTTGCTCTCTGGCTCACCAGGGCCGATACCGTTGGGAAGAGACACGCTGTGCCGATCGGCACCATCGGCATGGCTAGAGCAAGGGTCCACACACTGTCGGCCAATGGAATCAGAAACAGCCCCACGGCCAGGGAGATGGCCCCGATGCGCATCACCACGGTTTCGCCAAAACGGTCGACCATTTTGCCGAGTATGATGGCCCGCATAACCACCGACAGCACGCCAATGTACAGGAAGAAAAACCCGATGGACGCTTCGGTCACTCCGAATCGGTGAAGGAGATAGAGGGACATAATGGCCGTCATCGACATGAAGCCAAGCATACCGACGGTGTAAATCCAGATGAGTTCAGGAATATCACTCCAGGGCCGGCGCACGACCTCCCAGGCCATCTCTCCGATGCCCCTCCTCGACGGGAGAACCTGATCGCCGGTCGCGAGCATTTTTTTCGACTCTGGCAGCCAGCGCCAGGCGAATCCAACATTCAGGAGGCACAGTCCTGCCGCAATGAAACCGGGCGCCGCGTCCCCGAGGGTAAACGCGAGCGAGCCGATCACCGGACCGATCATGACGCCCGCACTGGTGGCGGCGGAAAGCCAGCCTAGCGCCTTGGCACGGTCCTTTGGAGGGATGGTATCTCCGATGTAAGCCTGGGCGACCCCGGTGGTGCCTCCGCCAACTCCCTGGACGATGCGCGACAAAAACAGCATCCAAATACTCGCAGCCAGGCCAAACACGACGAACGCCGCCGACGATGCAAAGAGCCCGATGAGCAAGGCGGGCCGGCGGCCATACCTATCGGAGAACCTTCCCCAGACCGGTGCTGCGCCGAGCTGCGCTACCGAGAAGGAGGCGATGATCATCCCGATCACCCAGGTTTCGGCACCCAGCCTTTCGGCATAGAGCGGCAGGATGGGAAAGATGATCGCAAAGCCCAGCATATCCACGAACGCCGTAGCCATCAGTATCGAGATGCTTCTCAACGTCTGGTACCAGCAACCATAGCCGCCGCCGAGACACACATGAGGATAACTCCGTAGGCGGCGGCAACACCGACATCGTTCTGTCGCAGCACCGAGAGGATTTCGATGGAAACCGGTCTCGTTTCGAACGTGTAGAGAACGATCGAAGTAACGAAATCTCCTACCGCGGTGGCGAATGCCAGGGCTCCCCCGGCCAGCAGTGCCGGCCTGAGAAGCGGCAGGGTGATCGACCGGATTGTGCGCCACCTGGATGCCCCCAGGGACCCGGCCGCCTCATCGAGGGAGTGATCGAGTTGCCGAAACCCCGCAACTACGGAGCCCGCAGCCACCGGAATGTTGCGAATCACGTAAGCCAGCGGGAGTATCACCACGGTGCCAACCAGGACCCAACGCCCCAACCAGGGGGCGTTTACAGACCACAGCGTCGCGACAGCGATTGCCAGCACAGTACCCGGCACGGCCCAGGGAACGTTCAGGAGCGATTCGACCGTACCCCGAAGCGCCACTTTGCGTTGCACGATTTCCCTCCCTGCCCAGACCGCAATACTCAAGACGACCGCAGTGCTCACCGTCGCCATCCACAGCGAGTTAAACAGCGGGCGAAAACGCTCTGCCTCTCTGGCGAGGGATAGGTAGTTAGTGAGCGAGTAAACCGGCGGCATCAGCTCGGTCGTCCACGTGCCCCGAGGAACCAGCGACATCGTGATCAGGGTCAGGTGTGGGAGCAAAAGAAAAATAGCCAGTGTCCATCCCGCCAATGCGGCACCCCACTTAACGACAGGCCGTGTTATCAGTATCGGAGCG
>JADFMD010000202.1 GCA_022564055.1 Gemmatimonadota bacterium
CCGCGACGACCGGGACGATCTGATCTTCCGCACCAAGAGGGAAAAGTATCAGGCGCTCATGGACGAAGTCGAGCGGCTGCACCGGATGGAGCTACCCGTTCTCGTGGGAACCACGAACGTGGAGATCTCCGAGACGCTGTCGCGGATGCTCAAGCGCCGGGGGGTTCCCCACAACGTCCTGAACGCCAAGCAGCACAAGAAGGAGTCCGAGATCGTGGCGGAGGCGGGACAAGCCGGAGCCGTTACCATCGCCACGAACATGGCCGGACGTGGGACCGACATCAAACTGGGTGAGGGCGTGGTCGAGGCCCGGACGGTGGGGTGGGCGAAGGAGCGGGGCCTGGATCTCGAAGAACTGGTTGCGGTGGATCCCACGCGTGAAATCGACTTTGAGGGCAAGCCCGACGACTACGTCATTCAGGTGGGCGGGCTCTACATCCTCGGGTCCGAGCGGCACGAGTCCCGCAGGATCGACCGTCAGCTTCGGGGCCGTTCCGGGCGCCAGGGCGACCCCGGCTCGTCTCAGTTCTTCATCTCGGTGGAAGACGACCTGATGCGGCTGTTCGTCGGCGATCGTTTGGCGAACGCGATGGACAAGCTGGGGGCCTCCGAGGGTGAGGTGATCACGCACCCGCTGGTCACGCGCTCCATCGAGACCGCGCAGAAGAGGGTGGAGAGCAACAACTTCGAGTCGCGGAAGCGCCTGCTGGACTACGACGATGTCATGAACCAACAGCGCGAGGTCATTTACGATCGGCGCCTCTTTGCCCTGGAGGGGGGAGAGGATCTGAAGGGCGAGATGTGGGAGATGATCGAGCACACCGTGCAGTCCACGGTGGATGAGTACCTGGAGTCCGAACACGAAGAGGAATGGGATCTCTCCGGGCTCAAGGGACGGATCTCCCGGGACTACTTTGCCGTGATGGAGGGTCTTGCGGACGAAAACGACCCGGAGCACGAACTGGAGCCGCACGAGATTCACCAGATGGCCGTGGATGCGGTTCACGAACAGTTCCACCGGAAGATCGATGGTTTCGGGGAACACGCCGAGGGTGTCACCAGCTACATCATGCTCAGCGTCATCGACGGCAAGTGGAAGGATCACCTCTACGACCTCGATAACCTCAAGGCCTCGATCGGATTCCGGGGTTGGGGACAGAAGGACCCGCTGGTCGAGTACAAGAAGGAGGCCTACGAGATGTTCGTGGACCTCATGAACGACCTTCGCGGGACGGTCGGAAACCTGCTCTTCAAGGCCCAGCTCGGCCAGCCGCGCCAGCCCGTTCGCCAGACTCAGACGATTCAGTATTCAGGGCCCTCGGAGGATGGAATCGGAAGCGCAACGGCCGTCGCCCGGGCCGCCGCCAGTCGCACGCAGACGATGGGGAGTGGCGGTCGGGTGGACGATCTGGGCATGGCTCGGAGCGCCCGCACGGAGGGAGCGGGTCAGGGGCGAACCGTGCCGCTCGGGTCCGTCGGCGGTGTGCCTTCACCCCAGGATCCAAGAGAGTTGGTCACCAACCGCGCGGAGCAGCGCCTCCGGGTGCCTGTGACCGCCACGAAGGAGCCGGGGCGGAATGATCCCTGTCCCTGTGGGTCGGGGAAGAAGTATAAGAAGTGCCACGGGCGGGGGTAGCGGCTCCTTTTTCTTTGCTGATGGGGAGAGGGGTCGCGGGTTCGCCTGCGGTCAGCGCTTCGCTCTACGGCCTACGGCCGCAGACTGCCCTCCGGCGGACCCGCGACCCCTCTCCCTCGAGCGGGTGCTTTGGAGCCGAACACGGCCCGCCCGGTCGTTGGGGGGCTGCTTCAGGTAGGTAAACCGGCACCTGCTGCGCCTTACCCGGCTCCGTCGATCGCTTCTATGAATGTCTGCGCCTCCCGGACCGCCTCTTCTAGGTTACTTACCGGTAGCTCGACCTCCTCGGCGAGCTTCGTGAAGGGTTCTTGCCAGAACGCCGGTGGATCGAGTTGCGGCGGCCAACCATGGGTATCCCGAATCTGAAATACCTCCACACAGGCTGCCTGAACTCCCTCGAGATCGCTCGTCAGCTCTCTCATGAGGAGGAGGTCCACGAGATCTCGGAACCGTTCATTCGGAGTGTTCTCGTCGCGCGCGGGCTCCGTCATCGCGTGGATCTTCTGGGCGACGTGGTATCGTAGGGCGAGACATGGTAAGGCGTTTGGCGTGTTCAAGCCGAATGGCTCGAGTGCCAGCGCATCCACCAGTTCCACTTCGGTGCTTTCCCCCTCATGTGGGGACAGGTCGATCTGGACCGTGCCCCAGCTTCGACCTCTGTAGTCGAGGGCCACGTCCACTCGGACCGAGTTGTTCGGCATAACGTAGGGTTCGCCCTTCACTCTGAACGTGAACGATTGGTAGTCTCCCTCGAGAGCGGTGCGCAGTGCCACCGTGAGATCAGTGCCTGCCAGATCATCGACAACCAAGTCGATGTCCTTGGTAGCTCGTGCCTTGGAGGGAAGGCGCATTTCAATGGCTACAGCTCCCTTGATCGTGAATCGAGGCCCGGTGTCGACAGCACTCGCTCCCTCCAGCCGCCCGCCTACGATCATGTAGGAGATCCAGTCTCGGACCCGTTTCGGCGTCAACCCACGCTCCCGCGCATACGCATCCACCCATTTGGCGAGCACTCGAACCGACCTCGGTGCTTCGCTCGGGCCGGTCACTGATTCGTCCCTCGCTTCGGTCCCGGAAGGATCTGCCTCCTGAGTTCGGTTACTTCGCTGGGGTTCAGGTGCCCCTCTCGTGCCGCATCGTTCAGCGCTTGTCGAAGCAACGCGGGTCCAAGGTGGGCGCGATGGCAGTCCTCGATGGTCCGCCGCACGGTTGTCGTCGGGATGCCCTCGAACACAGTGACTTCGTCGTCCGGTAGCTGGGCGTGATGCACTACGAGGTGGGCGGGAGTGCCTCGGCGGACCCGGAAGTGCTTCGGCACCGTGATATGGATTGCCGAGGGGTTGACGTCCGAGAGCCCACGAACTGTCAATGCCGATTCGTGCGAGATTACTCCGAGGACTCCGGCAGGCCAGAGGCTGGCCTCCATGTATTCGGAGTAAGGCGACGAAGGGAAGGTAGGAAGGCGATAGACACCCCAGCTCACCCTCTCGAGGGTTCCTCGCTTCGCCATCTTTCGGATGGTATCGCGCGCGACGCCGCGGGCACGGACCTGGGCGGTCGTAACGTACCCGAATTGTTCGGCGGCGAGGTCCAGCACCTTATCATATTCTCTGCCGGGCATGTCCGAAGCCCTTATGTCTCATGCGTGGATAAAATAGGACATAATGTCCGCTTGTGTCCAAGTATACACGACTCTTGTTTCCCCCGCAATCGGCGATCCCTCTCCCTCGAGCGGGTGCTTTGGAGCCGAACACGGCCCCCCCCACGTGCCCCAACGGGTGGTCCATTTGCGCCCCTCCTCCCGTCCC
>JADFMD010000080.1 GCA_022564055.1 Gemmatimonadota bacterium
CCAACCGCTTGCGTGAAAATACGGTTTCTTCGGATCGAGGGCGACCGGTTGGAGGTCGACCTGCCCAATGTCCACGACATACCGCTCGAGGTGGCAAAGGGTGATGCCGTTGAACTCAAGTTCGTCTGGCACGATCAGCTCTACCTGCTTCCGGCGCGTCTGCGGCGTCGATGCCGAGGACCTGGTCGCCATGCTCAACGCCATGGGGGCCAGAATTCGCGGCGGCGGCACCCCCAGACTCGTAATCGAGGGCGTAGACGAGCTGCACCCCGTCGAAGGCGCCGGGCTCCGCCTGCGGGTCCCTCGCCGAGATGGCATAGAGCAGCAACCCCACCACCACGACGAGCAGCAGGTCGAAGCCGATGAGAACCTCGCGCTCCACGTCGATGGCGCTCCCCGTCCACACCATGGTGCCCAGAAACGCCAGGAGCACGAGGGTGAAGAGCGGCGTGAAGAGCAGCGTGAGCACCGGGGCCATATTCTCGATGACGCTCTGCTTGGCTTCCACGAGCCACCCGGCGATGATCACGGCCCCCATGACGCCACACGGGAGGATCCACTCGTTCAAGAGGAATTCCGCGTCCAGGCCGATCGCACCGAAGATGAACATGGTGGTCCCCATGAGGACGCCACCGCCCAAGGCGATGAGGGCGAAGTAGATGAACCACTCGCCGGAGAAGCGCACGTAGTTCATGCGCTGGTCGTGGTCGCGCCACGCTCCACCGGCGTACGCGACGCCGACGGTCAGCCACAGAGCCATGGGTAGGTGGAGGGCAGCGAGCAACTCGGTGTGCCCCTCCGGAGTGAAGGGGAAGAGGTTCATGACGAGAGCCGCCGCCATGAACGGGGCCATCAGCCAGAGTCGCCCGGCGAACTCCATCCCCCGCTTCCACGCGAAGAAGCCGGCGAGGAACGGAAGCACGAAGAGGCTGAAGTTCCGGATATAGAAGGACACGTCCCGGTCGGGGCCGTTGAGGTGCACACCGAAAAGCTCGGGAATCTTGATGGCTACGCCCGCGGCAACTGCAAGGCCCACCGCCACCAAGGCCTCCCGGTTCCAACCCACGCCGCTCTCGCCGGCGTCCGTTGCGAGGACGAGGCGCTTCCACAGGCGCTCCGAGTACTCACTGGCGAACTCCCGGGACAGCGCCTCGAGATCGCCGATGCGCTTCACCGCGATGAGGAAGGCCTCGTCCTCATCGAGGCCCGCCTCCTTCAGATCAGCGACCTGGCTGCGCAG
Source organism: Gemmatimonadota bacterium (assembly GCA_022564055.1). GTDB lineage: Bacteria > Gemmatimonadota > Gemmatimonadetes > Longimicrobiales > Gaopeijiaceae > UBA822. Next base: position 1,241 of record JADFMD010000080.1, read on the forward strand.
GTGATCCTCGAGCTCATCCACATCGACCTGGTGGATCGCCTGCCCACGGCGCAGATAGGACCGCCACTCCGCAATCCGTTCATCCAGCACTTGTACGCCTCCTGCGTTGAGCCGTCAGATTCCCTGCGGCACCATCTGAAACGGGTGGAACGAGGTCGCGCGGAGCGTCGCATCGACGACCCGCCACTGCTGCCGTTGGCTCGCCAGCTCCTCTGAGCCCCGGTCGGTGATCCGGTAGTACTTGCGCCGTCTGCCGGACTCCGCCTTGCCCCAGGTAGCCTTCACGTAGCCGTTGCGCTCGAGGCGGTGAAGAACAGGGTAGAGCATGCCGTCCGTCCACTGCAGCTCACCGCCCGAAAGCTCGTCCACGCGCCTGAGGATGGCGTAGCCGTAACTCTCTCCTTCGCTGAGGATGGCCAGCACCATCGGCGTGGCGGACGCGGCGACGAGATCCTTGCCGATTTTCATGCGAAAGAAATCGCAGGTGTTTGAGAATGGAGCCGAAGATACATAGAACTAGTATACATAGCAGTTCTATGTATGTGCAAGGGCTGTGTTCCGGTGCTGTGTTCCGGTGTGCGCAGTCCCTCGCACTGTTGAGCGGCACCTCGTCCGGCTAAGCTGGAGCTCCCGGGCTGGTGGAGGAGCCGAGAGCTGTTCACCGGCAGTGCCTGGCGCGACTTCGTACCCATTCACGCTTTAAGGGGAGTGGACGTCATGGGCCACAAACACGCAGATCCACAGGCACGTGCGCACGCACACTCCGCCACACATTCCATACCGAGACGGCATTTCTTAACAGCGGCCGTAGGAACCGCTGCTGCATTGACTACAGGCCTCTCTGGCCGGAGGGCCTTTGCATCAACGCCCACCTTTCCCGAGAGAGAGCAGGCTTGGGATGTCCTGATTCGTGGCGGGAGGGTCGTGGATCCGTCGCAGGGTTTGAACGGCCGGTTTGACGTTGGCATCCGGGACGGAAGAATCGCCGAGGTGGCACAGGTGATCGATCCTGCGGGTTGGCGGGAGGTCATCGAGGTGGACGGGCGGATCGTGACGCCCGGCTTCATCGATCTGCATGCCCATGTCTTCGAAGGCATTTCCCACTATGGCATAAACGCGGACAAGTATTGTCTCAGCCGAGGCTCCACCACGGTCCTGGATCTCGGGTCCGCCGGGGCACAGACCTTCTCCAGCTTTCGGAAGAATGTCATCGAGGTGCAGGCCACCCGAATTCGGGCGCTCCTGAACATCTCCGTCACGGGTATGCTCACGAATCTGCGGGGAGAGCTCCAGGACTTGGAGTACGCCGACGTCGACCGTGCCATTGAGACCATCGAGCAGCATCGAGACGTGATCCTGGGCGTGAAGGTCCGGGCCGGCAGCGATCAGTCCGGACCCAACGACTTGATCGCGGTAGAGCGAGCGCTCGAAGTCGCGGAAGCGGTCGGACTGCCCATGATGATGCACATCGCCTCGACCGTGACGCCCATCGATGAGCTCCTTCGGTTGTTGCGACCCGGAGACCTGTTGACCCACAGTTTCCGCCGGTCCGGAACGCCGGAATCAGGCGACGAGGGGATCCTGACGAGCGAAGGAATCCTTCGCACCTCTGCGGCCGACGCCTTGGAGCGGGGAGTGCTGTTCGACGTCGGCCACGGTCAGGGAAGCTTCTCGTTCGACACCATGGAAATGGCGATGCGCCAGGGGGTGCTGCCGAGCACGATAAGCAGTGACCTACACGCGTATAACATCGGTGAAGAGGGGCCGGTGTATGACCTGCCAACCACCATCTCCAAATTTCTGTACCTCGGGCTGTCGCTGGAGGAAGCGGTGCGGAGGACCACGGCGACCCCCGCCGCCGCCGTAGGATGGGACGTGCAGATCGGAACCCTTCGTGTGGGCGCCGAGGGCGACGTCGCGATCTTCGAGATGCAGACCGGCGAGCACAGGTTCGTGGACTCTTACGGCGCAGTGAGAGTCGGCCAGGAAAAGCTGGTGCCCTGGCGAACGATCAAGGGCGGACGGACCTATCTGCCGCAGTGGTAGCGTCCAACTCCTTGAGTTGCTCTGCTCCGGCCTAAGTCTGACCCTCGAGCCAATCACTCCCAGCCACCAAGACGAGCGTTAGAAAAACCTAACTCCCGGACGGCAGGGCTGGTTATGCTGGGAAAGGCACAAACGAACTCGTCGACTTGTCACTTTCCCACCCCAGAAGGAACTCTCCAATGGCACGTTCACTAATCGGGTTGCTCTTCCTCACGTTCGTCACAGTCAGCTGCGCCGGAGACACATCGACCGGCGAAGATGGAGGTGGAACAGCCGACGCCGTCGATCTGATCGTCAACGGTGCGACGAGGGCGAGTGCAAGCACGCACTGGGACCCGAATCAATGGAGCGTCCCGGGCAACAAGTATGCTTTCTTCGCCGATGGGACCGGGGCGTTCTCGGGTGTTGACGACGTGTTGAATCCGGTCGACATCGACTTCACATGGGCGAAAATCGGACCCGCGAGCCTTGTCGTCACTGCTCCGGCCTATCTCGGCTTCGGCTCCATGAGCTTCATCGAGGGGTCCGTCTCGCTCGGCGAGTTCACGACCCGTCTGGATGGCAACTCCACCCTCCGTACTTTTGCGATCCAGGGTGGCGGCCTCCCGGGGGGAGGCCCGTAGGCTGCCGGCTACCTACAGCTACCCCGCAACCTACAACGGTAGATTCACAGCCCGACCGGTCTGCGCGCTGCGATGCACGGCCTCCGAGAACTCCATGTAATCGACACCGATCTCGAGGGATTCCGTCGTGTTCTCGGCGGTTCCCCTAATCGTGTTGATGAACCGCTCTTCCACCCCCACGCGCCGAGGGCCCGGTTCCTGCGGCGGGTCGGGAATCTCACGGAGCTCGGAGTCGCCGCGGCGTCCGCCGAGGATTCGGCGGCCGTCGACATGGATGGTTCCCTCGCTGCCGAAGAGCCAGGTCTGACTTCCGCCCGCTAGTGCCGTTGTCGTGCTCACCCTCAGGTGAACCTGTGCCCCGTTGGCGACCTCGTAGAGAATATCCACGTGGTCCACCCCGCCCTTGGCAACCATCGTTCCGTCCGCAGCGCGTCGATACGGCGCGTGCACCTTGGTCATCGCCATGACCCGTGTCGCCCGTCCCAACAGGTGAGTCAGGCCTTCATAGGCAGCGCCCAGACCCAACGGGATGTTGAACCCGTTGAGGTCGGGGTCCACGCGCCAGTGCAGGTCCTGGCCGAACTCGACGAAGCCACGTCGTCGGTCGGGAGAAGCACCCGCGGAGGCGTCGGATCCCAACCTGCGCACCTCGGCGGAGAGGAGCTCCCCGAGGTATCCGTCGTCGATCAGTCTCTTCAAGGCGCGCTGGTACGGGTTCACGACCAGTTGGCAGACCAGGTCCGGGTGGCGACGCGCCCCCTCCAGCATGTCTCTGGCCTCGCCTGCGTTCATGGCCATGCGGGACTGGCACAGCACGTGTTTCCCCGCAACCAGCGCCTCCAGGGTCACGGTGCTGTGCATATAGGGCGGCGTGCCGATCATGACGGCGTCGATGCTCTCGTCCTCCAGCAACTCCCTCCAGTTGGCATACGCCGTCGGAATGTCGAACGCCTCCGCAACTCTCTGACTGGAAGCCAAGCTGCGATTCGCCACTGCAACGACCTCGCATCCCGGGATCTGTCGAAAGTTCGGAAGCTGGGTCCTCTGCACGATACCGCCCGCACCCACGAGGCCGACGCGAACAATGGCCTGTGCACCGAAGTCCTTGGCCGCCAATCCAGCCACGAGTGGAAGCGCCCCGACGCCGAGAAACTCGCGACGGTTCAATCCGGTGCTCCGGGGCCTTTCGGGTCTTTGCCTCATTCCTCTTCTTCCGAGCGTTTCAGGGGATTTGTGTCTTAGGATATCCGCTGAGACCACGGCCGGCCACCGCGACCTCTCGAGTACCCTGACACGCGGTAAGGCGGGTGATGGGAGAGCCTTGACCGCCTCAGGACTCCCGCGTACGGTTGCCCTCCCACACTCGAGCCTGTCCAGAGGAGGTACGATCATGTCGACCCGGAGCCCGAAGTCGAGTCTCATCACGTGGATGTGCGCCGTCGCGGCGCTGGCACTCATGGTTCCCGAGGAGGCGCTCGCTCAGACTTCGGGCCCCAGCCCCTACCGCCTGGTGGACGGCTGGGCCAAGCTGCCTGACGGGAGACCGATGGGCGCGGTCGGCAAGGTCACGATGGACCCGGACGGAGATCACCTGTGGGCGGTGATCCGTTGCATCGCCCGCGGATTCGATGTGACACCGAGCCGGTTCGGCAACGAGTGCGTGGATTCCGACCTGGATCCGGTGATCAAGTTCGACCTCGACGGGAACGTCGTGGAGAGCTTCGGCGGCGGGTTGTTCATATGGCCACACGGCATCGATGTCGATCGTGATGGCAACGTTTGGGTTACCGACGCCGTGGGCTCGGGCAACATCCCCGACGGCGACCAGCGGGGGCACGTGGTCTACAAGTTCAGCCCCACGGGTGAGGTGCTGCTGCGCCTCGGCACACCGGGCAGGGCCGGCAGCGGTCGGAACAGCTTCAATTCCCCGTCCGACGTGGTCGCGGCACCCGACGGCAACATCTTCATCGCGGACGGCCACAACAACAACGGGAACAACCGCGTCATGAAGTTCACGAGCGACGGTCAGTTCATCATGGAGTGGGGCCAGACGGGATACGCACCGGGTGAATTCCGTGCTCTGCACGCCATCGAGATGGACTCCAGGGGACGGATCTTCGTCGGGGACCGAAGCAACAACCGAATCCAGATCTTCGATCAGGAAGGAACGCACCTGGCCACGTGGACGCAGTTCGGGCGGCCGAGCGGAATCGCGTTCGACACGAACGGGCAGATCTATGTGGCCGACTCGGAGTCGGACAACGTTGAGAATCCGGGCTGGGAGATGGGGATCCGGATCGGAGACGCCGAGACGGGCTGGGTGACGGACTTCATCGTCTACCCGTGGGGAGACCCTGCGGTCAGGCTCGGAAACGGAGCAGAGTTCGTCGCGGTGGATCGCGACGGGAACATGTACGGCGGTGAGCCCGTCCCGCGGAACCTGCAGAAGTACGTACGGGTCAGGTAGGAGGGCCAGGAGGGCCAAGATCCGGTTTTGATCTCCTCCGGAATCGAGCCACACGCCTACCCACACGCCTACCCCCCCCAGCGGAGGACCCATGATGAGGCTGCTCGCCAGATCTCTCCCGGTACTGCTGATTTCGGTTATCGCGTTAGCCCGACCCACCTCAGGCCAACTGCAGGACAGCAGTTCCGAGAGGGATGTCACCCCCGCCCAGTATGAACAGTGGAAGCTGGAACTCTCTAACTGGGGACGTTGGGGGGAAGACGGTGAGATCGGGGCCCTGAACCTGATTACGCCACAGAAGCGCTTGGAGGCAGTGGCTCTGGTTCAGGAGGGGTTTTCGGTGTCGCTGGCCTCGGACGCAAACACGGTCCAGGCCGTCGACAATCCCAGGCCGTACGAACACGAGATGCTCAGTATCAGCTCGGACCGGATTGCCGTCCGCTACCACGGTATCACCCACACTCACATCGACGCGCTGGCTCACATCAACGACAATGGGACTTTCTTCGACGGGTACACGCCCGACGCCGACGCCACTCTCGCGAATGGGCACGAGAAGAGCTCGATCCACAACCTCAAGAACGGCGTCCTCACCCGTGGCGTCCTGATCGACATTCCAAGGTTCCGGGGCCTACCGTATCTGGAACCGGGCACTCCAATCTACGTGGAGGAGTTGGAGGCGTGGGAAGAGCAAACCGGGGTGCGAATCTCCTCTGGTGACGCACTGTTCATTCGTACAGGTGTGTGGGCGCGCCGCGAGGCCGAAGGACCATGGCTTCGCGGCCGCGCGAGCGGGGGTCGCTCGGCCGGTCTGCACCCGTCCGTGATTCCGTGGTTGAAAGAACGCGATATCGCGATATTGGCAAGCGACCATCCTACCTATGTCTCACCTTCGAACCTGCCCGGGGCTGTGCACGATTTCGCCATCCTCTATCTGGGGATCCACATGATCGATAACTGCGACCTCGAGGCGCTCGGCGCGGCAGCGGCCGAGAGAGGCCGGTGGGAGTTCCTCCTGATGCTCGCGCCGCTCCCGATCCGTGGGGGCACGGGTTCGCCGTTGAACCCTATCGCCGTGTTTTGAGCTAGATCGGGACCGTTCGCCGTCCCAAACGGACATGTTCCAGCTCAGCCCCGATGCGTAGATTACGCTCACGAATCTTCCGAGCGCCAAGGGCCGATGACCCAACAGCAATTCCAGGAACTAAAATCTCTGATTCAGGGCAACGCACGCCTGATTCAGAACAACGCAGACGGGATCACGCGAAACTACGAGATGGTCGGCCGGATCTACGAGGAGCACGGCGGTCGGCTGGAGGGTCTCGAAGGGGGATTGACGCGTGTCCAAGGGGGACTGACCCGTGTCGAAGGGCGATTGACCCGTGTCGAAGGGGGACTGACCCGTGTCGAAGGGCGATTGACTCGTGTCGAAGAGGGACTGACCCGTGTCGAAGGGCGATTGACCCGTGTCGAGGTGGGCCAAGAACAGCTGAGCCACGACCTGCGCGCCGTGGCCGAGGGCGTAACAGGGAACTCCGAGAGAATCGACCGCCTGGAAGGGCGCTTCGATCGATTCGAGGTGAGCTTCGACCACCTCTCAGCGAACCTCACCGCCAGCTACGCCGACCACGAGCAACGCCTCCGAGCCCTCGAAGACTGAGGCCCGGGGCCGTACTTGGGGCAAGATTTTTCCTAGGGCTGCGGCCGTATCACGACGCGGGCGAGACTCCGCGGGTCGGGTTGAAGCTCGTCATCTCCCGCCGGCATGCCGCCGACCGTGAGCATGTGGGCGATGACATCGACATACTCCTGGTCAGTCAGAGAGCTCGGGTTGTCTTCCGGCATCGTCGCTCGCGTGTATTCGAACAGGGTGGCGAGCGATCTTCCGTCCCAGACGCGGAGAAACCTCGCCCGCGCCAGGGGAGGCGTGGACCGCATATCCGGATCCTCCGGAGCGCCATTCAACCTGCGGCCATGACAGATACCACAGGCACCCGAGTACACCGCCTGGCCGACCGTCGCCTGTGCCTCAGTGTATACGCCATCCCAGATCGATGTCATTGGGCCGGTTTCCCCGAGTCCCTCTAGCACCGCTGCTACGTCTCCGGTGCTCACACCGCCAAAGTCGTTCGCCCACGCGTTGCGAACGTAATTTGCCAAAGAGGAGATTTCCTCCGCGGTCAGACGGGGGAATGGAGGCATGCGCCTCCTGCCCGAGTGGATACTGCGGACAATCCGGGCAGGGTCGCCGAGCTGGTCATTGCCGCTCAAGGCCGGGAACCTTGGCGGATCCCCGACGCCTGAGTCCTGATGGCAAAGCGCGCAGTTCTCCTGGTAGAGTTGCTGCCCCTGCTCGTATAGGACCGGGTCGATTCCTTGTTGTGCAACAGAAATCGGTGCGTTGACGAACGTCAGACCCAGAACACCGACTACGAGCTTCAACATCAGAGGTCCTCTCGGATTTCGTGGCGGGGTCTGGAATCAGGACCAGACATCGGCATCGGAGAGTTCCCGGTCCAAAGCGAGCTCCGCCCTTATCGTGACGTCCGCCTTCATTTCGACGTCGCTGCGGAAGGGGAAATAACTCTTTCCCGAAACAAAGAGTCTGTACTCGCCTTGCGGAACCCTCACCTCCGCCACGCCGCGCTCATCCGTGAAGACCTTGTAGGGGTGAACCACGACCTTGGCACCTTTGACGGGAGTCTGACTCTCCCTGTCTATGGCGACGACCGTCAGGAGACACTCGGGTGCGGGAACGACTCTCACGCCAAAACGGGCGGTGCACTCGGCGTGCTGGATGTCCGGGCCGTCCGCCGGACCACCCGCCGCACCGTCCACCAGAGCACCCGCTGCACCGTCCGCCAGAGCCTTGGCTTCCCATTCATGAACGCCCTCCGTCGCAGGGGCACTCAGGTCCACCTCCGCATAGTAGAGCGCGGCAGTGCCGGGCCATGGCTCTCCGCTGAGTGTGGCCGTCGCCCGCTTCTTCCCGTCCTGGTCGCGGACCTCAACCGTCCAACCGTCGGGCCGGCACTCGGAGGAGCACCTGACCCCCAGCTTGACGCTGAAGCCCTCGCCGCGCTCGACGGTCGGGGGCTCGTCCCATACGACCACACTCCTGCTGTGCGGCTTCAAAGTGACGACTAGCTGGACGGCTCTGCGACGGCATGCGTGCCGGCGATGTAGCCATGGACGTGACCCTTGCCCAGGCCATGCTTGTTGAACCCCCCCACGGCCTCGCCTCCGGCATAGAGACCGGGAATGACCTGGCCCTGCATGTCCACGACCTGCTGCCGGCCGTTGACCCGCAGGCCGCCATAGGAATCGTGCCAGATCACCATGATCGAGAGCGCATAGAAGGGCGGCGTCGCGATGCGACTCATGGGGGCGTCCGCCTCGCGCTCGAATTCGGGATCGGCGCCGGCGTCCACGTAGCCGTTCCAGGTGGCCACCGTCTCGGCCAGGTAACTCAGTGGCACCCGCTGGAACTCATGGCCCGCCTCGATCTTCTTGGCCAGCTCCTCGATGGTATCGGCCTTGAAGAAGTAGCCGTTGTCGGACACGTAGGGGTAGCGCAGCTCCCACCCCGTACGCTCGACCGCATCCTGATCGAAGACCGCCCAAAGCGGCCCCGAGTAGTAGTCCGGAGGCTGCGACCCCTCGTTCATGGCCAGAGCGGCATCGAGGCCGTGATCATAGTTGTACATCTGGCGGACCCACTCCTTCCGGCAATTGCGCCAGTCGAGCGGCGTGTGCTTGAGCCCCTGGCCCGGGGCTCCACCGTCGCCCGGGTACCGGCTCAAACCAGGCCTGGCGGGAAGACGGACCTCGCTGAAGAAACGCTTCCCGACCTGGTTCACGGCGATGAACTCTTCGAAGCCGGTGTTGCCGACGTTGACCCCGGCGGAGGCGCGGAAACCGAAGGTCGGATGACCGGGCATCATGGTGGTATACGCGTCCCGGGTGCCGAGGCGCGTCGAGATGTGGAACGTCGTTTGATACGAGACGTTCTGTTGCATCCCCGCCAGGTTGGCGCCAACCCTCAATCCGGCGATGAGCGCCGATGCGTCCTGACCATGGGGGCCTTGCAGGGCAATGCCGCTGGTCGGGAAGGCGGGTTCCCGCAAGGCGGGGTAGAACATGCTGCGGACCTCGGGATTGCCCGCGTGACCGCCACTGGCCAGGATGACGGCTTGGCGGGCCCGGATGTTCACCGTCTCCCGCCGCTCATCGATATTGCCGTTCTGCCAATAGCTCTGCAGAAGTTGGCCGGTCTCTGGGTGCTGCCGCGGCGAATAGTGGGCCGTGATCCCCAGCACTTTGCCCGCGAAGGGTTGCTCACGTACGATCGCGTCGAAACGGCGATGAAGCATGAACTCGACGCCCTTCTCGCGGGCCGAGAACTCCAGCGGCCGGGCGAGGGCCACGCCGTTGGCTACGGCGTTGGGTGCGACCGAACGGCTCGAGTTATTCATTTGCACCGGCGCGAACGAACTCGTGCGCTCCGGATCGGCGACGCCCGCGTCCTCCGCTGTGATGGTCCCTGCCTTCATGTCCGTCTTGTTGCCCAGCATGAGGAAGCAGCGCGCCGCCCTCGCGCGCGACAGGCCTCCGCCGCCATGCGTGCCGCTGATCCGCGTAAACCGGACATAGTTGTCTATCAGGAATTGCCGGGTGGCCGGACAGTTCTCGGCCCAAGAACGCGCCAGCTCCCGCTCGTTGTACCTGTAAGGGCTCTGGGCTTTGGGGTCGACGACCGACCAGTCGGTGAGGTCCGTGAACAGGAGGTCGACACTGTCATCGAGCTCTTCCGGGGCCTCGGCCGGAGCTACCGTGATGAGCCCCTCCCGGTCGCTCTCGCCCTTCATATCTCTGTGCTGTACCGGGTCGCCTCCGCCGAGCGACACCAAGGCCCCGCTGTGCAACATCCTGCCGCCGAGGTCGAAATTCTGATCGACCACCAGCACACTGGCCCCCAGATCCCTCGCGCGAATGGCCGCAGTCAGGCCTGCGCACCCGCCTCCCGCAATGACGACATCCACTTCATAGTCCCAGACGATGTTTTGGGCGTCTTGGGCGCCAGTCGCCGCGACTTGCGCTTGCGCCTGGTCCGGCTCCAACAGAGCGCCCGAACCCAGCCCGACGGCAACTCCCGTCTTGACGAAATCTCGCCTGTTCAGACCCTTCTCGTTCTTGAGCTTTGGGTCGTTCCCCGGATGGTCGCCTTTCGTTGCCATGTCTAGTCCTCCCCCCAAAATCCGGCCGGCGTTTACCGCCGCCGATCTACGCTTCCTCGTGGCTGGCTTGTCATGATACGCCATCACGTGCTTTCGCGCACAAGGTGGGGGTTTGGCGACTCAGGCGCTCTGCGGGCGTAGCGGCGGCTGACCTACGTAGACCAGCCCGTCCGCAGGATCAGAGCGGTCGACTACACCGGGGAATCAGTGGGAGACTCAGCTTCGGCCGTCACGATCGGTCGAGACTGTTCCAGCGTGGCCGCACGTAAGCGCTGGGGGCGCCAGCGTCGTCGGGCGCTTTCGGGAATCGCATGAGCGGCGCCGCGTATCACACCATCTCTGTGGAGCGCGGAAAAGCATTCAACCAGCTTGGGCTCCAGGGCGCCGCCCGACTCCGACTCCACGTAGTCCAGCGCCCACTCCTCGGTCTTGGCTTTTCGGTAGGCGCGCTCGGCGGTGAGAGCGTCGAAGATGTCGACCACAGCGAGTATCCGCGCGCCGAGGGGGATCTGCTCCTCTTTCAAGCCATCTGGATAGCCTTTTCCGTCCCAGCGCTCGTGATGATGCAGGACGCACATCTTGGCCGTTTCACTGATGGGCGCGTCCTTGAGGATTCGGTATCCGAGGACCGTGTGCTGCTTCATGACCTCGAACTCTTTGGGCGTCAGCTTGCGGGGCTTGAGAAATACGGAGTCGGGGACGCCGACCTTACCGATGTCGTGAAGACTCGCGCCTATCCAGAGACCCTCGAGGAAGTCGTCCTCATGGCCGAGCTCGTCGGCGAGAACGCACGAATAGGTGGCCAGACGTTGGCAGTGCACCTCCGTGCCATGATCCCGCGCCTCGACCGCTGTGCTGATACCCGTCAGGATCCCCAGATAGGCTTCCTCCAAGCTGCGTGTGAGCGCCCGGTTGTGGAAGCCCAGATGGAGACCCGAGGCAATGGAGAGTAGGGTGTGCGCGTCCAGCGGGCCGAGGCTGCGGCTCCCGTGCACGTAGAGCACCCGGCGGCGCTGATCCTGGTCGACGATGATCGGCACGAAGGCCTCCCTTCCACCTTGCCCGATCACAGCTTCGCCGTTGTTCTTCGCCACGACTCGTCGAAGCTCGCTCCAGTCCTGTGGCGGAGCACCGATGCCGCCCACAACCTCCCAGAACTCACCGCCCTCCTGGAGGAGCAGCACCGAGCTGGCCTCCAGCGCACCACCCAGGCTCTCGAGCAGTGGCGTAAGGGTCTCAGCGAGTTGAAGCTCGTCGAACCGGACATCCCGGAGTTTGGCAA
>JADFMD010000203.1 GCA_022564055.1 Gemmatimonadota bacterium
TCAGCCATCAAATCAGTGTCGACACGCCCGTGTTCGTCTGCGGCGTCAACCATCGCCGCGCAGAACCGAAGGCTCATCACCCCTGATTTGATCTCGTTTATGAAGGGCTCGGGGCTAGCGTCCAGCCTCACCATGGTGCCGAAAACCCGACTCAGGTGGTCGAAGGGATCGAGGTAAAGCTCCTTGTTGTTTTCGCCCTCTACTTGGAGTTCAACCGCCTCTCTTGCCTCTGCCATTAGGTCCAGGGTCTGCGCGATCACCTTGTGCGGAGCTTCGCCATCGTCCAGCCCAAAAGCCTTGGCCCACATCGCCGCCACCTGGCCCCCACCCCGCTCCGCAGCGAATCGCTCCAGCACAGTCAAGAGACGGGACACCGGATTCGTTGCTGTTTCGGCGGCTAGCCATTCAGGAGCCGCGTTTGCGTCATTCGATTCCGACATCCTTACCCCTCCAGCTCCTCCGCCAGCCTCACGAACTCGCCCTCCCCTCATCCAGCAACCGCTGCAGGTCCTCATCCGACCGATCCGCGAGGCTGTCGCTGAAATCGACGGGAACGCTGATCAACTCGTCCTCGGATTTGAACACCAGCACCGCCGGCGGGCCAGTCAGCTGGACCCTCCAAAACCTGCCATCCCGGGGGTCCTTCCAGAAGCGGAGGGTCATGGGCTGCTACTTCCTCTCCGCTGCCGCTGGGGGGGGAGCGGCTCAGGTAGTTCCTTACGACTCTGGGATCTTACGGTGTGGCCAACGGTGGGGCAATCCGACGTTGCTTTACCGTCCTGACGGTCTCCCCTACCCCTCCAGCTCCTCAGCCGAGATCCGCGTAACCCCGTCCTCGAGAAACTCCTCGATCTTTCGCTGAGACCAAAGAGCGCTCTTGTACTGCTCGTTAAACGCGGCATTAACTTTCACTGCGGCCTGCTCAAGCCGGACGAAGTCCTCGACGATCAAGCCGCCCGTGGTCCTCAATCGTAGCACTCGCCCTGATACGTTCATCCGGCCCCCGATGGGGTTGTCGCCGGAGCCCCCACCGCTCACCAGCCCAAAGAGAAAGAGCATGTCACTCCAGGGCTTCGGTGGGATACCAGAGAGCACAAAGTCTACGTGGCACTCTTCTGTGTCGTCGAACAGGGGTTCAAGCGAACCCTCCAGGTAGCCCGCAATCTCAATCGGTAGGTACGGCATTGGCTTGGAAGCTCCTTCCCTTGCGCCGCTGGGGGGAGCGGCTGGGGTTGTTTTCTTACGTACCCGGGGAGCTTAGGGCGTGGCCGATAATCCGGCAAACATTGCCGTCACTACCCCTCCAGCTCCTCGGCCAGCTTCACGAGCTCCACCCCGGAGAAGCGAGTCCCTGGCTACGACCAGACTCGTTCACGACAGTGGCGGGCTGGTGATCTCGATATCGAGCATCCGGCCCTCCCGAGCGAGCCTGTGGCATTCCAGGCAGTACCTGACGACCTTCTCCTCTCCCGTGCGTGTATTATGCACCAGGCATGTCTCGACGCCCTCCTGCATGTCTCCGCAGCGGTCGCATCCGCTCAACGGGTTCTCGGTCATTTTCATCGTCGTCACCCCTCCAGCTCCTCGGCCAGCTTCACGAGCTCCCCTGCCCTCTCACGGGCGAGCTTGGCGATGGCCTGCTCCCAGCCGCCGGGGGGTGATCGATACGACACCGTACGTGGGTCGAGCCGAGCCCGTCTGACGGAATGGTGTGTCACACCAGAAACCTCGGCGATGTCCGCGAGGGCGATGCACGTCTTAGTCGCTCGATCAGTTGCCTGCTTGAAGTCCACTGGTCACCGCCCTGTTGCCGTGTTCGCCGTTGGTCACTAGTATGTTAACACGCAGGGCAATAAGAAAAAGGCGCCGGGACTCTGGGCAAGAGCAACCCCGACGCCTCACAACCTACACGGCCTTTCGACCGCGCTTCGTATGGTGCCCTGTGGCGGTCCGAGGGTCAAGGGACAGGAGTTAGCTATGTCTGAGCCAGTCACTCAGTGGGAGATCTATCACGAGACCCGCAATCACCTCAATCTTGTCGCGCCATTACTCGAGCGCATCGGGAGCGGCTCGGCCTCACAGGTAGGCGTTGGCTATGTGGAGATGGACGATGATACGGACGAACGCTTCACGGATGCAGGGTGGAGTACCGTGGGGTCGCTGACGACTGTGGCCTTGAGCAGCACCGCTCACCTGTGGGACGTGTTGGGCGACACAACCGGACACGTGGACACCGCGCTCCTCGGCAAGGTACAGGAATTCCTCTCCGTCATGGCATGTGCCTTGGGAGGCCTGGACAGGGAGACCGCTTCACCGGGTGTCAATCCTCCGTGGGTTGCGACGGGCCTATTGAACATGCTGCACGCCCTCCGGGAGCGGCTAGGGGAGGAACCCGACCGCCACCACCCGGCGCACGAGAAGGACGCGGAGCCAGTGACCGCCTCCGTAGAGGGGCCGACCGAGGCCACCAGCCAGCCGAAGGAGCCCCTCGACGCCGTAACCATCCACTACCGGGTCCAGGAGGCCCTACGCCCGCTGAGGATGTTAGCCGACAGCGAGATCCTCATGCGGGGGCGATACCGGAGCGGTGAGAATGATGAGGAGTCCGACCGCGCCGAGGATCTGGCACGGCTTGCGAAGCAGGCGCATGAGTCGCTCCGGGCGTTCGAGGACACGGGCCATGACCCTATCCTAGACGAAGCCAAGGACCTTCTGTGGTGGGGCCAATCGATCTGCGTGGCAATCAATGCCCTGGCCCTGCGGCTGAGCGAAGATTTGGGCTCTGCCGTCCCCGATGGCTGCCGTATCACCGGAAGAGATGCGATCCGAGGTTCGTTACACACCCTTTCACAAGATGCGTTTGAGCGTGTCTGCGCGGACGGTAGTGAGATCGAAGAAGCTCAGGCGGCGAAGCTCAAAGAGATGGAGGCGTCCTCATGACCGCTCCGGAGAAGATGACCCCGAATGTGTACCGAGACGCCATGACGGAGGACCCGAAGCTCGATGCAGTGGTCGTGCTCATGCTGACCCGGATCATGCCCGCCCTGCACCACGCCAAGGAGTACGGGAGCAAGGCGTACCCCGATGACGCCGAGTTCATCCATTGGACGAACGGATCAATCTTCGGAGCGGTCGCCGCCTACATCACGCTCAACCACGAGGAAGCGGGGTTGGAAGAGATCACGAAGGTCTACGGGTGCATCAGTTCCATAATCAGCGACACGCTGGATAGGTACGATGGCTTCGACCTCGAGCAGTACGCGCAGGACTTCCTCGTGCAGGTCGGTGCGGAGAAGGAGGCGTCCTCATGACAGAGCCGGAATGGTTTCGAGTTAACAGAAACATTCCCGAAATCAGCGCATACCCCTCGGACATCGTGATGATGGACGGGGATGAGGTGTGGATCTGCAAGTTGGTTCCCGCCGGGTGCTGCAAAC
>JADFMD010000081.1 GCA_022564055.1 Gemmatimonadota bacterium
ACCATCGCGGGACTCCTCGCGGGTTGCGATATCCAGGCGACCCTGGGGGACACCGCGGCGGACGAGCTGCTTCTCCTTCCCGCCGAGGCCGTCAACGCGGACGGGCTGTTCATCGACAGCATGGCGTTGAGCGACCTCACGGCCGCCTTGGCTCCGGCCACGGTCGCGACGGGCTACGAAATCACCGATTGCCTCAAGGGTCTGTGACCTCGCCGTGAGCTCGGCGGGGCAGGGCAAGGGGATTCCGGTCGTCGCGGTCGTGGGTAGGCCCAACGTAGGTAAATCCACGTTTTTCAACCGGGTCATCGGGGGGCGTGTGGCCATCGTCGACGACCGCCCCGGAGTCACCCGGGACCGGAACTTCGCCCGGGCGGATTGGGCGGGGCACCACTTCTTCCTGGTGGATACGGGGGGCATCGTCGAGGGAAGCGATGAGCCGTTGGAGCGGGCGATCCGGGACCAGGCGTATGCCGCGGTCCAGGAAGCCGACGTCATACTGTTTCTCGTGGACGGGAAGGAGGGGGTCCATCCGCTCGACCAACGCCTGGCGGAGATCCTCCGCAAGAGTGGCCCGCCGGTGCTGCTGGTCGTGAACAAGATGGACAACCTCCCGCGCGACACCGGGCATCTGGATTTCTGGAGCTTGGGGATGGGCGATCCTTTCCCCGTGAGCGCCATCTCGGGAAGGGGTTCGGGGGACCTGCTCGATGCCATCGTGGCCAAGCTTCCGGAGCACGCCGAACCCGCCGAGGAGGAGGGCCTGATCCGCGTCGCCGTGGTCGGCAAACCCAACGTGGGCAAATCGAGTTTCGTGAACCGGCTCTTCGGAGAGGAGCGGTCGGTGGTCAGTGAGATTCCCGGAACCACGCGGGATCCCGTGGACAGCCAGATGCAGTATCACGATAAGACGCTCGTTTTCGTGGATACGGCGGGGCTGCGCCGCCAATCCAAGGTGAAGGACTCCTTGGAGTACTATTCGGCCCTCCGAACGGCCAAGGTGGTGAGAGAGGCCGACGTATGCCTCGTTCTCGTCGACGCCACGGAGCCGATCCACATACAGGACCTCAAGGTGGTGGAGCAGGCGTGGGAGGCGGGCGCCGGCGTCATTCTGGTGGCCAACAAATGGGATCTGGTCGAGAAGGACACGATGACGGCGGCCCAGTTCGAAAAGGCGCTCCGCTTGCGAGCTCCGTATCTCAAGTGGGTGCCGGTCCTGTTCACTTCGGCCATCTCGGGCCAGCGGGTCCGCAAGAGCCTCGACCAGATCCTCAAGGTTCAGGAGGTGCGGCACGAACGCATCGCGACAGCCGAGGTCAATCAGGCGCTCGAGGCGCTGCTTCGCCACCAACCACCACCCCACAGCCGCGGCCGCCGCGTGACGCTCCGCTATGGCACCCAGATATCCACGGCGCCCCCCACCTTTCTCTTCTTCTGTAATCTCCCGAAGGCGTTGCCCGACCACTACATTCGCTACGTTCACAACAGCCTCCGCGAGCGTTGGGGGTTCGTCGGGAGTCCTGTCCGGATTCGTTTCAAGGAGAACCGACCCACATGAGCCCCTTCGTGCTCTTGGCCCTGGCCTACGGTGCCGGCGCGACCCCGACGAGCCTCTGGCTGGGCCGGGCCGTTTACGGGGTCGATCTACGCACGAAGGGAAGCCGAAATCTCGGAGGGACCAACACCTTCCGCGTGCTCGGGTGGAAGGCGGCGCTTCCGGTGATTTTGGTCGACATCGGAAAGGGGTGGGCCCCGGTCTGGTTTTTTCCGCAGATCCAAATCGCAACGGCTCCCTCCACATGGGCTCTGGCCTACGGCGCAGCGGCGATCCTCGGCCACGTTTTTTCGTTTTGGGTCGGGTTCAAGGGAGGCAAGGGGATCGCGACGAGCGCAGGCGTCCTACTGGGCCTCGCTCCCGTCGCCGTGGCGGTGTGCCTCGCGGTATGGCTGGGAGTCGTGTCACTGACGCGGATCGTCTCGCTCGCCTCGCTGAGCGCGGCCCTGACGCTGCCCGTGGTCGTCTTCCTTCTGGGACAGCGCGAAGGGGCAACAGAAGGGTCGGCGATGATCTGGTTCGCGGGAGCCCTGAGCGCTCTCGTGGTGTGGTCCCACCGCTCGAATATCGGGCGCCTTCTGAAGGGAGAGGAAGGGTCCTTCCGGAGCGCTTCGCCGGAAGGGAGCCTCGGGGACGGTCCAGCTGGCACCCCGGAGGGGCGCCCTGAGCCCGGAAAAGACCCGGCGTGAAGCGCGTCGCGGTCATAGGCGCGGGCAGCTGGGGAACGGCGCTGGCCGCGGTTCTCGCCAAGAAGGGTCACGATGTGCACCTGTGGGCTTTCGAAGCCGAGGTGGCGGAGCAAATCACCCAGGGGCAGGAGAACACTTCGTACCTCTCCGGCGTCGACCTCCCCGAAAATCTGAGGAGCACCGCGGATCTGGAGAGCGCGCTCGAGGGGGCGGAGGTCGTGGTGTCGGTGAGCCCGGCCCAGGTCGTGGGCTCTGTGATGGCAGAAGCGGCCCCGCACATCGCGGATGATGCCCTGGTCCTCAGTGCCTCGAAGGGCATCGAAACCACGACGCTACGCCGCATGGACGAGGTCATCTCGGAGGTGCTGAGTCCTGCGCAGATGGCCAGATTCACGGTGCTCTCGGGCCCGAGCTTCGCTCTGGAGGTCGCGAAGGAAATTCCGACCGCGGTGGTCGCCGCAAGCGACAACTCGGACGCCGCGCTGGCGGCGCAAGACCTGTTTCAAACGGAATACTTCCGTGTCTACACGGGCAGCGACGTCATCGGCGTGGAGCTGGGTGGTGCCCTGAAGAACGTCATCGCGCTCGGGGCAGGGGTCGCGGCCGGCCTTGGCGGTGGCCTCAACACGCTCGCCGCGCTCATCACCCGTGGCCTCGCGGAGATGCGCCGGCTCGGTGTTGCCATGGGGGCTCGGGCGGCCACTTTTTCTGGCCTCGCCGGAATGGGTGACCTCGTTCTCACCTGCACCGGGACTCTGAGCCGAAACCGCACGGTGGGCTATCGCCTCGGTCAGGGTGAGAGCCTCGAGGACATCCTCGCAGAAATGTCGGCTGTCGCGGAGGGGGTCGCGACCTCACACGCCGTTCACGATCTCGCCGCCCAGTACGGGGTAGAGATGCCGATCGCCGAAGAGGTGTTCGGGATTCTGACCCTGGGCACCGACCCGGAGCAAGCGCTCAAGAACCTCATGCAAAGAGATCCCAAGCCCGAAGACTCGTTCTGAGGATTGAATACGAATGGACACAGACGAACCCATTGCGAAAAAAGCCTACTACTCGATCGGCGAGGTCTGCGACCTGACCGGCCTGAAGCCCCACGTCCTGCGGTACTGGGAGTCCCAGTTCGAGCTTCTTCATCCTACGAAGAATCGGGCCGGAAATCGGGTCTTCCGCCCGAAAGAGATCGAGCTGATCCTTCTCGTGAAGCACCTCCTCTACGAGAAGAAGTTTACGATCGACGGGGCTCGGCAACACCTCCTGGATATGCGAAAATCCGGCAAGATCGCCGAGGAAGGAAAAGACGTGGTCAACCGGGATTTCCTGGCGAATATGAAGCAGGAGCTCCTACAGGTGAAGGAGGTCTTGGCGGCGCCGCCCAGTCGGTTAGACAGCTGATGCGCATCCTCTGCACCAACGACGACGGGTACTCGGCGCTGGGGATCGAGGTCCTCGCCTCAGCGGCTCGAGCACTCGGTTCGGTCACCATAGTGGCTCCGGACCGGGAGCAGAGCGCGACAAGCAATTCGCTTACGCTGCATCATCCCCTGCGCGTGCACCGCGCCAAGGACGGGGCTCTGGTCGTGGACGGGACTCCGACCGACTGTGTGATCCTCGCGGTCAACGAGCTCATGGATGAGCGACCCGATCTCTGCTTCTCCGGGATCAACCACGGGTCCAACATGGGGGAGGACGTGCTTTACTCGGGGACGGTGGCGGGCGCGATGGAGGCGACCGTGATCGGCATTCCCGCGATCGCCGTTTCCTATACAGGCGATGCGTTCGAGGATCTCTCGGCTTGGGAGGAAATCGTTACGTCTGTGCTCCGAGGAATCGTCGAACGAGACCACTTTCCGGCCGGCACACTTTTCAACGTCAACCTCCCCCCGATAGATCCGAGCCAAGTCAAAGGAATACGCATCACCTCGCTCGGAAAACGGCGATACAGCGACAGCTTGACCAAGGCGATCGATCCGTCCGGGCGAGAGTACTTTTGGATCGGCGGTGGAGAAGTCAGTTGGACGGGGGCGGAGGATTCCGACTTCACCGCGATCCGAGAAGGGTACGTCTCGGTCACCCCGCTTCACCTGGACCTCACCAACTACAAGCTCCTCGAGGAGATCCGCGAATGGCGGTTGAGCCTCTAGACGAACGCAGCTTCGCAGGGTATCGGCGAAAGCTCATCGAGGAGATCCGAGGACGGGGGATCGACGACCTGAACATCCTCCAGCTCTTCGATCAGGTACCCCGGCATCTCTTCTTGCCGGAGGGCGTATGGCCCCGTGCGTACGAAGACGCGCCCATTCCGATCGGATACGGCCAGACGGCGTCGCAACCCTCGCTTCAGGCCCTCTACCTCTCGGTTCTTCAGACAACGACCGAAGACAAGGTGCTTGAAATCGGGACGGGCAGCGGCTTTCTGACCAGCCTCCTGGCGCTCGCGGCAGACCGCGTCTACTCGGTGGAACGGATCCGTGAGCTCTCCGTGCGAGCGAGGGCGGCGCTGGACCGACTCGAGGTCAAGAACGTCGCGCTCATGGTGGGTGACGGCACCATCGGCTGGCGAAAATATGCGCCATTCGATGTCATCGTGGTCTCCGCCGCCTCTCCCTCGATCCCGGCCGCGTTCATCGACCAGCTGGCGGAGGGCGGGCGAATGCTCATCCCGGTGGGGACTCGAGAGCGTCAGAAACTGGTGCTGGTCCGGCGCCAGGATGGTGAGACCCAGGAGGAGATCATTCACGGAGAATGCACGTTCGTTCCGTTGCTCGGACGCTTCGCATGGGCCTCGGAGACGGCGGAGGATCCCACTTGAGCGACCCGGCCGCCGGAGGCCTGGCTCCCACCGTTTCTCCAAAGCCCCCGGGGTTCGTGCGCCGCCTGTACGATTGGGTCTTGCACTGGGCCGACACGCCTTATGGTCTCCAGGCCCTGGCCGTGCTCGCGCTGGTGGAGTCATCGGTGTTTCCGATACCACCCGATCCGCTCCTCATCGCGCTCTGCCTCGGCGCCACCGGCGGAGCCCTTCGCTTTGCTGCGGTCGCGACCGGCGCGTCGGTGTTGGGTGGGATTCTCGGCTACGGAATCGGCGCCCTGGTGTGGCTCTCCGTGTCCGGATTTTTCTTCGACTACGTCCCGGGTTTGACTCCCGAAGCGTTCGCCAACGTGCAGGAGCTCTACGATCGCTGGGGCTTTTGGGCCGTGTTCGGGGCCGGATTGACGCCGATCCCCTATAAGGTGTTTACGATTTCCGCCGGGGTCTTCGCCATCAATTTTCCCGTCTTCGTCCTGGCCAGCGTTCTGAGTCGCGGGCTCCGCTTTTTTCTCATCGCGGGTTTGATATACCGGTACGGGGAGCCTATCCGGAGGTTCATCGACCGCTACTTCGGTCTCCTTACCTGGGTCTTCGCTTTGATATTCGTCTTGGGCTTTTATGTGATCAAGGTCGTCCTATAGATAAAAACATTTGTTTACCATTCTCGAGGGCATCCGTATATTTCTAGAGTCGGATTCGACTGCGCGGTTTTGGCGATCCGATAGACGCATATGGGTTCCATTCAACGAAAGTTGGTGCCTCGGGTTATGAGAAACCATGCGAATACCCCTAACGGGGACAGACCAGCCTTACCTGACGACGCGATTCCGGCGGATGCGTTCATCTACCCGGACGATCCCTTGGTCTTGGACAAGTTCCGGTTTGTACTCATCCAACCCGACGAGCCGTTCAGGCCCAGGGAGGAGGAGGGCGGCATCGTGGTTGGCCTGGACGGCTCCACAAAGCCTGCCGTAGTCCGCCCGGGTGCGACCCGGCTCGACACCGACCAGGTAGCGGATCTACTCGATGCCGTATCCGTGGATCTCAGAAAAAATGGAATCGACAGCCTTCGCGGTAACGGAGGGACGTCCACTGTCGAGACCGACCTGAAGATTCACCTGGCGAAGTATTTTTCCAAGCGGCATTGATGAAAACTCCCCTTCCTCTGATGGCGCTCGCTCTTGCTGGCTCCTTCTTGATCCCCATGGGGGGGCAGGCACAGCAGGTGCCCGATTGGCTTCTGAAGCTGAAGCTCCCCAATTCGGGTGCCAAGGCGAGCATGACGCCCACGGCTTGGGGGGCGGCCTTCGGATCGGCCTACCTCGGGACCGGAGCCGCCCGCCGTTCGCCGTACCTCCCCAGCGCAGACGGAATCGTGGAGCTCGGGTACGGGATGGGCGATCCCGTACTCAACGTTGGAATCCAGATCGGCACGACCGTATCCGATCTGAGCGAGTTCAATAACGTCTCGTTTTCCTTCAAGCTCCATCGTTACCTAGCCAGAGGAACGACGATCGCCCTCGGGGGTGAGAGCCTTTTCTCCAACGACGCGATCTCGGACGACGCAGGCGACACCTTCTACCTCGTCGTGAGCCATGTGGTGCAGACGCTCGGATCGAGCCGCCCCGGTATCGGCCGTGTCCACGTGAGTGTCGGCGTGGGTACCGGGCGCTTCGCACGAAAAAGTGACCGGGATTTCTCGGAAGGGAAGGGAAGGAACGGGACGATCGTCTTCGGGAACCTCGCCGTTGAAGTGGCGCGAGACCTGAACGCGATCCTCGAGTGGAGCGGCACGAATCTACTCACGGGGCTGAGCAGGACCGTTCAGACGGGGAGCATGCCGATCATGATTTCAATCGGGCTTGCGGACCTGACCGGATACAGCGGGAACGGAGTGCGGCTGGTCGCCGCCGCAGCCGTGGCCATCTCTCTTTAGGCGAGCCAACCATGGGCAAGACCATCAAACATTTCATGATCGCCACCGGACTTATTCTCGCATTCACCGGAGCCGGGAGAGGCCAGGAAGTGAACTCGGACGTCAACATACCATTCCCGAGAGAACTCGTGAGCGGCGCCCCGGCGATCAATGGGCTCTTCGGGGGGACAACCGCACTCTTCAGCTCGTCGCTTCGACTTTTCCAGGGATCTTCGGCTCAAGCCGGGGCGGCCACCCTCAATGAGGACCAGACGAGAGAAGAGCTCGGTGATTTCATGACCTCCCTCCTGGTCAAGGCCGGCATCATCGCCTTCGATCGCCCGGCCCCCGATGTGGCTGCCTCTGGAAGAAGCTCCGAAAACGGATCTCGACCGGCCTGGGTGGGTCGGACTCCGTTGATGCTCCCCGTCCGTGGACCCTCTCCGTGAGCCGAACGGGCCAGTTCGAATCCGTGGAGCGACGGTCCGTGACGTTTCACTCCCACGCCGCCTCCGGACGGAGACACGACACATGAAGGAACTCAAGATCGAAACTTCGAGTCAGAAGCTCTATTGGGACAGTGAAAATGAAATCGTGTGGGGTGCCCTCTTCGCCAATCAGGTAACCGAAGAACTCGCCAAGGAAAATGTCGATGCACAGGAAAGGCTTCGCGATATGGTGGGTAAGAGCAAGACCCGCGTGCTGGTGGACATGACCGAAATAACCGAGATATCGAGGGACGCGAGAGATTATTTTGCCAATGAAAGAACGGCCTCCATTCAAAGAGCCACGGCATTGCTTACGAGGTCACCAGTAAGCAGGGTAATCGGCAACTTCTTCATGGGCCTGAACAAGCCGATTTCGCCCACCCGATTATTCACGGATCAGCACAAAGCGATTCAGTGGTTGCATACGTTCAGCGATGACTGAGCAAGAACTCGATCACCGATGGAACGCCATCCTGGGAATGCTGGAAAGCATCGCTGCGCTGGACTTCTCCCGTACCCTTGAGTTGAGCGACAAATCCGACCACATGGATGCGGTCGCTTCGGGTCTGAACATGCTGAGTGAGGAGCTGCAGGCCAACGTCGTGGCACGGTCGAAGCTGGAAGAACTCGTCAAGGAACTCGAAGTGGCGAATCAGGAGCTTCAGGCGTTCGGCGACGCGCTGGCCCACGATCTGAGAAATCCGTTACTGATCGTGACCAACTTCAGCCACCAGCTCTACGAAACGCTCGGCGACTCGCTCAGTGAGCAGCAAAGAGACGACGTACAGCGTATTTGGGCCGCGGGGCGGCACATGGTGCATATCATCGACGACCTTCGTGACCTCGCCGACGTGAACCGAGCCGAGCTCCATCGAACGGAAGTCGACCTTTCCATGCTGGCGCAGGAGATCATCGACAATCTGAGTGTGCTGGTCCCGGATCGTAATGTGAGGTTCGAGGTAGAGCCCGGAATCAAGGCCCTCGGCGACAAGACGCTCTTGACGATTCTTCTGACCAACCTGCTCCAGAACGCGTGGAAATACACCGCGCCGACCCAGGATGCGTGGATCGAGCTGGGGGTCACCGAGGCCGACAGTGATTTCCCGACCTACCATGTGCGAGACAATGGAATCGGCTTCGACAACGCGAACCGTGAGAAAATTTTCGAATCGTTCGAACGGCTCCATACCAGAATGGAGTTCGCCGGGAGCGGACTCGGGCTTGCCACGGTGGAGCGAGTCGTGCGTCGCCACGGCGGGCTCGTGTGGGGCGAGGGGGTCCCAGGAGAGGGGGCGGTGTTCCGTTTTACTCTCGGTTCTTCGTCGACCGACCCCCTTACGGCGGAAGACCCCACCTAAAGGCTGACTAGACGCCCCGAGCCAGGCCGGCGATCTTCTGCCGGTGTTCCATTACCTCAGCGGGTCCCCGTAGCTCAGTTGGATAGAGCGACCGCCTCCTAAGCGGTAGGTCGCAGGTTCGATTCCTGCCGGGGACGCTTTGGCAAGACGAAGCTCCACTTCGATTTAGGCTGTTTGGATGAAGCATCGTGGTAGACGTAGGCAGACCCCAGGGCACCTGTACATATTCGTCTTGTCGCTTGAAGATGTTCGGGTGTTATTCGGTGTCTGGGGTAGCGTAACCCGTCCCTTCGGCTTACGATGGCTCCCGACGAAGAGTGGACAGACGTAGCCTCGTACTTTGGACCGATCTTCTCGAAGTGGTGAGACGGAAAAAAGTAGGAGGCTTTTTTGTTCGCAGCAGGAAATTTACTGGCGATGCGGCGGGTCAGGCCGACAGCTTTGTGCGGAATTTTTCTGTGCGGATCTGTGGGCGGATCTTTGATCGCGATATTGATGGGTCTGGGACTCGGCGAGCGGCCGTTCGCGGGAATGTGGTCGTTCCGGGCCGGCGACGACATCGTTCCCATCGCTGTTTCGGAGGCAGACTGGGCGCTACGGCGCGGGCGGCTCCCCATGGAGGTGAACGAGGCCGTCGAGGCCTGGATTCTTCACTTCACTACCGACCGCAGATCGGCCTTCGAATACGCTCTTTCGCGGGCGGGGCTCTACTCAGACATGATTCGGACCAAGCTCCGCGAGCGTGAAATGCCGGAGGAGCTGCTGTATCTCGCCCTGATCGAGTCCGACTTCTACACCGATGCGCGTTCGCGTGTACTGGCCACCGGAATGTGGCAGTTCATGGAACCGACGGCGAGAGCCTACGGACTTCGGATCGACGCGTACGTGGATGAACGCCGGGATCCGGTGAGGGCCACGGACGCAGCGCTCGACCACCTGAGTGACCTCTACCAACAGTATGGGTCCTGGTATCTCGCGGCGGCGGCCTACAACACCGGTGCCGTTCGCGTGTCTTATCTCCTTCAGCGCTACACGGACGGACGCCTCGGAGATGACGATCTCTACTGGGAGATCGTGGATCACCTACCGTCGGAGACGGCCAACTATGTGCCGAAGCTCCTCGCGGCCACCTACCTCGCACGATCAGCGCAAGGGTACGGCCTCGACGTGAGACCGATGGCTCCCTACGAATACGACTTCGTCTGGTCTCCCGGGGGTGTGGACCTGAGTGACGTGGCGTACCCCCTCGGCATTACCGCCGAGCATATGTATGAGTTGAACCCCCAGCTCATCCGCCACGCGACGCCTCCGGGTGAGACCTATCCCTTGAGGGTTCCCGTCGGGATGGCCAGTCAGATGGTTGCGGCACTCGCCTTGCCGAAGTTCGGGACTCGCCTGGCAGAGGACTGATCGGATACAACCAAGACTCCCGTGACGTCATTGCCGAGGTAGAGGAGGCCCTGGCCGCCTAAAACGTCGCGATCGGATTTATGGGTGAGCCCATCCCCATTTCGATTCTCAGCGGCGCGGCGGTAAACAGGAATTCGTATCTGCCTAGACTCTTGGCCAGCTCAGCGAGCCGCTCGAAGTCGAGGTTGTCGAAGATCCCCACCCCCAGCGACACCAGCGCGAGCCGGTGCAGTGGGAGCCGTTCGTCGTCCGAGAACTCGTGGGGATAGACGTCGTTCCACATGTCGTGGCCGATGAACGACACGCCTCGCGCCTTCAAGAAGTACGCGACATCGGCGTGGTACCCGGCCACACCCTCCGACGTGGGCCACGGCCCCAACGCGGCGCGCCGCTTCCAGCGGCCGGTGTAGAGCAGGATCACGTCACCCGGCTCTACCCTCACACCCTCGATCCTCTCGAGGGCCTCGAGGTCGGCGGCTCGGATCGCCGTCCCGAGTTCGACCCAACCCTCTGGCGTGGCGTTACCCGGCAGGAGCGTCGCGTCGAACAGGATACCTCGTGTTACGATACCGTCCTTCAGGGCGTTGATACTCCCTCTCGGACATCCATCCGCGGCCTCGATCTCCTCCATCGTCACGCCGTTGTACCCCTTGCCCTCGTACATGATGTGGCAGTCGACCGAGTCGAGGTGGCTGTGGATGACGCCGTGATAGGTCCCGGTGTATTGATACCGGTCGGAGGCGCCGGTGGCGCTGATCGCCAGCACATCCCGATTCAAAATCGTGGTGGCGTCGAGCGCACTTTCCTGAATCACGTCGTGCGCCAGCGAGACACTCAGCCCCTCCGTCACCAGGGCGGCCGCGGCCCTCCGCTTTTCCGGGGTGATGAGATTCGATGCGCCCAGCTCGTCGTCCGGTCCCCAGCGGCCCCAGTTGGACAGTTCGTCCATCGCACGATGGTAGTCCGCCACGGTCACCATCGCCGGATAACCCGGGTCTTCCAACTCGACCTCCACCTCGACTCCACATGCGATCAAAGCTGTGGCCAGCAGGAATGCCGCCAGGCTGCTCACCGACTGCGATCTGCGTCGTATCATGATTTCTCCGTTTCTGCGGCGTCATCGAAAAAGTGGTGGACCGGACGTGGCGCACTCGGGGATCACACCGAGCTCAACATCCCATGGACGCGAGGGTGGGCGCAAGCACCGGCATCGACCATAAGAATCGCTCGGTGGGGTAATTCGGCACTGCACTTTGCGGATCGGGCGCTCGGTGTGGCAGATTGGGATGTCCGCCACCGTTACCCTTCCTCCTTCGCCCAATACCATGCACACCTCTGTACCCAAGACCGCGGCCTACGTCCTCGCGTTGGTCATGACGCTCTCGGCGGCCGCGATCGGAAACCTGCCGCTCTCGGGCCAAACCGCCGATACGACGCGCTGGAGTGTCTCCAGCGGCCAGTTCGCTTCAGCTGTCGGCGGTATGTCCCTGTCGCTCGTTCCACACATCTTCAACATCAACGAGCGGTCGCCGACCTGTGCGCCTTGTGATCCTGCCACCCTTCCCGCCTTCGATCGCTGGGCGGTTTCTACCGTGAGTTCGACGTGGAACCACGCCAGCACCATAGCCGAATTCGGCCTGTTGGCGGCCACATGGAACGAGCTGTCCAGACTGCCAAACGGGCGCAAACACCTGGCGGCTTCCGTTGAGGCGGCCGCGTGGAACTACGGTCTGACCCGCTTGGCCAAGGCGGCTTTCGATCGAAAACGCCCGGTCCTCTACACCGTGGATGGCGTCGCGGCCCAGGCGCGCCCGAGCAGCCACCGATCCATGTACTCCGGTCATACGTCGACCGCCTTCGTCCTCGCGACCTCGTACGTACTGAGTATGCGCCACAAGAACGGCCTGGAGCGGTTCTGGCCCCTCGTCGCTGCGGCGGGGGTTGGCGCGATGCGCGTGGCCGCAGGTAAACATTTCCCGACCGACGTCTTCGTCGGGGCCGCGATGGGTAGCGGCACGGCTTTGGTGCTTCATAGGATCCGCTTCTAACCCACCCTCAGCCCCACTAGGGGCTAACCCCGAGCCCTATTTTTTTGTACCGCCGTCGTTCTTCCCGGCATTACCTTTTAGAGCCTCGTGGTTTCCTCTGATTTTCGTTGACTCAATAAACTCCGAGGCAAAAAAATGTATTTCCGTCCCCGGCTTTCGGCGCGCGCGCCCCTAGGGAGGGTGATTCTTCTGGTCACCCTTGCCGCCCTATCGGGATGCGACTATCCGACGGCGGTTCCACTTATCGACGTGCGTTGGGTGTTTCCTATCGACGATCAGTCGATTTCCGTGGTCGAGCTCCTTCCCGCCGACGTGGCGATTTCCGGCGGGAACTTCCAAGTGGACATCCCCCCGGCGACGCTGAACCAGACGCTCGGCGAGTTGTGTCCAGCGTGTATTCCACTCGATGGGCTCACGGTCACCAAACCTGCCTTTAGTCTCGTGTATGATCAAAGCACCAGCCTCCCGACCGATGTCGTGTCGGTGGAGCTGGTGAGCGGATCGATCTCCTTGGCCATCCAGAACAGTCTCGGCTTCGACCCCATAAGTCAGGCCCCAGCCAGCCCCGGA
>JADFMD010000204.1 GCA_022564055.1 Gemmatimonadota bacterium
GGACACGGAGGTCTGGGAGATCACGAACCCCAGCACCCAGGCTCATCCTTTTCACGTGCACGGCGACTCGTTCCAGGTGCTCACCCGCAACGGGCTGACTCCGCCGGAAAACGAGCTAGGTTGGAAGGACGTGGTGCTGGTCCGGCCGCTCGAGACGGTTCGCATCGTGAAGCGCTTCCATGATTACGAGGACTCCGTGAACCCCTACATGTTTCACTGCCACATCCTCGAGCACGAAGACGTGGGGATGATGGGCCAGTTCGTCGTCGAGGCCACAGCGCCGTGAGGCCGGTGCGTGCTCGTGGGTGGGCGATCGTGCTCCTGCTCGGGACGGTCGGTTCTTGCGGAGAGGGAGAGCAGGGGCCCACCGGCACGGTCGTCGACGACGAGCTGCCCTCATCCTTCAACCCCGGCGACCCGCCGCCGGAAACCGGCGAACAATTCCACTTGATGTTCGACGGCGTGGACGATCGGGTCCTGATCCCGTGGGACGCATCTTTTCCGACCGACGTGTTCACGGTTTCCGCCCGCATACGGCTCATGCCTCCGAGCGGACGTGCCGCCATCATCGCGAGGGGTGAGGACGACGACTCCTTCAACCTCAGTTGGCAGCTCTATGTGAAGAGCGGGGGTTTCCTGGAGGTCATGCTCGAGGCGTCGAATGAGGACAACTACTGCTACCCGAACAACGACTGCGTTCCGCAGGGGGTTTGCAATTCGAACGACATGTTCGTCGCCGACGGCACCTGGCGTCACGTGGCCATCACCCGTGATGCAGGTGCCACACTGGTGTTCTACGTGGACGGCGTCGAGCAGGCCCGCTGTGAGGGGACCGGCATCCCCTCATTCAACAACCGCCAGTTCCTGAGCGTGGGAGCGACGCATGGCCAGATCGGACCGCTGCCGCCCGGTGGAAAGGAGCCACCCATCTGGTTCTTTCCGGGGGAAATCGACGATCCTGCCATGTGGTCCAGAAGCCTTTCCGCTTCTGAGATCCAGGCCGTTCATGCGACGGGCGTCGATGTCAGCTCGAGCGCGCTACGCGGCTATTGGAACCTGAACGAAGGGCAGGGTCAAACGGTTTTTGACCGCTCGCCGGAGTCCAACCACGGGTACCGGGGCGCGGATCCCGCCACGGACGCCGCGGATCCGGCCTGGGTCCCATGATCCGGGTCGCGGTGACGCCGGGACCGGTCTTCTGCCGAGAGGACTAGCGCCCGTAGATCGTGGTGCCGGGGAACGTCAAGGCGAAACCGTACCACCTCGAGAACAGCTGAAGTGGCCTGTCCATCTCGAGTCGGCGCCCGTTCGCATCCTTGAGCACGCCGCCCTCGAGCATCAACTCGTTGCCGACCGTGATGCTGGAGCCATCCACCGAGACCGTCTGCTCCTCGGTGAAGAAGGCGTCCAGAGAGTAGACGCCGGGCTCCACGTAGACGACCAGGCGTCTCCCGTCGAAGTCATCGACGAGGGCCGCCCCGGCGGCCAGGACGGCCTCCATCGGATAGTACCGCTGCTCCGAATCGGTCCAGACTCCGAGCCCGATGTCCATCGTGGGAAGACGTGTGTCTTCCTTCACGATCGTGCTCCTGAAGCCCTCGCTCAGGAAGGGGACCCGCTCGGCGAGGGAGGCGAAGAACCCTCTGCGACCACGGACCGGACGGTCCGAGATGGCGACGGACAGCCCGGGATGCCGGTCCAGCGCCTGCTCGGCCGTCATGTGCAGGAGGTTGAAGACGGGAAGTGTGGTTCCCTCGAGCGGTCCGTAGACCGCCCTGCCCGTGATGTGGTTCCAGATGGACCCCGTCTCCTCGTCGCCGAGCATCGAGAGGCCGTTGAAGATGCCGCGAGTTCCGAAGTGGTGAACCTTGCCGTCGACCGTGGGAGTCAGACCGACCCCTGTGTTGCATACGATTCAGAAGGAGACCATCCAGGGCTCGCCGTTCATCTCCCCTTGGGCCACGTGGTGATACGCCATCTGGTCGGTGAGAAACGCGAGGCGCCCGGCCGGGTGGTCCATGACGAGCACGCGAGTGTCGCTTTGGAGCTTGCCTGCGGACATGGCGTCCCGCAGCGGCTCGGTCTCGGAGACGCGAAACGGCTCGAACCTCGAGCCGACCCCGATCCGTGCGATATCTATGTCGAAATCGGTGTCGAAATCGGTGCCGAAGTCGGTGTCCTGCGCGCTCGCGAGTGCCGTCCAGAATGACAGCGGGAGAGCGAACAAAACCGTGAAGCGCACGAAACGGATCGGATCTCTGGCCATGGTCGGTATCCTTGTCGGTATCCCTGCGTGCCTCAGCTAATGGGCTCCGCCGGAACCATGCGAAAAAGACCGGTGCGACGCAACTGAATCTTAGACGCCGCGACCCCTCGATTCGTTGGGTGCAGGCGACCTTGTGGCCCATGTTGTCCCATCCAACCATGGACAGCTTTGGCGAGTACGCTGTTGTGGGAGTCCGAGACCAGGCCGGGATTCCCACACAAACGGGTGCCCTCGCCTCTGCGACGCCGGTCGACCGATGGACCCACCTCCCAGAACCTCGCGACCCCGTTTCGGAGCTCCCAGAGGCTCTCCAGAAGCCTCCGAAACCCTCTTTATCTTTCACTGTAAGTCAGTGCCGTTCTTACAGATGAGGGGGTTACGATGGGTCTCGCCACACTCGCAGTCACCGAAGTGCCGGAAGTTCCCGAAATTCCCGAAGTTCCGGAAGTGCCGGAAGGTCCCCAGATCCCTGCCGTTCCCCAGATCCCTGCCGTTCCGCAGGTCTCGCGCGTTTTTGAGCAGGCCTCCGAATCCGTACCAGAAGAGAGGCCTGCCTCCGCAGAGGTCGACGACGAGCTGGACGCTCTCTTTGTTCTAGGTGACGAGATCGCCACTCTGGCGGCTCACCTGCACGCCGCTACCTATCGCCTCCTCACGCTGATCGCCGAGTTCGACCGGCTCCAGGGGTGGGAGCCCGAGGGCCACCGCTCATGTGCCCACTGGCTCGCCTTCCGAACCGGGATCGATCTGGGCGCAGCTCGCGAGAAGGTGCGAGCCGCCCGGGCCCTCACGGAGCTGCCCCAGATCAGCGCGTCGATGGAGCGGGGAGAGCTCTCGTTCGCAAAAGTACGGGCGCTCACGCGCGTGGCCACACCCGAGAGTGAGCGTGATCTGCTCGAGCTCGCACGGTGCAGCACGGCAGCCCAACTGGAAAGGACCGTGCGGGCGTGGCGTCGCATGTGCCGATTCGATGAAAACGAGCTCGAACGGATACGGCATCGCTCACGCTGCTTCTCCGTCTTCCCGGACGAGGAGGGCATGTACCTGGTGCGTGGCAGGTTGGACCCCGAGGTGGGGGCGATGCTCATGCGAGCCCTCGACGCTGCGAGCGACGCCCTGTTCAGAGCCGGCACGTCCGGAGCGGGCACCTCGGA